>JBFJXA010000205.1:0-1699 GCA_041623375.1 Gammaproteobacteria bacterium | reverse complement strand
GTTGGCTCGGGCGTTACCGACGCAGTTTCTATCCTGGTCGTGCGCCCGCGGTCATGGTGCATCCAGTCGAGAACCATCTGATTTCGCCGGAGAGGCGCGGTGCGAGTCACGGGTCTCCGTACGCCTACGATGCGCGCGTCCCTCTGATCTTTCTCGGCGAAGGCATCACCCCGGGCGAGTATGGAGGCGATGTCCGAACCGTAGACATCGCGCCGACGCTCGCAGCCCTTCTCGGTGTCGCGTCGCCGCCCGATATCGACGGCACAGCGCTGTCACTGCGCCCGAATCCGACTGACCGAGCGTCCGACTGACTGAGCGCGAGCAGGTCCGCCGCGGAGCTCTAGTGCACGGCAGTGCTACACTGCTCGGCACGCGATGAACCAGAGCTTTCTCGATTTCCTGCGCGATGAGCTCGAAAGTCTCAAGGGCGCAGGCCTCTACAAGGCAGAGCGCGAGTTGACGACTCCGCAGCGCGCCGCGATTGGCGTAGCGGGTCTCGGCGATGCCGAGGTCATCAACTTTTGCGCCAACAACTATCTCGGGCTCGCGAGTCACCCCGATGTGATCGAAACGGCGCATCGGGCGCTCGACGAATATGGCTACGGGCTTGCCTCGGTACGTTTCATCTGCGGCACACAGGTCGTGCACAAGCAGCTCGAGCGACGTATCTCCGGCTTTCTCGGGACCGACGACACGATACTGTACAGCAGCTGCTTCGACGCCAACGGCGGTCTGTTCGAAACGCTGCTCGGCGAAGACGACGCCGTATTCAGCGACGCCCTCAACCACGCCAGCATCATTGACGGCATCCGGCTCAGCAAAGCCAGGCGCCATCGCTACCGCAACAACGACATGGCCGATCTCGCAACACAGCTCGAGGCCGCACACGACGCGCGTGTGAAGCTTATCGTCACCGACGGCGTTTTCTCGATGGACGGCTCTGTTGCCCGGCTTGCCGATATCTGCGAGCTCGCAGACCGTCACGACGCGCTCGTCATGGTCGACGACTCCCACGCGACGGGTGTGCTCGGCGACGGCGGCCGCGGCACGCCGGAGCACTGTGGCGTCGCCGATCGTGTGGACATCGTCACGAGCACGCTCGGTAAAGCGCTCGGGGGCGCGTCGGGCGGTTTCACGTCGGGTCGTGCGGAAATCGTGGCCTGGCTCAGGCAGCGCTCGAGGCCGTATCTGTTCTCGAACTCGCTTGCGCCGATGATCGCGGCGACTTCGATGGCCGTGCTCGATCTCATCGAGTCGAGCGCGGAGCTTCGCAAGCGCCTGCTCGCGAACGCGACGTACCTTCGCAACGGTCTGCTCGAGGCAGGATTCGATCTGCTGCCCGGCGAGCATCCGATCATTCCGGTCATGATCGGTGATGCGCGTGCTGCGCACGAGCTGGCCGAGGCGCTGCTTGGTCGCGGCATCTACGTCACGGGTTTTTCCTATCCCGTCGTGCCGCTCGCGCAGGCGCGGATCAGGCTTCAGGTCTCCGCGGCGCACGAACGAGAACATCTCGACAGAGCCATCGGGGCGTTTCGCACGGCCGGCTCGGAGCTGGGACTCATCGGCGCGTTGGCGACATGAAAGCGCTCGTCAAGAGCCGCGCGGAGCCGGGGATCTGGCTCGAAGACGTTCCCGAGCCCGTCGCCGGGCCCAATGACGTGCTCATCGAGGTGCGTCGGGCATCGATCTGTGGCAC
>JBFJXA010000204.1:0-1755 GCA_041623375.1 Gammaproteobacteria bacterium | reverse complement strand
TGATCGTGCTTTTCGAGTACGACCACACGCTTCGCCGCATCTACGCGGACGGGCGCGACAACCCCGAAGACCCTGCGATGCCATGGCTTGGCAACTCCGTAGGCGAGTGGGTCGACGACACGACTCTCGTCGTGTCCGACGGTCGGCATCGACGAACGCACATGGATGGATCGTTCGGGCTACGAGCACAGCGATCAGTTCTAGGTCACGGAAGTCTTCCGGCTCGTGGACAATCTAAACCTCGAAATAGACATCACGATGGAGGATCCGATCGCGCTGGCCGGGCCCTGGGTCGCCGAAACGCCGTATTGTCGCCGCGCACCGGCGTCCTCGGCGCTCAGCGAGATCAGCCGCTCGGGCGATTACCTGGACTTTTCCAGCTTCGAGAGCTTCCTCGAGGACGAGACGGACTGGTCGCCTCGCAGCCTCCTCCGACAACGCTCGCCACGAGCTCTCCGGGTTCGTTAGAATCGGCGATCAACCAATGATAAGAACCCACTGAGGTGGTCCGCCATGCTGAATAGCTTCAAGCTCGTGCTGAGCGCACTGGTCCTGTCTGTCGCCTTCGTTCTACCCGCTTGGGCGCAAGACCAGGGAGCGGCATTCGCCGTGTCCTATATCGAGGTCACACCGTCGTCGACCGAGCGAACGATAGAGTTGCTGCGCGCCCAGCGGGACGCGAGCCGCGCTGCGGCAGGCAATCTCCGGTTTCAAATCATGCAGCGAATCGGAAGGCCCAATCATTTTGTCATTCTCGACGCGTGGGAGTCGCAGGAAGCTCGCGACCGCAACTCGGCCGCCGCGCATACGCGCTCATTCCGCAGCGCGCTCGAGCCCCTGCTCTACAGCCCGTACGACGAGCGACCGAGCTATGGAATCATGGGGACGTCTGCCACCGGCGATGACGGTCAGATCTATGCAATCACGCACGTCGATTTCATTCCGCCGGCGCTCGAGGAAGGCCTGGCAGTCCTCGAGGCGTTCGTCACAGCGAGCCGTGAGGCGCCGGGGGCGATCGACATCGGGATCATCACGCAAAACAATCGCCGCAATCACATGACGCAGTTCGAGGCCTGGGCGAGCGCCGAGCACCGCATCGCGCACGTGGGATCCGCAGCGGCTCGACGCTTCCGCACCGAGGCGTATCCGCGGATCGGCGCGCTTTACGACGAGCGGCTGTATCGGGGGCTCTGAGCACGCGCAGCATTCCGTGCTCGCGACGGCGTTGACGGCCTCACCGAAACGACCGAGCTCATGCCATGACTCTGGCCGATCTCGAGAAAGGTGACCGTGCGCGTATTACGTCGGTTCGTGCCGAGCCACCGAGTGTGCAACGGCTCATGATCATGGGCCTCGTCGAAGGCGCGGAGCTCGAATGTCTCGGCGCTTCTCTCGGCGGCGATCCACTGGAGTACCGGCTGTTCGGCGGTGCCGTATCGCTGCGCCGCGAGGATGGCCGGCATTTCGATGTGACCCTGCTTGACGGGAATGGTTAGCGTATCGATCCCACTCGAGTCGGTCACGGTGTCGCGCGGTAAGACGATCGCGCTCATCGGCAACCCGAATTCGGGTAAGAGCACCGTCTTCAACCGGCTGACGGGCCTTCGTCAGAAAACCGCAAACTATCCCGGCGTGACGGTCGAAAAGCGCATCGGCCGGCTGCAGCTCGACAACAGCGTCGTCGACCTCATCGATCTGCCCGGCACGTACTCGCTGAGCCCGGGCTCCGACGACGAGAGAATCGCCGTCGACGTC
>JBFJXA010000203.1:0-2343 GCA_041623375.1 Gammaproteobacteria bacterium | reverse complement strand
GGCGGCGCCGGGGCTCGGCAACACGGGTAGCGTGCGTATCGATGCGACCGTGCCGAGCTGGCTGCGCTTTGACTGGGATGCGACGGCACCGGGAGACGAGAACCCGTCGGGCCATGCCGTATTCGGCCTGTATAAAGGTGACGCCGGGCAAATCTACCTGCGCGAGGTCTATTGACCGATCGACCTCAGCCCGGACCCGTGTCCTCGGCCGTCTCGGCGATGAGGTAGTCGACGACCGCGCATAGGGCCTCTTGTTCGCTCGCACCGCCCTCGAGGGCCTGAGCGTGCACTCTGAGCTGACGGTGTGCGCTCGTGCCGTGCGCGAGAATGTGTCGAACGTGCTCGATTTCTCTCACGCAGCCGAGCACTTCGGCGTCCTCGTGGATGAGCTCCAGCAGCTCTTCCATGAGCTGAGCGAACGGTATGATTCGGCCTCTCCCCAAATCGATGAGCCCCTGGTCGGTGCTGTACCGCATTGCACGCCAGCGGTTCTCATTGATCAGGAAGTTCGAATACATTCGCCAGCGCTTATTGCCGCTGCGCAGGCGCCAGAGCATCCGCAACGTACAGACAGCGAGCGCAGCCAGACACAAGGCGTCGTTGACGTTCGTGCAGACATCCATGATCCGCGTCTCGAGCGTCGGGTAACGGCCGCTCGGTCGCACGTCCCACCAGATCATCGTCGAGTCCGGGATGATGCCTGCCTCGACCATGATGCGCACGTGGCGCTGATAATCGGCGAAGCTATCGAAACGCTCGGGTAAGCCCGTGCGCGGAATCACGTCGAACACGGTAAGCCGGTACGATTTCAATCCCGTGTCGCGCCCCTCCCAGAACGGCGATGAGCAAGACAGCGCGAGCATGTGCGGCAGAAAATAGCTGTATTGATTCATGAGATCGATGCGCAGCTCATCGTCCTCGATACCGACATGAACGTGCATGCCGCAAATCACCATGCGCCGCGCGGCAACCTGCATCTCCTGCGACAGAGCTGAGTAGCGTGCCTTCTCGGTGTGCTTTTGCTGCGCCCAGTGCGCGAACGGATGCGTCGAAGCCGCGATCAGGCCGAGCCCATGCTCGGCAGACACCTCGATGATGGTTCGGCGCAGGCTCGTCAGCGCTTCGCGCGCCTCGGTCAGGTTCTTGCAGACGCGCGTGCCGATCTCAATCTGCGAGCGCAAGAGCTCGGGAGAAACCTGCTGACCGTGGCACCGTTCGGCGCTGCGCTCGAGCAACGTCGGCGGCGAGGTCTGAATGAGATCGCGAGAGCTCGGATCGACGAGGAGGTACTCCTCCTCGATGCCCAGCGTGAACGTCGGCTCTCGCACGCCCGTATCACTCACGCACTGAGGCTGCGGTAGAGCGTTGCGCAGTTCAACACGGACTCGAGCGCGTCGGCCAACACGTTGCCCCAGCGCTCCTGGCCGGAGATATCGTTGATGAGATCCTGTCGGATTTCGATGCCAATGTGCGCCAGTCCGAGCGGCTCCGCTTGATGATCGATCGTGAAATCGGCGGGATGGCGGCCGGAGTACGGCTCGTTATCGCCGATGACGATGTCGCCGGAGCCGCGCAGCGCTTCCATGAACGGTATTGCCAGACGCGGGTCCTTGTCCCAGAGCACGCCGATGTGCCAGGGACGGCGCACGCCATGCAGCTTCGGCGTAAAGCTATGAATACTGACGAACACGGGTGATCGGTCGTCGCGTGTGCAGTCCCGGGTCAGCCGGCGCAGCGCTTCGTGATAGGGCTTGAAAAACGTCCGCGCGCGTTCCGCTCGCTTCTCGACGTCGAGCCCGAGATTACCGGGCACGAGTATGCCGTCGCTGATCGCGGGGAACGCCGACGGGTCCTCGAGATTCCGATTCAGGTCGACGACGAGCCGGGAGTAGTTTCCGAGCACGGCTTTCGCCTTGAGTCGCTCACACAAGCGCTTCGTCACAGCACCCGCACCGATGTCCCAGGCGATGTGCTGTTGCAGGTGCTCGCTCGCGAGCCCGAGATCGTCGAGCGCGCGGGGAACGCGGTTGCTGGCATGATCGCACGCGAGGACAATCGGCCGCGGAGAATCGACCTCGAGGACCTCGAAGGGTGCGGGTTCATCCGCGGCCAGTAAACCGGAGGAAGATTGTCGAGTAGCGGCAACCATGAGCGGGCTGGGTGACACGAGCAGGCCGGCCAGTGTAGCGAATCGACTCCTGGAAGTGCCAGCTCAGGTGGAGGCGTCGCCCTCGTCAGGGCTCGCCGACCGAAGCTCGGGTAGCTCTGACACGGGCCGCGGCCCCGCAACGTAATAGCCCTGGACATAGCCGATGCCGAGCTGCCCGAGGCGTTTCATGACTT
>JBFJXA010000202.1:0-2434 GCA_041623375.1 Gammaproteobacteria bacterium | reverse complement strand
GGCTCGGCCGCAGCCTGGGGCAGATCGACACTGATTCCCTGGGTAAGCAGCGGTGCGGTAATCATGAAAATAATCAATAGAACGAGCATGACGTCGATATACGGTACGACATTGATCTCGCCCATGAGTTTCCGTTGACGACCGCGGCTCATGCTGCAGGCCCCGTAACCTGCGCCGCATGCCGCTGCAGGATAGCCGAGAACTCCTCCGTAAACGTGTCGAAACGGACCTCGAGCCGGCTGACCTTGTCGGCGTAGCGGTTGAAGGCGATGACCGCAGGAATCGCCGCGAACAGGCCCATCGCCGTCGCGATGAGGGCTTCGGCGATATAGGGAGCAACGACGCCCAGTGTCGCACTTTGCACGTTGGCCAGAGATAAAAACGAGTTCATGATTCCCCAAACCGTGCCAAAGAGTCCGACGTATGGGCTCGTGGATCCGACCGTCGCAAGAAAAGCCAGATTGTTCTCGAGACGATCGACCTCACGCATCTGAGACACACGCATCGAGCGCCGCGCACCTTCGATGACGTGATCCGCCGTCGCGCCGGCCTGCTTTTTGACGCGCCCGAACTCGCGGAATCCCGCCTCGAAGATACCGGCCATTCCGAACGCGCGGGTGTTGTCGCCGGCGAGCTCGCGATACATCGAGGCCAGATCGCCGCCGGACCAGAATCTCGACTCGAACGCATCAGCCGCATCGATGGATTGCTTGAGCATGCGGCTCTTCTCGATGATCACGGCCCAGGATGCAACCGATGCGACTAGCAGCAAGACCATGACGAGCTGCACGGGAAGGCTCGCCTCCAAAATCAGCGACACTAACGAAATATCTACGTCCATCAACTCAACTCATTCATTAGCGCCCCGGGAACACGTCGGGGCTTCCGTTGCACGGCATCCATGCAGGCCACCTCCGCGATGCCGTCGCAGAGGACGTCTCCGTCCGGCGTGCCGCGTCGAATCGCTTGATCGAATACGAATCGCGCGCCCGTCACCTCGGCGAGCGTCGCACTGACGAATAGCTCATCGTCGAGCTTCGCCGGACGGCGAAATTTCACTCGCGTGCCTACGAGCACGAGAATGAGTCCTTCTTCGTCACGCAACGTATTGTGCTCGACGCCTTTCGCGCGCAGCCACTCCGTGCGTGCGCGCTCGAGAAATCTGAAATAGCTTGCGTTGTAAACCACACCTTGGGCATCGGTATCTTCCAGGTAGACACGTATGGGTAACACGAACTCAGTCATTGCCGGCGGCCAGATCTCAGTCGAATAGACCGGGCCCGACGGTCCCGCGCCTCGCCAATGCTGCATCCAGGCCGAAATGCTCGAAAGCCGTTCGTGTCGCGACTCTGCCACGCGCCGTGCGCTGCAAAAATCCTTCCTGAATCAAAAACGGCTCGATGACATCCTCGAGCGTGCCGCGCTCCTCGCCGATCGCTGCTGCGAGATTCTCGATACCGACGGGGCCACCGTCGAATTTCTCGATGACCGTCAGCAGAAACTTTCTATCCATCGTGTCGAAACCGTGCGGATCGACCTCGAGCATATCCATGGCTGCGCGCGCGACCGACTGATCGACGTGCCCCTGCGCTTCGACCTCCGCATAGTCGCGAACCCGGCGCAGCAATCGATTCGCGATACGCGGCGTGCCACGCGAGCGCGACGCGATCTCTCGCGCACCCGCCCGATCGGCTTGGAGCCCGAGTATCGAGGCCGTTCTCGTTACGATCTGCGCAAGCTCGTCCGGCGAGTAAAATTCCAGGCGTTGCACGATCCCGAAACGATCTCGCAGTGGTGACGTCAACAAGCCCGCGCGCGTCGTCGCCCCGACGAGCGTGAACGGCGGCAGCTCCAACTTGATCGAGCGCGCACCGGGCCCCTCGCCGATCATGATGTCGAGCTGAAAATCCTCCATGGCCGGATACAGCACTTCCTCGACGATCGGGCTCAAGCGGTGAATCTCATCGACGAACAGGACGTCGTTGGCCTCGAGGTTCGTCAGAATAGCCGCGAGATCGCCGGGACGCTCGAGCACGGGACCGGAGGTCTGACGGAGATTGACGTCGAGCTCGTTGGCAACGATGTGCGCAAGCGTAGTCTTGCCCAGACCCGGCGGCCCGAAAATCAACGTGTGATCCAGGGCCTCGCTGCGATTGCGTGCGGCCGTAATGAAGATCTGCATCTGACTCTTCACGCGTGACTGACCGACGTATTCCTCCAGACGCTTCGGGCGCACGGCCCGATCGAAGAACTCATCGTCCTTCGACTCCGTACCCGCAACCAGTCGCGCTTCTTCAGTCATATGCGTTCGTTCCCGGTAGCGCTAGCGCTCATGCACGCGCTTGAGCGCCTCGCGAATCAACCCCTCCGCACCGAGGCGCGCAGTGTCCAAATCCTTGAGCATCCTAACAGCCTCGGTCGGCTTGTAGCCCAG
>JBFJXA010000201.1:0-2561 GCA_041623375.1 Gammaproteobacteria bacterium | reverse complement strand
CATGATGATCAGCGTTTCCGTGAGGCGGCCCCGATGCAGATACAGCATCGTGAAAATGAGCAGCAGCGCGGCCGGCACGAGCACCTGCAGCCGGGCTCTGGCGCGTTCGACATACTCGAACTGCCCGGCCCAGGCGAGCCGATAGCCGTCGGGAATCGCCACGCGATCGGCGACGACGGCCCGGCTCAGATCGACGTAGTCGGCGATACCGATCCCTTCGCGCACGTCCACGAACACGAACCCCACGATTTGGCCGTCCTCGCTGCGCACCATCGGCGGACCTGTGCGAAAGACGATGTCGGCCACCTGCGTGACCGGGATTTGCGCGCCCGTCGGCGTTGGAATCAACACGCGTTCGAGCGCCTCGAGACTATCGCGGTAGTCGCGTGAGTACCGCAGCAAGATCGTGTAGCGCTCACGCCCTTCGACAGTCTCCGAAACCGGCATACCGCCAACGGCGGCGAGCACGACGGTCTCGATGTCCTCAACGGTGAGACCGAATCGCGCCGCGGCTTCACGATTGACGTCGAAATCGAGAAAGTAGCCGCCCGTCGTCCGTTCAGCGAACGCGCTGCGCGTATGCGGCGCCGTCCGAGGATCCTCCTGCAGCGCGCGCTCGATCTCGACGGCCGTGCGCTCGATCGTCTCGAGGTTGGCGCCGAACACTTTGATGCCCAACGATGAGCGTATGCCCGTCGCGAGCATTTCGGTCCGCGTTTGGATCGGCATCCAGAAGATGTTGGACATGCCGGGAATCCGGATCGTGCGATCCATCTCGCCGATCAGCTCGTTCCACGTCATTCCCTCACGCCATTCGTCCTGGGGTTTCAGCGTCACGACCGTCTCGATCATCGACAGCGGCGCGGGGTCGGTGGGGCTCGTCGAGCGCCCGACCTTGCCGAACACGCGCTCGACCTCGGGGAATTGGATCAGCGCAGCATCCATCGTCTGCAGCACCTGGGTCGCCTCGGTGATCGACATGCCGGGCAACGACGTCGGCATATAGAGAATCGTGCCTTCGTTGAGCGGCGGCATGAACTCGTTGCCGAGGGAGCGCAGGGCAGGCACGGTGACGATGAGCAGCAGCGCGGCGCCGGCAACGACGACCCAGCGCCCACGCACGGCGAGCGCAACCACGGGCCGGTACAGCGCGATCAATGCGCGTGTCAACACATTGTGCTCGGCGAAGATGCGCCCGCGAATCAACCAAACGGCGAGTGCCGGCACGAGCGTGACGGAGAGCAGCGCCGCAAACGCCATCGAGTAGGTTTTAGTGTACGCGAGCGGCGTAAACAGCCGCCCCTCCGTGCCTTGAAGCGCGAACACCGGCAGAAACGACACGGTGATGATCAATAACGAGAAAAAGATGCTCGGCCCTACCTCCTGCATCGCATCGATGACGATCTGAACGCGCGACTGGGGTTCCGAGGCTTCAGCCAGGCGCTTGTGAACGTTCTCTATCATGACGATCGCCGCATCGACCATCGCGCCGATCGCCACGGCGATGCCGCCGAGTGACATGACGTTCGCCGTGAGGCCTTGCGCGTTCATCGGAATGAACGCGAGCAGCACGGCGACGGGCAAGGTCAGCGCGACGATCAGGGTTGATCGCACGTGCAGTAGAAACACGATTATCACGAGCGATACGATCAGCATTTCCTCGACGAGCGTGCGTGTAAGCGTCTCGACGGCCGCGAGGATCAGATCAGAACGGTCGTAGACCGGCACGATGTCGAGGCCGTCTGGCAGACCGGGCCTCAATGTCTCGATGCGTTGCTTCACGCGATCGATGACCGCAAGCGCGTTCTCACCGAAGCGCATGACGACGATGCCACCGACTGTGAGGCCCTTACCGTCGAGCTCGGCCTGACCGCGTTGCATCGCAGGGCCCAAGGTCACGGTGCCGACATCGCGCACGGTCACGGGCACACCGCCCTCGGCGACGGCGAGCACGACCGATTCGAGGTCCCCGGTCGAGCTCACGTAGCCGCGGCCGCGGATGAATTGCTCGTGCCCCGCAATCTCGATCACTCGGCCGCCGACGTCGTTATTGGAAGCACGGATTGCTGCGGCGACGCGCTGCAGTGGAATGCCGAAGGCGGCGAGCTTGTTCGGATCGACGTTGACTTGATATTCCTTCTCGTAGCCGCCGATCGAGGCAACTTCGGCAACGCCTTCCACGGACTCGAGCGCATACTTGAGCGTGAAATCCTGCAAAGAGCGCAGGTCCGCGAGACTCGATCCGCCGGACTCGTCAACGAGCGCATATTGATAGACCCATCCGACACCCGTCGCGTCGGGCCCGAGTGTCGGTGTTACGCCGGCCGGGAGCTCGGCCGCGGCGGAACTCAAGTATTCGAGCACACGCGATCGCGCCCAGTAGATGTCCGTGCCGTCCTCGAAGATCGCGTAAACAAACGATAATCCCATGAAGCTCTGCCCGCGCACGAATCGAACGCCGGGCGCTGCGAGCAAGGTCGTCGTCAATGGGTAGGTAATCTGATCTTCGACGAGATCCGGGCTGCGCCCGCTCCACTCCGTGTAGACGATGACTTGCACGT
>JBFJXA010000200.1:0-2653 GCA_041623375.1 Gammaproteobacteria bacterium | reverse complement strand
GACGCATGCAGAGTCCGGGGCGAGAGGTGCCGCTGGCTGAGTTTCTCGCGCTGACGCGCTTCCCCGTGCAGATCGTATGGGGGGATTACATACCCACCGAGCTCGACGCGAGCCATGTCGGCCCGCTTGCAACGCTGGATTTCCGGCGCCGCAACGTCTTACGCGCCGCGCTCATGGTGGACGCAATCAATCGTCACGGCGGCGATGCGCAGAACCTCCTGCTGCCGGATATCGGGATCACCGGTAATACGCACTTCCCAATGCTCGACTCGAACAACGTCGAGATTGCGGATTTGTTGTCAGAGTTTCTCGCGCAGAAGGGGCTCGATCGGCGATAAGCTGTCGCGCGAAGCACGCGTCGACTCGGCGCCAAGCGCCGTGCGTCGACCGCGAGCGAAACAGGAGCGATAAATGTCCAATAGAGGTCTTTGCCTTCTCACTCTCAGCAGCCTCATGACCATGACGACGTCCGTTCAAGCAGCACCCCCGGCCACGGACGAGCGGCCGTTCAGCTACGAGCTCCATGGGCGGACGTTGACAGATCCCTATCTCTGGCTCGAGGGCAGCGACGCGCCGGAACTGCCGGGTGAAGATGCCGAGCTCGACGCCGAGGTCAGTGCCTGGACCGATGCGCAAAATGCCTATACGCGTGAGGTGCTCGACGGGCTCGACGGCCGTGCCGCTATCGAGGCCGAGCTCACGGAGCTGCTCTCGCTCGACAGCTATGGCACGCCGCGCATGGCCGGCGACTGGCTGTTCTATACGCTGCGCCGCGGCTCGCAAGCTCAGCCTGTGCTCTACGTCGAACCGGAGCGCGGTGGCGAAGCCAGGGTGCTGCTCGACGTCAATGCGCTCGACCCCACGGGGCTGCTCGCGCTCGCCTGGTACAGGCCGAGCCCCGACGGACGCTTCGTCGCGTTCGGTACCTATAGAGCCGGCGACGAGCAGACGGTCGCGCAGATTCTCGAGACCGCAACCGGCGAATGGCTCGCCGATGAGATCGACGGCCGTGTCGGCGCCGTAGACTGGCTGGACGATAATCGCCATTTCGTCGTTCGCAGGCTCTCGGAGGCAGGCAATCCGTACGCCGGGCAGATCACACTACACCGCGTCGGCCGCCACCCGAGTCGCGATCCGATCCTGTTCGAGCAGTACACGGACGGCGAGCTCGCAACGACCTGGGGGCCCTATCCGATCGTCTCGGGCGACGGGCGCTGGTTGGTCATCTATTACTTCACGGGCACCGATTCGAACGACGTGTGGTTCTATGATCTCGATGCCTGGCGGGCGAGTGGCGAGCTCGAGCGAATCGACCTGCTCGTCGGTGAGGACGCACTGACGTCAGGGTTTATCGAAGACGACACTTTTTTCGCGCTTACGACCTACGGTGCCTCGAGCAAGCGCGTGCTCGCGTTCGATCTCGCCTCCGCGGCGCCGGCGCAGTTCACCGAAATCATTGCCGCCAGAGAAGACGCCGTCATCGACGGGATCTACGCAGCGGCGGATCGTATCGTCGTCGACTATCTCGCCGATGCCTACACGCGCATCGAGGTATTCGACCGCGAAGGCGAATCGCTGGGGCCGTTGGATCTACCCGGCATCGGCAGCGCCTCTGTTCTGACCCATCCGCAACGGCAGATCGCGTGGTTGCGCTTCGAGAGCTTCAGTGAGCCCGAAGCGATCTATCGCGTCGATCTCGAGACCGGGGAGCTGGCGCTCTGGCGCCGGCCGGAGCTACCGGTTTCGACGGACCAATTGACGGTCCGGCAGGTCTTCTTCACCTCTGCCGACGGCACGCGCGTGCCGATGTTTCTGCTTCACGCGGCCGATCTCGAGCTCGACGGCAACAACCCGACCGTGCTCTACGGCTACGGCGGCTTCGACATCTCGTTGACGCCGGCATTTTCGGAGATGTGGCTGCCGTGGGTCAGTCGCGGCGGCGTTTACGCCATCGCGAATCTGCGCGGCGGCGGCGAGTACGGTGCCGACTGGCATCGAGCCGGCATGCTCGAGAACAAGCAAAACGTATTCGACGACTTCTATGCAGCAGCCGAGTGGCTCATCGAGAACGGTTACACGCGCAGCGAGCGACTCGGGATTCGTGGCGGTTCCAACGGCGGTCTTTTGACCGGCGTTGCCATCACGCAGCGCCCGGCACTCGCAGCCGCGGCAATCGTTGCCGTGCCGCTGCTCGACATGATTCGCTACCAGCATTTCCTCATGGCCCGTTACTGGGTCCCCGAGTACGGTAGCGCAGAGGACCCGGCGCAATTCGAGTTTATTCAGGCCTATTCGCCCTACCAGCACGTCGAGGCAGGCACGCCGTATCCGGCCGTGTTGCTTACGGCGGGCGAGAACGATACGCGTGTGCATCCGCTGCACGCGCGTAAGATGGCCGCGGCTCTGCAGGCTGCCTCGAGCAGCGATCCCGAGGAAGACCCGATTTTACTCTGGGTCGATCGCAGCGCGGGCCACGGGCAGGGCAAGCCGCTCGAGCTGCGCGTGCGCGATGCCGCCGATCAGGTCGCTTTCATGGCCTGGCAGCTCGGGCTCGCCATCGACTGAGGTGACGGTGCACGGACACACCTGGGGCACCGGGGAGTCGTTTATAATGTGCCGCTACGAGGGCAGCTGGCGAAAGTGGCGGAATTGG
>JBFJXA010000199.1:0-2680 GCA_041623375.1 Gammaproteobacteria bacterium | reverse complement strand
GGGCGCGAGTATAGCACCGACGGTGACTGCGGCTTGACGCCGGATGAGGCGTTCGTGCGCAAGCGCGGCGCAGCCCAGCGACGAGCCCAACACGGTCGGGCCGCCGGTGAGCTAGGAACCGACGTGCTCGTGCTCTAAAATTCGGCCTCCCAGTCGCCTCGCCCCGGATCATCGAGTCGAGATTAATCATGCCGGCATCCGAAAGCGCGCCGCTATGCGCGCCGCCTGACCCGCGTCCGCAGTCGCCGAGGCATACCGTGCCGGACCTTGCGTGTGACACGCACATGCACATCTGTGGCCCGGAATCACGTTTCACATACTCGCCGGAACGCATTTACACACCACCGGATGCGCTTCTGCCGAGCTATACGGAGCTGACTCGCAAGCTCGGCATCGGCCGCATCGTGTTCGTCCAGCCGAGCATCTACGGCACTGATAATTCGGCCATGCTCGAGGCCATGCGAGCCAGCCCGTTGCCGTGCCGCGGCGTCGCGGTCGTCGGTGACGATGCCGACGAGCCCGCGCTGCAAACGCTGCACGAGGCTGGCGTCCGCGGTCTCAGGCTCAATCTCGTCGATACAGCCGAGCAAAGCCGCGCATTGCCCATCGATGAGATTCGCGCGCTCGCCGAACGGATCGCGCCGCTCGGCTGGCATATCGAGCTGCTGGTGCACGCGGACGATCATCCGCAACTCGACGTCCAGCTCGCCGGCCTACCCGTCGATCTCGTCTTCGGCCACCTCGGTTATCTGAGACCCGGGGCCGAGACCGACGATCCCGGTTTTGCGGCACTGCTACGCCTGCTTGAGGCCAAGCGCTGCTGGGTCAAGCTGACGGGACCGTACCGTCTGACGCGCGAGTCATTCCCGTACGCAGCCGTGCACCCATTCGCGCAGGCGTTGATTCGTACAGCGCCCGAGCGTTTACTCTGGGGTTCCGACTGGCCGCACGTCATGGTCAAGACCCCGATGCCGAACGACGGACAACTGCTCGACCTGTTTTTCACCTGGTCGGGCAATGCGGATATTGCACGGCGCATTCTCGTCGACAACGCCGCCGAGCTATACGACTTTTGACTTTCAGGAACCACGCATGACTTCAAGAACCTTCAGCGGCGTTCTCGTTCCGGCACTGACGCCGTTCAACCGTGATCTCGATCCTGACGCCGAGGCATTGCTGGCACACTGCCGCTGGTTACTCAAGCAAGGTGTCGATGGGATCGCCGTCTTCGGGACGACGAGCGAGGCGAACTCACTCGGCCTCGACGAACGTATGAATCTGCTCGAACATCTGCTCGAGAACGGTATTCCCGCAGAGAAGCTCATGCCGGGCACGGGCATGTGCGCGCTCAGTGACACCGTCCGACTGACCCGCCACGCGGCCGAGCACGGCTGCCGCGGCGTGCTCATGCTGCCGCCGTTCTACTACAAGGCCGTCAGCGACGACGGCCTTTTCGCGAGCTACGCCGAGGTCATCGAGCGTGTCGGCGATACGACTCTGAGCATTTACCTCTACCACATCCCGCCCGTCGCGCAGGTCGGATTGTCCCTCGGGCTCATTGGCCGGTTGCTGGCCGCCTACCCCGAGACAGTCGTCGGGATCAAGGACAGCTCGGGTGACTGGGAGAACACCTCAGCCGTATTGCGTGAGTATCCGTCACTGGCCACGTTCTGCGGATCGGAAGTCTTTTTGCTCGAGACGATGCGCCACGGCGGTGCCGGGTCGATTACGGCGACGGCCAACATCAATCCGGCGCAGATTCGCCAGCTCTTCGCGGACTGGCAAAAGGACGGCGCCGAGGAACTGCAAGCGCGCATTACGACGACACGCCGAACGTACGAGATCTATCCGACCATCCCGGCACTCAAGGCCGTTGCCGCAGAGTTCTATGCCAAGCCGGAATGGCGCACGGTGCGCCCGCCGCTACAGCCGCTCGACGCGGAGCAACAGCGCGCACTCGTAACCGCGCTCGCGGACGCCGGCTTCGAGATGGGCGCCTGAAACGCCAGAGCCGAAGCCAAAAAACCGCTTCGCACTTGCTCGAGCGTCAATCGAGGACGAGTCCCTCCGTTATGAGCATGCGCTGCTCGAGGTCGGCCAGATGGACCGCGTCGTGGCTCGGCACGATGACGACATTGCTCGCCGTTAGCACAGCTTTGAGCCAGCGAATCTGATATTGGAGCGCGTCCCGGTCCTCGCGTATCCGGTCGCTCGTCGTCTGCGGCCGCTGCGTGATCCCGTCGATTCCGTCGAGTGCCCAGGTCACGTCGGCGCTGAGCAGAAACTCGGTACCCGAGGCGAGTCGCACGAAGACCATCTGGTGGCCGGGCGTATGGCCCGGCGCCTTGACGAGCACGACGCCGGGCGCGACCGGAAAAAAACGCGCGTAGTCGACGACGAGATAGTCCGCGGCCTGCGCGGGCGTCAGCCTGATCAGCGGTGATTGCGGCGCGAGCACGAGCGTCTCGACCTGCGCCTTCGTGAGCATCGTATGCGCCGCGATGGCTCTACGATTGGGGGAGCGCACGACGCCAGCGACATGATCGCCGTGCTCGTGCGTAATGACGACGAGACTGGCGGCCATCAACGCTTCCTGAACGGCAGCGTTGCGTTCCGGCCAATAGGGCTCCACGCTGCCCATGCCGAACGTGCGATGAACTGCCTCATCCATGCCGGCATC
>JBFJXA010000198.1:0-2682 GCA_041623375.1 Gammaproteobacteria bacterium | reverse complement strand
CGTCGCGTCGAACCGGCCGCTCGATGAAACCGTGCTCGCCGTCGTCGAGGTCGTCGAGGCAATCTACCCGGGGGCATGTGTTGCGCTCATGTTAGCGTGCCCCGGCGGCACATCGCTCCAGCTCGCCGCATCGGCAGGTCTGGGGGATCGAATGCGGGCGTATCTCCACGAGATCGAGATCGGAGTCGGTCTCGGCGCATGCGCCTCCGCTGCTGCGATGGCCCGCCAAATCGTCGTTCGGGATATCGAGACCGACAGTCTTTGTGGGCCCTTGCTCGAGCCGGCAAGAAAAAGCCGCATTCGCGCGTGCGTGTCGAGCCCGATTTCGATCAGCGACGGCCGTGTCGAGGGTACGCTGGCGATGTATTTTAAGTCCGTTCACAGTCCCGCTCCCGCCGAGCTCGGGCTCGTCAAGCGCATGTGCCAGCTCGCAGGCATCGCAATCAGACGCGTGCGCGATGCGGATGAGCTCAAAGTCAGTGAGCGACGGTTTCGGGAGCTGTTCGACAACGTCGTCGACGGGGTTTTTCAGGTCGCGCCGGATGGGAAATGGCTTTCGGCCAATCCCGCGCTCGTCGCGATGCTCGGCTATGACGATTTTGCGGCGCTCGAGCGGGGCGGCAGCGCGCTCGAGCATCATTCCAATCACGCTGCGCGCGAGAAGCTGCTGGCCGAGATGAAAGCCAACGGACGCGTGCGCAACTTCGAGTATCCGATGCGGCGCAAAGACGGCAAGCTCATCCTCGTGCTCGAAAACTCCAGAGCAGTCAGCGACCGCAGCGGCGAGGTGCTCTACTACGAAGGCACGCTGACCGACATCACGCAGCGCAAGCTCGCCGAGAGCGCGTTATTTAAAGAAAAGGAACGCGCCCAGGTGACCCTGCAGTCGATCGGCGACGCCGTCATTACGACCGATGCGCAAGGCAATGTCGACTACCTGAATCCCGCGGCCGAGGAACTGTCGGGTTGGGAGCGCCGTCGCGCGCAAGGCCAGCCGATCGAGAAGATCATTTCTCTCGTCGACGATCAGACAGGAGAGCCCGTTACGAACCCCGTACGACGTGCGTTGCGCGAGGGCCGTGTCGTCGGTTTATCGGACAACGTCGCGTTGCGGACCGAGAGCGGCGGCCAGATCGCGATCCAGGATTCCGCCGCGCCGATTCAGGATTCGCGTGGCGAAGTGCTCGGGGCCGTTATGGTATTCCATGACGTTCATCACGCGCGCCAGCTGCATCACAAGCTCTCGTATCAGGCAAGCCACGACTCCCTGACCGGACTCATCAATCGACGCGCTTTCGAGGAACGACTGACGGACGCGTTGGAGCAAACGAGCCGCGAGGAGACGTCGGCCCACGTGCTGCTTTACATGGATCTCGACCAGTTCAAGGTCGTCAACGACACGTGCGGGCATACCGCGGGCGACCTCCTGCTGCGTCAGCTCGGGGACCTTCTGCAGACGCAGGTACGCGGCAGCGATGTGCTCGGGCGGCTCGGTGGTGACGAGTTCGCCGTGCTGCTCGTGAACTGCACGCTCGCAGAGGCCGTGCGGATAGGCGAAGGTCTGCGCGAGGCGATCTCGAAGTTTCGCTTCGCCTGGCGCGATAGCAATCTGCATGTTGGGGTTAGCATCGGTATCGTCGAGCTCGGAGAAGAAAACCAAAGCATCAACGAGTTGCTGAGCCAGGCGGACGTGGCTTGCTACGTCGCTAAAGATCTCGGGCGCAACCGAATTCATGTTTATCAGGAAGGCGATGCGGCTGAGCGCCATCGGGAGATGCAATGGGTCGCACGCATCAATCGAGCGCGCGACGAGGATCGGTTCGAGCTCTTTTTCCAGCCGATCGTCCCGATTGCAGATAACGTCGACACGGTCCCGAAGTATGAGCTGCTGCTGAGAATGCGCACGGAGACAGGCGATTACGTGCCGCCGAACGCGTTCATCCCGGCAGCAGAGCGCTACAATCTCATGCCGAGCCTGGACCGATGGGTCATCGACCAGGTTTTCGACCATCTGATCTATCGCAATGAAAATGAATCGTCGCTCTATACGCTTGCAGTGAATCTATCGGGTACGACACTCAACGATGCGAGATTTCTCGAGTACATGCTGGAGCAGCTCGGCGATGCACGCTTGCCCGAGAATGCGTTGTGCTTCGAAATCACGGAAACGGCGGCCATCGCAAATATGTCTCACGTCGTGCACTGCATGAAGACGCTCAGGGCGCAGGGCTGCAAGTTCGCGCTCGACGACTTCGGCAGCGGGTTGTCGTCGCTGACCTATCTCAAGAATTTGCCTGTCGACTATCTGAAAATCGACGGCAGCTTCATTCGCAATGTGAACCGAGACTCGGCGGATCACACCGTTGTCGAGGCGATCGCCCGCATGGCATCGGCACTGGAAATCAAAACCATTGCAGAGCGCGTGGAGAGCGAGGAAGTCATGAAACGCCTCGGGCAGCTCGGCATCGGCTATGTCCAGGGCTATTACGTTGCGGGGCCGCGGCCCGTGTCAGAGCTGCCCGAGCTCCGGTCGGCGCGCGGGGAACGCGGTTGCTGGCATGATCGCACGCGAGGACGATCGGCCGCGGAGAGTCGACCTCGAGGACCTCGAAGGGTGCGGGTTCATCCGCGGCCAGTAAACCGGAGGAAGATTGTCGAGTAGCGGCAACCATGAGCGGGCTG
>JBFJXA010000197.1:0-2699 GCA_041623375.1 Gammaproteobacteria bacterium | reverse complement strand
GAGGTAGCGCGCGCGCTCATCGATGCCGTGAATTCCCTTGCGACGCCACGTCAGATCGAACGGCGCACGGCCGGGCGCCGCGCCGCATGCGCGGCCCACACGGCACAGGTACGCGCTGCGCGCGTCGAGGCCGGCCGGCGTGTCGGCGGCTCACCCGTGCCCTGGCAGCGCCTGATGGTCGAGTTGAACCGACAGCTCGAACCCGATGCCGTCGTCGTCGAGGAGCTCGGCACCGAGCAGAAGACGCTCGGCTATTTCTCGTTCGGCGATGACGCAAAGATGAAAATCGGTCGGACCGAGGGGCGATCGCTCGGCTGGGGTGTTGGCGCTTCAGCCGGCGTGAAGCTCGCGTTGCCCGATCGGCAGGTCGTCTCGTTGCAAGGCGACGGTGGCTTCCTGTTCGGGCAGACCGACTCGTTATGGACGATGTCGCGCTACGACATTCCGGTCATGACGGTCGTGACGAACAACCGCAGCTACGAGGAGACGCGCTGGCAGATTTTCAACCGCGGCGGCCGTGCCGGGCGCGCGAACCGCGACTACGTTTCGTATCTCGGGGATCCCGACGTCGATTTCACGAAGCTCGCCTCAGCCTACGACATCCCCGGGGCCATCGTCTCCCACAGCGACGAGCTCGAGCCGGCGATCACCGAGGGCCTGCGCACGCTCAGGGACGGGCGGCCGTTCATGCTCGACGTTCGCACGCGCACGCTCGGGGCCGGTGCGGAGCTCAGCTGGTATCCGGACTACTCCGTGGCCGACAACCGCACGCGCAACGTCTAGTTACCTCCGCCGGCGTTGCGGATCGCCTCGGTTGCGAGCCGAATCGCGTTCTCGGACGCGCCGTAGACGCGCTCGATCAGCGCATCGATCTCTTCACCGCTGACTGGGTTGAGCTCGAGCTGCATGCGCTCGGCTTCCATGCGAAATGCCGGGTCATTCGCCGTCGCGTCGAAAGCCCGCCGCAGCGCCTCGAGTCTCTCGGGCGGAATACCGGGCGGCGCGAGAAACGGCCGGCCCATGACCTGGCGAGCGAAGATCAGCTCGAGCGCCATGCGCTCGTCCTCGCTGCCTGCGAGCTCGGTTACGAGCGGCACATCGGGCAGATCCGGATGCTTCTCGAGCGCAAACTGAACGAGCATGTTGAGCCGGCCCTCGGCGATCCAGTCGGGCCGTGTCGCCTGCACCGTCGACCAGGACCAGCCGCAGCGCCCGTCGACCTCGCCGCGCTCCATCGCCAGCAGTATGTCGTTGCCGCCCGGGTAGCCCGTAATCAGTCGAATCCTGCCGCCGAGCAGATTTCTGACGACGAGTGGAAACACATCCGTACCCGAAGCCGAGCCGATGCCGCCAACGATGAGCTCTCGCTCCATGAGATCCTGCATCGTCTTGACGTCCGACGTATGCCAGGACGCGCAGACACTGACTTCGTTATTGAGGCTACCCAGCCAGGAGAACTCGTTCGCTGCAAAGCGCGTGCCGCGCGCGGACAGCAGCGGTTCCATGGCCATGCCGCGCGCCACGATGCCGATAACGCTGCCGTCTTGCGGTGCAACGTTGAACAGGTAGTTTGCAAGCCTCAAGCTGGCTGCGCCGGGCATGTTCTGCGGCACGACGGTCGGGCTGCCCGGCACGTGGCGGCCGAGATGTCGGGCCAGCAACCGCGCGTAGGTGTCGTAACCGCCGCCCGCGCTGTAGCCGATCAGAAGCCGCAGCTCGCGCCCCTCGTAGAAGTCCGAGATCTCATCGGCGCGCGCGAGCGGCTGCAGCGTAGCGATTGCTACGAGACTCACGAATGCAACGATACAGACTCTCATATCGCCTAAAGGGATTCCGGCGGCGCGTACGTCTCCTGCCCGGGCACGGGCTCTGTCGGCGGATATTCGACCATTTTTTGAAAAATCAGATGCATAAATAGAAACAGCGGCTTGGCCTTCATGATCAGCACGATTGTTTCCCCATCCGGGTCGTCCGAGAAGTGCTGGTGCACGCAAGCGTTTTCGACGATCAGCGCGTCGCCGGCTTCCCAGTCGATGCGTTCGCCGTCGTGAACGTCGTGCCCTTTGCCTTTGAGCACGAAAAACACGGCGCTGTTCATGTGCCCGTGCTTCTGACCGTGCCCGCCCGGCGCGAACGCGTCGACGTGCGACTCGATGGATTGTGCGATCTTCACCGAGTGCGGATTGATGATGCTCTTATGGAAATTCTGGGGTCCGCCTTTCCACGTTTTCTCGCGGATCTTGTAGACGCGCGGCTGAGAGAACAGCTCCTGCATGAGCTCGCCGTAGGTCCCCTCGAGCGCGCGCACGAAGGTCCGCTTGCGGCTCCACCGTTCCCAGACGACTTCTTTTTTTTTCGACGTGCCCGTATCCGCTGCCATTCCCTCACCCGTATCGTCAAGACAGGGCTTCCACCCCCGATGAATATACCGGATCTCGTCTCGCCGGGATCTCGTCGGCTACCGGCTCGTCCAGATAGCGCGCAGCCGCGCGCGGTCGACCTCGCGGCCGCGCAGCCAGACGCGATCGATCTCGCGCGTGTTCGTGATGTCGTCGAGAGGATTAGCGTTCAGCACGATGAAGTCGGCGCTCTTGCCGGTCTCGATCGTGCCGAGGTCGTCCAGGCCCAGCACCTCGGCGCCGTTGCGCGTGCCCGCGACGATCGCTTGCATCGGCGTGAGCCCGGCCGCGACCATGTTC
>JBFJXA010000196.1:0-2721 GCA_041623375.1 Gammaproteobacteria bacterium | reverse complement strand
CTTGCCGTCAGCGCCGCGGACGCGCCCGACCGTGATCGTTCCGTCCGACACGGCGATTGCTATGCGCTCTCCGACTGCGACGACAGTACCTCCGGGATCACTGGACCCACCCAGCGTAAACGCAGCCGCGTAGAAACTCACGGTCTCACCCTCGAGCGTCGTGTTCGCCCCGGGCTGAGGATCGCTGCCGCGGATGAGGTTGTAGATCTCCGACCCGGGCCGGGTCCAGTCGATGCGCGCTTCCTTGGCCTTGAACCAGCCTTCGTAGGTTGCCTCGTCTTCGTTCTGCTCGATCTTCGGCGCCTTACCTTCGCGGACGAGCTCGACGGCTTCGACCATAGCCTCGACACCCATCGGAAAGAGCTTTTCGAAGTACAAGCTCCCAAGCGTATCGTCGGGCCCGATCTCGACGGTCTTCTGCAATAGCAACGGTCCGGTATCGAGCCCTTCGTCGGGCCAGAAAATGGAGAGCCCCGTTTTTGTCTCGCCGTTGACGATCGGCCAGTTGATCGAGCTCGGCCCGCGGTGCAACGGCAGCAGCGACGGATGATATTGAATCGTGCCTTTGGTCGGCGCGTTGATCATCTCGAGCGGCACGATGTCGGTCACGTAGGCCATGACGCAAAGCTCGGGCTCGAGCGCGGCAAACTGGCCGACGGCGTCCGCGTCTCTGAGCCGAGCGTGCTGATAAACGGGCAACGCCAGCTCTCGGGCCGTCTCTACGACAGGGTCTTCTTTACCGCCACGCCCCAGCGGCAGAAACACACCGACGATTTCGTCGGCGTCGTTGGCCGCCAGGGCTTTTAGCACGGCTTGACCGAAAGCGGACTGTCCGATGAAAGCGATTCGCATGACTGAGCCTCGGCGTCGTGAGTTCTTTTTGTGCGGGCGCAGACTATATCACCGTGACGGCGACGGAAGTGTCGCGGCTCAGGGGGGGGCACGGCCGAAAACGCCGTCTCGGGCGCGGTTTACAGCGTTCTCGTTCACAGATTTTCAAATCGGCGTGAGTTAACATTTGAATCAATGACGAGATTTCGGCGAGGTAGCCCCATGCTCAATCACGCGCTCACGCGATTCGTTTGCACGGTCTTTTGCGCGATCCCGCTTTTGACGATACAGACCCTCGCGCACGCCAACGTCATCGGCGCCGAGAAATACCTCGATGCCGTGGAGCGACGCGCTACTGTCGAACGCGTGGACGCATTACTCGCGCGCGCTGAAATCCAGCAGCAGCTCGAGCGCTACGGTGTAGAGCCGGCGCAGGCCAGTGCGAGAGTTGCCGCGCTGAACGACCGAGAGCTCATCGTGCTTGCAGAGAAGCTCGAGCAGCTGCCCGCGGGCGGCGGCGCGCTCGGGACGATCGGGGTCGTATTCATCGTCCTGCTGATTCTCGAGCTCGTCGGTGTCATCGATATTTTCAATGCGTTTTAGCAGGCCCGGCCTATCGATCGGCATCTGTTCATTGTTCCTCGGCGGTTGCGTTACGACGCAGCCGCAGCCCGAGCTGCACTCCGTCGAGGAGCTGACCGACGTGCCGTTCTTTCCGCAAACCGAGTATGACTGCGGTCCGGCAGCGCTCGCGACGATTCTCAACGATGCCGACGTAGCCGTTACGCCGCAGGCGCTGATCGATCTCGTCTACATCGAAAGCCTTCGCGGCAGCCTGCAAGCGGAGCTCCTCGCGGCAACACGGCGCTTCGACCTGCTTCCGGTGCCGATCCCGCCAACGCCCGAGGGCCTGCTCGAGGAAGTCGCGAGTGGCCGGCCCGTGCTCGTTCTGCAGAACCTCGGTCTCGAGAACGCCCCGGTCTGGCACTATGCGGTCGTCGTCGGCTTCGACGCGGAGCAGAGCCGCATGATTTTACGGTCCGGAGCCGAACGCCGCCGGTTGGAGCGCACGGGACGGTTTCTACGTAGCTGGCGCCTGGCCGATCATTGGGGCTTCGTAGCCGTGCCGCCCGGGGAGATCCCCGTCAGCGCGACGCCGGAGCGATATCTGCGGGCGCTCGTGGGATCCCAGCGGCAGCTCAGTCAGCAGCACACCGCGGCGGCATACGCCGCCGCTCTCGCGCGCTGGCCGGAGGACGCGAACGTTCTATTTCTCGCCGCGACTCACCGCTACGCAACCGCGAAACTGGCAGATGCAGCCGATCTGTACAGGAAATTGCTGGCGCTCGATCCCGATCACGCCGCTGCGCGAAACAATCTCGCCAACGTGCTCCTCGAGCAGGGTTGCCGAGCGGACGCCTACCGTGAGGCGCAGCGAGCGTTACGTCAGCACTCCCCGGACGGCGCGTTCTACACGGATATCGTCGACACGCTGCGGCGCATCGAAGGAACGACGCAATCGGAGCTCGCGCCTGCGAGTTGCACGACGAGCTAGGCGCCGAGGACGGAGTGGGCGCGCCGTTTCCTTCGTCGCCGATAGCTTGACTTCGATGCGCGTCAGGGCGCGTCGCGCAGCGTGCACTCGTACGGTTCGACGCGCACGTCGGGCAGCCAGACCCAGGATTTGCCCATGACGACCGGCGCGGTAAGGTTTCTCGGGTCGGTGACCGTGACCTCGTACTCGAGCCGTGCGCCGCCCTCCGTCGGTGTGAACCGTTCGACGATGACGGCCTGCTCGCTCATGGGTGCGCCACGGCCGTCCAGATGCCCCCAGTTCACGCGCGTCGTCTCCACGACGAGCGTCTCGCCCTCCCAGCGGCCCGACGAATG
>JBFJXA010000195.1:0-2722 GCA_041623375.1 Gammaproteobacteria bacterium | reverse complement strand
TTGGCGCGCCCGGAGAGATTCGAACTCCCGACTTCCGGCTTCGTAGGCCGGCGTTCTATCCAGCTGAACTACGGGCGCGTGTTGCTTGATCAGACATTTACTACGTGCGGCGCCGACCCGGGCCGCTGCCGCGCGGCTATTCTACCGCAACGGCGCAGCCTTTCGAGGCTTGGGTGCCGTGTGCAAACGAAGACATTTGCCTATACTCGATGAATGGCCGCGTTGCCCACCACACCGGTCACCCCCGCCCAGGGGAGCAGGGCCGGCCCCGTGCTCGGCTCGTGCCTCGCCACGACCGTGCTGACCTTCATTGCCTTGCCGCTGCTCGGCATTGCGCCGGCGGTCCATAGCCAGACGCGGCCGGGTCACACGCCACTATTCGCCGACGCGACACCGCTCGCGCTCACGATCGAGGGCCCCTTCCGGACGCTGTCGAGAGAACGGCGGGATCGCAATGAGCTCGCAGGACTGGTCAGATTTCAGGGCGACGACGGGGCCGCGGTCACGCTCGACGTGCAAATACGCACACGCGGCAACTCACGCATGGATCTCTGCACCTACCCTCCCCTGCGCCTGGACTTTCGGCGCGGACAGGTCGAGGGCACAGTGTTCGCAGGACAAAACCGCCTCAAGCTCGTCACACTGTGCAAGGACACGGCTTCGTATCGCGACTACCTCGCGATCGAGTACGAGATCTATCGAATCTACAACGCACTGACGGACATTTCTTATCGTGTTCGCTGGGTCGATATCGAGTATGTGAGCACGGACCGACCTCGCAGCACGTCGGAGCGAAGGCCGGGTTTCCTCATCGAGGAGGACACGGAGGTTGCCGCACGCACAGGCCTCGAAACCTGGGAAGTCGATCGCCTCGACCTCGACACGATCGAGCCCGGCGCGATGGCGCTCGTGAGCCTGTTTCACTTTTTCATTGGCAACACAGACTGGTCGGGCACATCCGGGCCTCCCCGGGACCGCTGTTGCCACAACGGCGATGTCTTGCGCACCCCGGCCGGGCAAGCTGTCGTGATTCCTTACGACTTCGACCAGGCCGGCTTGATCAATACCGAATACGCCGAGCCAGCTCCGGCACTGCGGATCCGATCCGTGCGCCAACGCGTCTATCGGGGCTACTGCAGATTCAACGATGAGATCGACGCTGCGATCGAGCGATTCAATTCGGCGCGCGCAGCCATAGAATCGATCATCGCCGAGGCGTCGGTTCGGGAACGCGTCCAGAACCGGGCGCAACGCTACGTCGCAGAGTTCTATGCGATCATCAACGACCCGGATGAGCGACGCGAGCAGATCGTCCGCGCCTGCCGCGGCTAGATGTTCCGTTGCACTCGAACCTCGGTGCCGCCTGCGTGTCAAACGTTATATAGTCCACGAAAACGGGGACTTGGCTTGAGGAGGACGCGTTGAGAGCGAATCGCATTGCACCGTTGGCGCTGCTCTGCTTTTCCACGATGGGCGGCGCGCCGTTCGCGCAGGAGCCCTGGCGTATCGAGACGACCGGGCGCATCGTCGCCGTCGCCGACATTCACGGTGCAAACGGCGCGTTCGTCCGGATTCTCGAGATGAGCGGAGTCATCGACGCCGAGCTCGACTGGATCGGCGATTCGACGCACCTCGTCATCGTTGGTGACGTCCTCGATCGCGGGGCCGACTCACGCGCAGCGCTCGATCTGATCATGCGACTGAAGCCGCAGGCGCAGGCGCGAGGCGGCGACGTTCATCTCGTGCTCGGCAACCACGAGATCATGAATGTCGTCGGCGACCTGCGTTACGTATCGGCCGGCGAATACGCCGCATTCGCCGATGAAGAACCTGCCGACATTCGTGCCGCGGCCCTGGAACGTTTTCTAACGGGCGCTAGCGAGGACACTGCAATCGCTGCGCGCGCCGAGTTCGACCGCCTCTATCCACCCGGGTTCTTCGCGCACCGGGAAGCGTTTTCGAGCCACGGCCTCTACGGTGCATGGCTGCTGGAGCAGCCGCTGCTGCTGCTCGTGAACGACAGCGCGTTCGCTCACGGCGGGCTCTCGCGCGCTTTCGGCGACGTTCCCGGCGAGGCGATCAACGCCGAGCTCGGCCGGCAGCTGCGCGAGTACGTCTCCGCGATGGAGCGGCTCATCGATATCGGCGTGCTCTCGCAGACGGACGATTTTTACGATCACCCGACCCTCATCGAGCGCCTCGAGGAACGCATCGCGCTCGGCGAGGCGTCATGGCCCGATGGCGCTGAGCAAGCCGCCGCGCGCGTCAAGGAACTCAACGACGCACCGGTGTTCTCGCTCGCGAGCCCGACGTGGTATCGCGGCATGGTCAGCTGCAGCCCGCTCGTCGCACGCGATCAGTGGCTACGGACGCTCGCGCACCTCGGGGCCGAGCGCATCGTCGTCGGTCACACGCCGACGCCGCATGCGCGCGTTCTGAGCCGCATGGATGACGGCATCCTGCGGGTCGACACCGGCATGCTCGAGAGTTACTACGGCGGACGCGCGGCTGCGCTAATCATCGACGACGGCGACCTCGAGGTCGTGTACGAAAACGAGCCGACGGCGACCGCACCGACCGCTCAGCCACGCCGTGTCGGCAACCGGCCGGCGGATCTGACCGATGCCGATCTCGAACGATTGCTGTCCGAGGCACCGATCGTCGATCGATCGAGCACGGAGACGTACACACGCGTAACGCTGCGTGACGGCAATATCGAGCT
>JBFJXA010000194.1:0-2820 GCA_041623375.1 Gammaproteobacteria bacterium | reverse complement strand
GCGAGCTGTTCGGCAGCGGCGGAGTTCTTCGTGCGCTTCGCCAAGTGCTCCTCGAGGTCCCGGACCACCCTGCCCGCACTCTGCAACGGTCGGTCGTGGCCGTCGATGCGTATCGTGCGTACTTTGTCGGGCAAGAGGAGCAATGCAAGCGAGACGGCCAACGCATCCGAGGTGCGCTCGAGCAGGCTCTTCAGCGCGTTCTCGACGCCGTGGATCTGACCGATCTCATCGTCGGACAAACAGACGCGCCGGTGTGCGCTGCTGCCTCTCTTGCCAGCGTCCTTCTCGTCCACGAGCGCCTCCATCGAGCCTCTGGGAAGGCTCACTATACCGAGGCGAGAGCGACTTCTGTCGCAAGTTTTCGAGATTATGTCCAGCCGGATTACGAACCTGCCACCGGCCGTCAGCGGCTGCGGTAGACGCCGAAATGCACGAACGGTTCGCTCGCGGGCCGGCCCGGTTGAACCTCCTGCGGCACCTGGTGATTCACGGGCTCGATACTGCGGAGATAGCGAGCAATCGCGAAAGCGTCTTCATACTTTATCTTCGCGTATCCCTGCCACGGCATGACGAGGATGCGACGCCTGCCGTGACGGCCCTGGCCCACTCGAATCGCGTCTATGATCTGTTGCTCGGTCCACAGACCGATGCCGGTCTCGTCGTCCGGCGTGATGTTTGGTGCATAAACCACGCCGGGGTATCGGAACTCCAGCGGGTTCGTGTAGGCAATACCAACTCGTGAACCGGCCAACGACCTGTCCGAGCGCGGCTCGCCGACAAGCGCGCCATCCGTGTGGCAGCTCCCGCATCCGAGCAGCTCGACCAGGTAGCGGCCACGGTCCGCGATCCTGCGCGCCTCGATTGAATCATCGGGGATTGCATGACTTGGTGCATCGAGGACCGTCGCCGCCTGCAACTCCTCGTACTCCCTGAGTGGGTCATAGCGCGCCTCGCTCGCACAGGCCGTCAAGACTGCCGCCCCCAAGATCAGATACCATTTTCGGCTCATCGCCCAAATCTCTGTATCGGCAAATTGTCATTTTGTCCAAGCGCCACGACGCCAAAAATAGCGGAAAACACATACTTCGATGACCGCTAGGCCGCGGGCATCACATGGAGGTCGCTTCAGCAGACTCCGAGACCGAGCTCCGGCCTATGGCCGCGCTCAACACGATGTAGCCTAAGACCGCCGACAGCAGTGAGCCGGTCAGGACGCCGACGCGGGTTGCAGCGAGATAGTCGAACTGGCCCCGCTCGAACGCGAGCGACCCGATGAAGAGGCTCATCGTGAAGCCGATTCCGGTGAGCAGGGCGACGCCGTAGACGGACAGCCAGCTGACGCCTTCCGGCAAGCGCGCCCAGCCGAGCTTGACCATCATCCAGGTCGCCGCAAAAACGCCGAGCTGCTTGCCCAAGAACAGGCCGGCCACGATGCCGATCGACACCGTACCGAACAGCACGCTCGCATCGGCGCCGGCAAACGGAATGCCGGCGTTCGCAAAAGCGAACAGCGGCAGAATTCCGTATGCCACCCAGGGGTGCAGCGTGTGCTCGAGGTGCCGTAGCGGCGAAACGCCGTCAGCTTGCGCCTGCAGCGGTATCGCCAGACCGATCACGAAACCCGCGAGCGTAGCGTGCACTCCGCTCTTCAGAACACAGAGCCACACGAACACGCCGACCAGCATGTATGGCGAGATGCGCGAGACGCCGACTCGATTCAGGCCGTAGAGAAGCACTGCACCGCCCGCACCCAAGCCGATTGCCATCAGCGACAGATCTTGAGTGTAAAAGATCGCGATCACGAGTATCGCCGCAATATCATCGAAGATCGCGATCGTCGTCAAAAAAACCTTCAAAGCGAGCGGCACGCGGCTGCCGAGTATCATCAGCACGCCGAGTGCAAACGCAATGTCCGTTGCCGCCGGGATCGCCCAGCCTTCGATCGTGGCGGGATTGCCCCAGTTGACGAATGTGTAGATTGCAGACGGCACCACGAAGCCGCCGACGGCGGCCACGGCCGGTAGAACGATCTGATCGCGCGACGATAGCTCGCCCTCGAGTACCTCGCGCTTTATCTCCAAGCCGACCAAGAGAAAGAACACGGCCATCAGACCATCGTTGATCCACAACAGGAGCGGCTTGTCGACCGCGAGCTCGCCGAGCGAAATTGCCAGCGGGGTGCCCAGCACGAACTGATAGAGCGTGTGCAGCGGCGAGTTGGAGACCAGCAACGCGAGGCCGGCGGCGAGGACCAGCAGGATTCCGGCCGCGGACTCCAGCTTGAGGAAGTTATTGAGTGCGGATATAGGCATCAGTACGAGTCGGCAGCTTCGAAGCCGAAGTCGAAGCGGTAAAGCGGGAGATGATACAGAGACCGAGGAGCTCGTGAAACTCGAATACTCGGTCCATCGGCATCGGTTTTCGACGAGACCGAGACTGCTCGTCTATTCCCATCCACTTCCGCTACCGTCTCGCAAAATCCGCTTGGCGCGACGCTCGCTGCGCCCTCAGTCGACGTCCTCGTCACTATCGTCATCATCGTCGTCGTCATCTTCGACGCCGCAGTCTTCACCGACGTACTCGCAGTCCACGCAGCCTCCCATGAAGATCCCCTGTATGCGTAGGCGGCCGGTGGCTCCCGTGCACTCACCAGTGCTACCGACGACCGTCTCGAGGCTGGCGACCGAGCCGTCCGCACTCAAGGAGAAGGCCGACGTATCGGCCAGAGTCAGCGACCCGTCGCAAAACTCAGCCGGCTCGAGATCGAGTACGCCGGTCGTCGCCGCAACGTCGATCGGCGACGTGGCATCCTGATTGACG
>JBFJXA010000193.1:0-2822 GCA_041623375.1 Gammaproteobacteria bacterium | reverse complement strand
GGCCCAGCTCCTCGAGCCCCCCGATTTTGCAACGCTCGATCTCAGCGAGACCCTGCCCGACGTCCTCGCCTACCGCTTCGCGTGCACGGCCTGCGGGCGCGCATTCGAGCTGACCTGCGAGTGCTATCACGGCACCGGCGGGCACTGGCGCCCTGCTTGAGCGCGGCAGCGGTTCACGCCCAGGGCCGCAAGCGCTATGCTCTGAATTCGCGGCATACACAATAACGACGCCGAACAGGGGGACCGCATGAGCCACCTACGTAAATTGGGAATTTCCGCCCTCCTCGCTACGCTCACCATGGCCGTTCCGGTCGTTCAGGCCGCGGACCACCCGGCACCACAGGAAGGCGAGTGGATCGTCGAGGATTTTCAGTTTCAGAGCGGCGAGACGCTGCCCGAGCTCAGGCTGCGTTACCGGACCATCGGCGACCCATCCGGCGTGCCCGTGCTGCTACTGCACGGGACGACGGGCTCCGGCGCGTATTTTCTCGCAGAGAGCCTCGCCGGCGAGCTCTTTGGCCCGGGTCAACCACTCGACGCCGAGCGCCATTATCTGATCATCACCGACGCGCTCGGCGCCGGCCAATCCTCGAAACCGTCCGACGGCTTGCAAAGCCGATTCCCGAGCTATACCTACGACGATCTCGTGCGCGCGCAATACCGGCTGCTGACCGAGCATCTCGGCATCACGCATCTGCGCCTCGTGCTCGGCAACTCGGCCGGCGGCATGCAGACCTGGGTCTGGGGTTACACGTATCCGGACTTCATGGACGCACTCGTGCCCATGGCGGCGTTACCAATGCCGATGTCGGGCCGCAACTGGATGATGCGGCGCATGCTCATCGATGGGATTCGTAACGACCCCGACTGGAACGGCGGCAACTACACGAGTCAGCCAAAAGCGTGGCCGCAGGCGCTGGCCTACTTCAGAATGGCGACGACGGGCGGCACGCGCGCGGTCTATAAGAACGCATCGACGCGCGAGGCGACCGACCGCGCTATCGCCGCGAGCCTCGAAGCCGGCACGCCGCTGGATGCGAACGACGTGATGTACGCCTACCTCGCGTCACGCGACTACGACCCGAGCCCACATCTCGAGCGCATCGAGGCCGCGCTACTCGCGATCGTCTCAGAGGATGACGAGCGCAACCCGGTCGAGCTGGGTGTGCTGGAGCGCGAGATCCCGCGCGTGCGCAACGGCGGCTTTCTGATCATCCCCGCGAGCGAAGAAACGCGAGGGCACGGTACGACTCGCAATTCGCGTCTTTGGAAGGCTGGCCTGGCCGAGCTGCTGCGTACGGCGCCCGATCGATCGAAGTAGGAAGTAGCCGCGCTAATCGAGCAGCGTTGACAGCGAGCGCCATCGTCCGGCGTCGATTCCGCGGCCGATCGCCTCTAGCCACGCCCGCTGCGCGTCGGGCACCGTGCCGTGATGCGTCTGATCGTCGTAGGCCCGCTGCGCGGCGACATGCTCGGCCCATATTTTTTGGCCCAGGTCGGACACGATTCGGCCGGCTGCCTCCTCCGTATATTCGGACGCTGCCTGGACGGAATCGCCCTCGCACGGCCACCGGGCACTAAGCAGCTCGCTCGCCAATTCCTCGAGCTTGAGCTTGAATAAATGCGTGATGTCGAAATGCCCTTGTTCGTGCTGTAGCACCCGATCCGTCAAATGGCCCGGCCTGACCCATGAGTCCTTGCGGTTGAAGATCGCCCGAATGTCGATGTTGACGATGCGGTAGACGCAATACCCGTTGCCACGCTCCAAGCCGTATGTGTAACCCCAGCTCAGCGACGCCGCCGTCATTGCGACCCGCTCGGGCGAGGACGACGGATCCACCGGGCCCTGAAAATCCTGCCAACGCAGCCGCGAGTCGGCAGTCCAGTCGATATCGCCGGGCCGGTCCACGGGCTCGGCACGCGCGACTCCGGCGCTCAACGAGAGGGCGAGGAGACTGAAGACGAGCAGGACGGATCTGACCACGGTATGACTCGCATGCGCTGACTGGCTCCGTGAAGATCATGGCCCCGGCGCCCTTCGATGGCTGTGACCGGCGTCTTAGATCGCGTCTCGCGCGCGACTGCAGACGAGCCGCGTATGGCTTATATTGATCTCCCGGGACAGCGAGCAGACCAATGCAGGAACTACAGCGACAGACCGACCCCGACGCCTTAGCGGCGCGCGCGGAGCTCGAAGCCTACTGGCTGCCGTTCAGCGGCAACCGGCAGTTCAAGGACAACCCGCGCATCATCGCCTCGGCCGAGGGGTGCTATTACACGGATACGGACGGGCGGCGGATTCTCGATGTGATGTCGGGCCTGTGGTGCTGCGGATTCGGCCACAACCGACCGGAGATCGCCGAGGCCGTGAGCCGCCAGCTACGCGAGCTCGACTACGCGCCGGCGTTTCAGTTCGGCCACCCACTCGCGTTCGCGCTCGCGAATCGCGTGAAGGATATGACGCCGGACGATCTCGATCACGTCTTCTTCACGAACTCGGGCTCTGAATCCGTCGAGACGGCACTGAAGATAGCCAAGGCTTACTGGCGCCTCGCAGGACAACCGCAGAAGACCCGTCTCGTCGGCCGGATCAAGGGCTATCACGGCGTCAATTTCGGCGGCACGAGCGTCGGCGGCATCGAGCCGAATCGCGCCCCGTATGGAGAGCTCGCCGCGGCCGATCATCTTCCCGCGACGCTGCTGCCCGAGAATGCGTTCTCGCGCGGCCAGCCCGAGCACGGCGCGGAGCTTGCCGATGCGCTCGAGGCGCTCGTCGCGGAGCACGGCGCCGAGACGATCGCGGCCGTCATCGTCGAGCCCGT
>JBFJXA010000192.1:0-2887 GCA_041623375.1 Gammaproteobacteria bacterium | reverse complement strand
GCGTTGCCGCCTTTCGGATCAGAGCGATGGGCTTCGGTGAGACGCGGCCGATCGCCAACAACGAAACGGTGCAGGGCCGCGCGCGCAACCGGCGTATCGACGTGCGCATCGAGCCGCAGAACGACTGAACGGCAGCGTGGCACCGCCGGTGCTTTAGATACGTCGGCAGGCGCGCTTTGGGCTTGTCGGGTGGGTTCCCGCTCACTACGCTCCGTCCGAATGAGAGCTCGAATCATTTCTGCAAGCGGGTCCGAGCTGTCTCGGCACCAGTCGTCCGCGGCTACACCGACGATAGCGACAACGAAATAGAGCCGAGCTGTGCTCGCGGCCCCGCGGTGCGGACGTCACTGCGCTCGGCGCGAACCGCACCCGCCACCCAGCGCGATAGCCGGACTCGAACTAGAGGGACGCGACGTCAGCAACACGCTGCCGTGTCTCTGAGAATTGGGGAAGATCAGGCGAGCAGCCAGTCGCCGATCGCGCCGGCGACGGCATCGTTGATGAGATAGCCGTAGGATTTGTGAACGTTGAGTCCGATATCGCCTCGGAAGTGATTGTAGATGTCGACCGTGTCCTCCAGGGACTCGAGCAGACCGAGTTCGACCATCTCACCGAAGTACTGCTCGAGCCGCGGCCGCAGCGCCGTCAGCTCGCCTCGGGCGGCGAAATTCTTCCAGCGCCTGACGTTCGTCGGATAACGTTCCTCGCCCGCGCGCTTGGCGCCACAGAGATTCTCCCGGATCAAGCGGCTCGCCAGCGGGCTGCCGAGAGTAATGAACAAGTCGACGCGGTGATCGAGACCTTCGACGTGAGAGAGCTCCCACAGCGTATCGTAGGCGATGACCGAGCCGAGACTGTGACCGATCAACAGCACTTCCTCGCCGTTGTTCCACGCTTCCCTGAGTGGTGCTCTGAGCATCGCGCGGATTTCAGTGGCGATTCCGCCGACATCGTTGAGATATCGGCGCGCCTCGGTCAACGTTAACCGCATCTCGGGTCGCGCGATAACACGGCCGAATAACGGCATCGCATCGCCGAGAATACGCAGCCAGCGGCTTATCTTTCGTGCGAGAGACTCGATATCCGCCTGATCCTCGGCTGACGGGTCGGGCTCGCGCAATATCGCGTCGATGCCCGGTCTGTCGAGCGCGATGTCTCGATAGGTGCCGTAGAAGCGGTAGGTCCAGGGCACAAGCGTCAGACAGCTCGGATCGGCCGAAAACCTCCGCGCCGCCTCGGGCCGCGCCCAGGCCAGCCCCGCGACGAGACAGCGGCAAAGCTCCTGAACGTGGATCTCGGGCTTGGGCTTGGGCTTCATACCCGGAACGAAAATGATCTTACGCGCCGACATCTCCTCGACATCTCTAAGTCCTGGAAACCCGCCTGGCCGCAGAGCTGGGACCGGCTCGACCGAGCCGGTATAGTCAGCGCCGAAAGGGCAAGCAGCTTTTGGCTAGCCGGAGGATAGGGCGTGCGTTATCTACACACAATGGTCCGTGTCAGTGATCTCGACGAGTCGTTGGACTTCTATTGCAACAAGCTTGGCATGAAAGTGACGAGGCGGGACGACTACGAGGACGGCCGCTTCACATTGCTGTTCGTGGCGCCCGAGGGCCACGAGGAGTGCCCGCTCGAGCTCACCTACAACTGGGATCCGGAGGAATACTCCGAAGGCCGCAACTTCGGCCACGTTGCTTACGAGGTGGACAACATTTACGAGACTTGCGAGCGTCTCATGGCCGGGGGCGTGACGATCAACCGCCCGCCGCGCGACGGCTGGATGGCATTCATCCGCTCGCCGGACAACGTCTCGATCGAATTGCTGCAGAAAGGTGACCGCCTCGAGCCCACGGAACCCTGGGCATCGATGCCGAACACCGGCAAGTGGTAGACAGCACGTTTCTTCTGTGACGTCAGTGGGCGCGCCGTAGGCCTACCGGGTGAGTTCCCGCGAGGGCGAGGCACCGCGCGGTTCGCTGACACTTTTTCGCTAAGCGCGCAGCCGGTCGCGGACGCGGAAGTTGCCCGTCTCGACCTCGCAGCTGTCGGCGTTCATGAACACGACCCGATTGCGTCCGCTCTGCTTGGCTTCGTAGAGCGCCTCGTCCGCCGTCTGTATTGCCCCGGTCAGACTGCGTCCGGCGCCGGGGTGCGTGATGGCGACGCCGACGCTGACCGTGACGATATTGTCGATCTCCGAGCCCTCGTTCGGAATCGCAAGATCGATGACGTCGCGACGAATTTGCTCCGGCACTGTGCGCGAATAATCTCCGGGCGGTCCGTACAGGACCAGTACGAACTCCTCGCCGCCGTAGCGTGCGCAAAAGTCGAACGGCCGCTTTGCCGCCCGCGCCAGACACTGCGCAACTTTTTTGAGGCAGTCGTCACCCGCCTGATGTCCGTGCAGATCGTTGTAGATTTTGAAATGGTCGATGTCGACGAAAATAATCTGTAGCACGACGTTCTCGCGTCGCGCTTGACGCCAGACACGGCGTATGAAATCGTCGAAGATTCGGCGGTTGTAAAGCCCCGTCAGGCCGTCCCGCTCGGCCAACTCGTTGAGCACGCGCGTCTCGAGAAAATTCGCGCGCAGCGCATGCTCGAGATTGTAAGCCGACAGCGAGCCGATGATTGCCGCCGTCGACAAAATGACCGTGCTGTAGATCAGCTGATTGAACGGCAGGTCCATATATAAACCCATCGTCAGAAACGCGAGCACGAGCAAGGAGCCGACGGCGATCGCAACGTGAAACAACAAGCCCAGAAACAGGCAGGCCGCGAGCACGATGAGCACGAGGCTACTGAGCACATAGGACACGCCGGCTAGCGCCGCTGCTAGTGTCATGTAGGTCACAACGACGCCGACGAGCGTTACGCCGATCGCGGC
>JBFJXA010000191.1:0-2903 GCA_041623375.1 Gammaproteobacteria bacterium | reverse complement strand
CCGATTTGAGTCTGCGGGCCGAGGATTACCTCTCCGCGCGCGCGTTCACTCAACGTTATCTCGCATCGACCGCGAGCAATCCCGAGGTCCTGTTGATCTGCGTTCAGGTAGAGCGGCGGCTCGGTGCGAACGCTGCCGCTCAGCGGTGTGCGGATCAGCTCCGGAACGGGTTTCCGAATTCGGCAGAAGTAGCGCGGCTCGACGCGCTTGAACGCAATGAGCCAAGATGATCCCCAGCCGACGTCGTCCGGGGCTCCGGACGATGAGCCCAGCATCGGCGAACGCCTGAGGACGGCCCGGGAGGCTCAGCCGCTTACGCTCGCGCAGATCGCTGCGGAGCTGCGCATCGAGCTCGATTACCTTAAGGCGCTCGAGGACGATCGTCTGGACGAGTTCCCCGCGCCGGTTTTCGCCAAGGGTTATCTCAAGCAGTACGGTGGGCTGCTGGGCTTGGACCATCGCGACCTGCTCGCGCAGTACTATCGCCAGGTCGACGTGCAGGAAGCGCCCGTCGTGCGCGTCAAGCCGATTCGGTTGCGTGATGAGAACCAGATTCGTCACTGGGTTGCAGCGGGTGTCGTTCTTGCGCTGCTGATCGGCGGCTTCATCGCCTGGTGGCTATCGCGCCCGGAGCTCGAGCCTGTGCCTGTCGAGCGCCTCGAGGAAGCGCTGACAGAGCCACCGCAGATCCTGACGCCCGTGGAAATGCTCGCGCCGGCCACGGTGCCGAGCCCCGCGTTTGTCGGTGACTCCGAAACCGAGCCGGTTCTCGTCGGTCCCACAGTGCAGCAGTCCGGGGCCGAGCCGACAGCGGCCGCGCAGCCTGCTGCCGTGACCGAGGACCCCATGCCGGGCACGAGCGTGCAGGTCGAGGTGAGCTTTATCGAGGACTGCTGGACAGAAATCTCCGACGCGCGCGGAGAGAGGCTCTTCTATGGTCTCGGCAGCGCGGGCGCTCGCTCACGCTTCGCCGCGCGGCTGCCGATCTCGGTGTTTTTCGGCAACGCGAGCGGCGTCGAGCTAACCGTCGACGGTCAGAGCTATCCCGTGCCGGCCGGCAGTCGCCAGGGAAATCTCGCACGCTTCGTCATAGCCGACCCGGGGATCTGAAGCCATGGCCGAGCTCATCCAGCCGGTGCGCGGCATGAACGACGTGCTTCCGGGTGAGGCGCCCGCGTGGGCGTTCGTCGAATCGAGCGCGAGCGGTTTACTCGACGGTTATGGCTACACACGTATTCGCACGCCGGCCGTCGAGCGCACGGAGCTTTTCAAGCGGTCGATCGGTGAGGCAACCGACATCGTCGAGAAAGAGATGTATACGTTCGAGGACCGCAACGGCGACAGTCTGACGTTGCGACCGGAGGCGACCGCCGGCATGATCCGCGCGGGCTTGAGTCACGGCCTGTTCCACAATCAGCAGCAACGGCTGTGGTGCAGCGGCCCGATGTTTCGCCACGAAAAGCCACAGAAAGCCCGTTACCGGCAGTTTCATCAGCTCAGCGTCGAGGCCGTCGGATTCGCCGGGCCGGAAATCGATGCAGAGCTCATCGCCATCTCCGCGCGGCTGTGGCGGGCGCTCGGCCTCGAAAGCCCGACGCTCGAGCTCAACTCACTCGGCACGCCACAATCGCGCGCCCGCTACAGGGATGCGCTCGTGGTTTACTTCTCGAAGCATCGGGATGCGCTCGACGCCGATGGTCGCCGGCGGCTCGAGACCAACCCGTTACGCATCCTCGACAGCAAGAATCCGGAGCTCACCGAGCTGATCGGCGGGGCGCCGCTGCTCGCCGACTTTCTCGACGCGGAGTCGAGCGCGCACTTCGAGCAGGTCAAACAGCTGCTGGACGACATCGGAATCGACTTCGTTCTGAATCCACGGCTCGTACGCGGTCTCGACTATTACACGCGAACCGTCTTCGAATGGGTAACCGACCGTCTCGGTGCTCAGGGCGCGATTTGCTCCGGTGGGCGATACGATGGCCTGATCGCCCAACTTGGCGGTCGCGACACGCCGGCAAGCGGCTGGGCGCTGGGGTTCGAGCGAGTCGTCGAGCTGCTGGCGGCCGAGGGCGCTGCGGTACCCGGGCAGCTTCCCGACGCCTATCTCGTCACGGCCGGGGACGAGGCGCGACGCCGCGGCTTTGCCGTTGCCGAGGCGCTGCGCTCAGATGTGCCGGCGCTGAAGCTTGCGATGGACTGCACGGCAGGTGGCTTCAAGGCGCAGCTCAGGCGCGCCGATCGAAGCGGTGCGAGGCTCGCGCTCATCATCGGTCAGGATGAGCTCGGCTCGGGCACCGTGAGTGTCAAGCCGCTGCGCACCGACGCGCCGCAGACGACCGTGAAGCTCGAGGAGCTCGCCGCGGCGCTGCTCCGCGACGCCGCTCAATAGGCTTAAAATAGGCGGCCGGAATACAGCCGGGAGGCTCGTGTGGACGAATTTCTCTCCGAAAAAGAGCAGCTGGAGCAGATCCGCGATTGGTGGAAGGAGTACGGCTGGTACCTCATCGGCGGTGCAGCGCTCGGCGCTGTGCTGTTGTTCGGCTGGACGCGTTTCCAGAGCTACGAGCAGCAGCGTGCGGAAATGGCGGCAGCACTGTACGACGAGCTCACCGCTGCCGTAGCGGATCGCGCCGACTTGCGGGCGACGGAGCTGTTGGCCGAGCTCAGGGCCGAGTACGCCTCGAGCCCTTATGCGGATCAGGCCGCGCTGCTGATCGCTTCATTGCGACTCGACCAGCAACAGGTCGATGCAGCGATCGACGAGCTGCGTTTCGTGCTCGAGGATACCGACGACGCCGAGCTCGCGCTCATCGTTCGCCTGCGGCTCGCTCGGCTGCTGCTGCACGTGCAGCGCTACGACGAGGTGCTGGCGCTGCTCGAGGGCTTGCGGCCGAGTCGATTCT
>JBFJXA010000190.1:0-3039 GCA_041623375.1 Gammaproteobacteria bacterium | reverse complement strand
GTTCGCGAAGCCTTCGCGCCGGAACCGGCACGAGTCGCAGCGCCCGCAAGCCTTGCCCTGCGCGTCTGCCTGATAACACGATACCGTCAGCGAATAATCGACGCCGAGCGCTGCGCCGCAACGGATGATGTCTGCCTTGGTCATATCGATCAGCGGCGCCTCGATCGTCGCTGGCGCACCTTCGACAGCCTGCTTGGTTGCGAGCGCTGCGAGATCCTGGAATGCGGCAATAAACTCCGGACGACAATCCGGGTAGCCGGAGTAATCGATCGCGTTGACGCCGATGAAGATCGCCTCGGCGCCGAGCACCTCGGCCCACGCGAGCGCCAGGGCTAGAAACACCGTGTTTCGCGCCGGCACGTATGTCACGGGAATGCCGTCGCCGCCGTCCTGCGGCACGGAGATATCGCTATCGGTCAACGCCGAGCCGCCGAGCGCACCGATCGGAATTTCCATGACGCGGTGCGTTATCGCGCCGAGCTGTGCGCAGACACGTCGTGCAGAATCGAGCTCGACGCGATGCCGTTGGCCGTAGTCGAAGCTCAGCGCATAGCAGGCATAGCCGCGATCTCTCGCGACCGCCAGAACGGTCGCTGAGTCGAGACCACCCGACACGAGCACAACGGCCTTAGCGCCCTGGCTCGTCACCCCAGAGCACCTTGTGAAGCTGAACCTGCAGCCTGACGGGCAAGCGGTCCTCGAGAATCCAGGCAGCCAGCTCGTCCGCGGCGAGCTCGCCATAGCTCGGCGAGAAGAAAACAGGGCACGGCACGTGAATACGCTGTTCGAGCTGGTCCCGCGCCCAGTCGTAGTCCGCGCGATTCGTGATTACGAGCTTGACGGCATCGCGTTCGGTCAGGCGCTCGAGATTTTCCCAGCGATTGCGTTCGACTTCGCCGGAACCCGGAGTTTTGATGTCCACGACACGGCTGACGCGTGAGTCGACATCGTCGATATCGAGCGCGCCACTCGTCTCGAGGCTGACGTCATGGTCGGCGTCACACAGCGCGGTGAGCAGGTTCAGACAGCGCGGCTGCGCAAGCGGTTCGCCACCGGTGACGCAGACGTGTCGAACACCGAATTCGGCAACGCGGGAGAGAATTTGCTCGACTGTAAACCACTGACCGCCCGTAAACGCGTATTCGGTGTCGCAATAGCGGCAGCGCAGCGGACACCCGGTCAGCCGAATGAACGCCGTCGGCGCGCCGCTCGAAAGCGCCTCGCCCTGGATCGAGAGAAAAATCTCGGTGAGCTTCAGCCGGTCCGCGCTGCGCTGCTCCTCGGCAACGGCGGCCACTCTCTCAGACCTGGTCTTGCGCCATGCGCTCCAAACGCTGTGTCGCCAGCCGTGCAGCCGTCGTGTCCGGGAACTCGCGCACGACGCGCTCGAGCGCGACACGTGCCTCATCCCATTGGCTCAGCTCGTAGTTACAAAAGCCGATCTTGAGCAGCGCATCGGGGAGCTTGATCGAGTTCGGATAGTTGCTGACGACGAGCTCGAACGCGGGCAGCGCCGTCGTGAATTGCCGCTGCACGTAATACGTTTCAGCGAGCCAGTATTGCGCATTATCCGCGAGCGGACTGGATGGGAACACAACGAGGAACTGTCTGAACGCTTCTGCCGAATCCATGTACTGCCCGTTCTTGAGCAGATCGAACGCGGCCTGATAGTTATCCTGATCGCTCCCGGAGAGCAGCGGGCGTTGCGGAATCTCCGGGACCTCGGCTTCGGTGGGATCGACGACGGCGACGGGCGGCGGCTCCATGAGCCGCGCCTGACCCTGCTCGAGCGTCTGCAAACGCTCGTCGACGTCCAGGTAGAGCTGGCGCTGGCGATTGCTCGCGTTCTCGGATTCGAAGCGCAGCGTCTCGATCTCTCCGCGCAGAGCCTGGGTCTGTGCCTGGAGCTGATCGAGCTGCGTCGAGAGCTCGATGAGACTCTGATTATCGACGACGCGCTCGATACGAATGAGTCGTGCCTCCATGTCGGTGAGCCGCAGCAGCACCGGGTCCTGAGCAGGCGGCGTCGTCGTGCACGCTGTCAGTGCAAGACCCGCGACCGGTACGAGCAGCAATAGCCGATTCGTCGTGATTGCCATGGTCCACCTCATCAGTTCAGTTGCCGGTAAACGAGCTCGACGCGGCGGTTCAAGCTGTAGGATTCCTCGTCGCTGCCGAACACGGCCGGTCGCTCCTCACCGTAGCTCACAGTCGTAAGCTGACTCGCTGCAGCACCCTGCAACAACAGCGCACGCCGGACCGCCTGCGCACGGCGCTCGCCTAGACCAATATTGTACTCGCGACTACCGGTTTCGTCGGCATGCCCCTCGAGCCGCAACAGGCCACCGCCGTTGGCCGCAAGATACGCGCCGTGCGCGGCCAAAACCTCATTGTACTCGGGGCGTATTTCGCTCTGATCGAAGTCGAAATAGATAACGAGCGTGGACAGAGGACCCTGCGCGCCTTCGCCCGGTACCTCGCGGAAAATCTCGGGGCCACCGGCACCGCCAGTGCCCCTCGTCGTCGCGCTGCTGCCCGATCCGCCGCTGCCCATCGCCGGATTCGCGCCGGCGCCACCAGTGCCGGGCAGCGTCGCGGTATTGCCGCCGCAGGCCGAAAGCCCCAGCGCCAGCAGCGCGACGAGAAACGGGAGCATCAATCTAGGCATTTTAAGGATCCTCGATAATCGTAAAAACAATGGGTAAGCCGTATATCACAAGAAATTACCTTAACTCAAGGACGCGCGTACGGCGACCACACAGGCTCGCGAACGTCCCCTGCGACGGCGGCTATCTGCTGCTGGATCCGGCCATCCGTGCTGACCGACGATAACACTCCACGACCGTTCTCACGAGTGGCATAGATTATGACCGCGCCGTTGGGCGCAAAGCTCGGGGACTCGTCGAGTGCGCCATTGCTGAGCACCTGGGTCAGACCCGTACGCGGATCGACGACGGCGATCCGGTAATTGCCGCGATCGCGATGCACGACAGCGAGCTGGCGCCCGTCGGGCGACAGGCGCGGGCGGGCATTGTAGGC
>JBFJXA010000189.1:0-3121 GCA_041623375.1 Gammaproteobacteria bacterium | reverse complement strand
CGCGCGCTCGGCGACGTAGCCCAGGCGCAGCGGGTTGATCTCGTGAAGCGTCCTGAACGGACCGTCGCGATCCCACCAGTCGTCCGCCAGCGCGGCGAACTTTTCGAGCTCGGCCGGATCGTGATTTAGCATCGCATCGCTCATGCGTCGAGTACCTTCGCGGCCCAGTCCCGTGCCCGATCGAGCAACAGCGCTTCGTCCAGCCGAGTGAGCTCGCCGTCGGCCAGCAGATGCTCGCCGGCAACCCAGACATCGCTGACGTCACTTCGCCCGGCGCAGTAAACGAGCTGCGATACCGGGTCGAGCACGGGCTCGACGGCCGTTCCCTCGAGGCGCACGCAGATCGCATCAGCGGCTTTACCGGCTTGGAGCGAGCCGGTGATTTGCTCGAGGCCGAGCGCCCGGGCACCGTTGATCGTGGCCATCCGCAGCACGTCTGCTACCGGCAGGGCCTCGGCGTCACCGGCAATCAGCTTGCCGAGCAGCGCGGCAGCTTCCATCTCCGACCACAGGTCGAGGCGGTTATTGCTGGCGGCACCATCGGTACCGAGACTGACGTTCACACCGCCGGCAAGCAGATCGGCGACGCGACAGGCGCCGCTGGCAAGCTTCAGATTCGAGCGTGGGCAGTGCACGACGCTGCTGCCGTTGCGCGCGAGGGTCTCGATTTCTTCGTCCGTGAGCTGCGTTGCGTGTACGGCCATGAGCGACGGGTTCACCAACCCGAGTGCCTCGAGGCGCTGGAGCGGGCGCTGGCCGGTTGTCTCCATGCTGTCGCTGATTTCCTGGGCCGTTTCGTGGACGTGCATGTGCACCGGGACGTCCAGCTCGTCGGCAAGCTGGCGGATGCGCTGCAACGTCTCGTCGGAAACGCTGTACGGGGCGTGCGGTGCAAAGGTCGTGGTGACGAGCGGATGTGCTCTGTATTCGTCGTGCACGGCGAGGCCCTTGCTGATGTATTCGGCTGGCGTCTCGGCCCATGGCGTCGGAAACTCCACCGCGATCATGCCGACGGCGGCACGTATTCCCGCGGCCGCAGCGACTTCGGCGACGGTGTCCGGAAAGAAGTACATGTCGGCAAAACAGGTGATGCCGCCGTGCAACATCTCCGCGATGGCAAGCCCGGTGCCATCAGCGATGAAACCGGGGCCAACCAGGCGCATCTCGGTCGGCCAGATACGCTCGTTGAGCCAGCGCTCGAGCGACATATCGTCTGCAAATCCGCGCAGCAGCGTCATCGCTGCATGCGTGTGGGTATTAATCAAACCCGGGAGCAGCACATGCTTGGGGCGCTCGTGGATGGCATCGGGCGCGTACGTCTCATCGGCCTGCACCCGCGACAGCAGCTCGACGATCCGCCCGTCGTGGACTGCGAGGCAGAGGTCGTCGCGGGCAGCGCAGCTCGGCTCGACCTGAACAGTCCAGCGGGGACAAATCAGCGCATCTATGCGTTCGCTCACGTTGAGAATTGATTCGGTCGAGGGCCAGAGATTGCGCTCGAAGTATAGCGGTTTAAACGCGTTTCGATGCTACGGAGGCGGCGGTGAATATGCTAAACTTTTGGCTCGATTTATCAGGGTTCGGAGCCGTCGCTGCAACTGGTCGCCAGCCTCCCGGGGGCAGGGCCGCAACGGCCTGCAGATCCATCAAATTCTCAGCGTTTGGCAGTCCCGAGGCGGTTCCTGTGGAACCCGGCTGGGATAGGTATTGATAGCCGATAACATGGCAGAAGTCGCCAAAGAAATCCTGTCCGTCAATCTCGAAGACGAGATGCGGCAGTCGTATCTCGATTACGCCATGAGCGTAATCGTGGGCCGCGCGCTGCCCGATGTCCGTGACGGGCTCAAGCCCGTGCACCGGCGCGTGCTCTACGCGATGCGCGAGCTTGGCAACGACTACAACAAGGCCTACAAAAAGTCCGCTCGTGTCGTGGGCGACGTCATCGGTAAATATCACCCGCATGGCGATACGGCCGTCTACGACACGATCGTGCGCATGGCGCAATCGTTCTCCATGCGCTACATCCTCGTGGACGGGCAGGGTAACTTCGGCTCCGTCGATGGCGATGCACCGGCCGCGATGCGCTATACCGAGGTTCGAATGGCGCGGATCGCCCACGAGTTGCTCGCGGATATCGACAAGGAGACCGTCGATTTCACGGCGAACTACGATGAGAGCGAGCACGAACCTTCCGTGCTGCCGACGCGGGTCCCGAATCTGCTCGTCAACGGTTCTGCCGGCATCGCCGTCGGCATGGCGACGAACATCCCGCCGCACAATCTCGGTGAGGTCATCGACGCGTGCCTGGCATTGCTCGAAAACCCGGACCTGACGATCGCCGACCTGTTGCAGCACATGCCGGGCCCGGATTTTCCAACCGCGGGTCTGATTCATGGCGTGCAAGGCATCGTCAGCGCCTACAAGACGGGCCGCGGCAGGATCTATGTGCGGGCGCGCACGCACACCGAGCCACTCGATCAGCGCGGGGGCCGTGAGGCCATCGTAATCACGGAGCTGCCGTATCAGGTCAACAAGGCAAGGCTCATCGAAAAGATCGCCGACCTCGTTCGTGAAAAACGGCTCGAAGGCATCTCTGAGCTTCGCGACGAGTCCGATAAGGACGGCATGCGCGTCGTTATCGAGCTGCGCCGCGGTGAGCTCACCGACGTCGTGCTCAACAATCTCTATAAGCAGACGCCGCTGCAGAGCGTGTTCGGCATCAACATGGTCGGCCTCGTCGACGGCCAGCCGCGATTACTGTCCCTCAAGGAGCTGCTCGAAGTCTTCTTGCGTCACCGGCGCGAGGTCATCACGCGAAGAACCCTGTTCGAGCTGCGCAAAGCGCGTGAGCGCGCGCACGTGCTCGAAGGCCAGATGGTCGCGTTGGCCAACATTGATGAGGTCATTGCCTTGATCAAGGCATCGGCATCGCCGGCCGATGCGAAGCAGGGTTTGATTGCTCAGGTCTGGACGCCCGGTGCCGTCATACAGATGCTCGAGCGGGCCGGGGCCGATGCGACGCGCCCCGAGGACCTGCTCGAGAGCTTCGGTCTCGAGGACGCAGGCTACCGCCTCTCGAGCCGGCAGGCTCAGGCCATCCTCGACCTTCGACTGCATCGCT
>JBFJXA010000188.1:0-3240 GCA_041623375.1 Gammaproteobacteria bacterium | reverse complement strand
GACCTCAGCGGTGGCGATGAACGAGAACGGTGTGGTAATGACCTCGTCCCCGGGACCGATCTCGTAGGCCATGAGCGCGAGCAACAACGCATCTGTGCCACTGGCCGCCGAAATGCAGTAGCCGGAACCGGTGAATGCAGCCAACGCATCCTCGAGCTCGGCGACTTCCGGTCCGAGGATGTACTGTCCGTGGTCGAGGACACCCTGAATCCGCGCGTTAATCGGCTCGCGCTGGCGCTGATACTGGCTATCGAGATCGATGAACTTCATGAAAGCTTCTGAGCGCTGGATCTATATCAAGGCCGCCACTCGCGCAGGCGAGCGGTCGCCTCGGCAATCGGCGCCGGCACGTGACCGTCATCGTCACCGAGCGTCTCGGCAAGCTCCGCAGCCAGCTCCTTGCCGAGCTCGACACCCCACTGATCGAACGAGTTGATGTCCCAGATCACGCCCTGCACGAACACCTTGTGCTCGTAGAGCGCGATGAGCTGACCTAGCGCGAACGGATCGACACGTTCGGTGAGTATCAGAGAGCTCGGACGATCGCCCGCATAGCAGCGGTGCGAATCGCTCGCGCGTGCGTCGGGACGGCCCTCGGCGAGCGCCAGCATCTGCGCGAGACAGTTTGCCGCCGCGAGATCGTGCTGATTCTGCCGGCCGACGGTTGAGCGTGCCGGCAGGATAAAATCGAGCGACACGCGCTCTGTGCCCTGGTGCAGAAGCTGGAAGAATGCGTGCTGCGCGTTGGACCCGGGCTCGCCCCAGATGACCGGACACGTCGCACACTCGACGGGCTGACCGTTACGGCGAACCGACTTGCCGTTGCTCTCCATCTCGAGCTGCTGCAGATAGGCCGGCAGCCGGTGCAGATGATAGTCGTACGGCAGCACGCAGTGGCTCGGCATGGCGAGAAAATTCCGGTTCCAGACACCGATGAGCGCGAGCAGCACGGGCAGGTTCTCCGCCAGCTCCGCGGACGCAAAATGCTCGTCGATCTCGCGCCCGCCATCGAGAAACTGCTCGAAACGCTGGCGCCCGAGCGCGAGCGCGAGACTCAATCCGACGGCCGACCAGACGGAGTAGCGCCCGCCTACCCAATCCCAGATCTCGAACCGGCGCTCCGGATCGATGCCGAACGCATCCATGGCTGCATGGTTGGTCGAAACCGCGGCGAACTGAGCGGTTACGGCTTTCTGACCACCCTCGGTCAACAGCCACTGACGCACGGCCTGTGCGTTCGTCCGCGTCTCCAGCGTCGTGAAAGTTTTCGAGCAGACCACGAATAACGTTCGCTCGGGATCGACGCTATCGAGCACGTGCTCGAGCTGCACGCCGTCGATGTTGGATATGAAATGCAGCCGGATGCCGTCGTGGCAGTAATCGGCCAGCGTTTCCGCGGCCATGACGGGGCCGAGATCGGATCCGCCGATACCGATATTGACGACGTCGGTGATCGGCGCCCCAGCGTAGCCCTTGAGCGCGCCGGCGTGCAACCGATCGGCGAGCTCGAACATGCGCTCGCGCTCGCGCTCGACGAGCGGCATGACGTCCTCGCCGTCGAGCATGAGCGGACGATCGGCCGGACGCCTGAGCGCGACGTGCAGAACCGCTCGGTCCTCGGTGTTGTTGATATGCTCGCCTGCGAGCATGGCCTCGATCCAGGCCTGCACCTCCGTCTGCTCGGCGAGCTCGACGAGCGAAGTCATCGTCGACTCGTCGAGCTTCTGACGGCTGTAGTCGAGCCACAGACAGTCGAGGCCCGCGCTCAAGGTCTCGCCGCGGTGGCGATCCTGCGCGAAAAGCTCGTGAATATTCGTTTTCTCCAGCCGCGCGGCATGGGCCTGAAGATCTTTCCACGCGGGTGTGCGGGGTCCGTAGGTCGTAGCCGGCATGCGGGTATTCTAGAGGGTCTGCGGGTGGTCCGCACCGATCCGTGACGTTTCGCCCGGCGAAACTACAGGTCCACGCCGTAGTACGAGACGTACCACTCCACGAATCGCTCGATGCCTTCCTCCACGGGGGTCGCCGGCCGATAGCCGACGTCGGCGACGAGATCCTCGACATCGGCCCAGGTGTCGGGAACGTCGCCGAGCTGCAGCGGCAGCAGGTTCTGCACGGCCTTGCGCCCGAGATTCTTCTCCAGCAGCTCGATGTAAGTCATGAGCTCGACGGGCTGCTGGTTGCCGATGTTGTATAGCCGGTATGGCGCCGCACTCGTGCCCGGGTCCGGCGCATCGCCGCTCCAGTCGGCCGCTGGCTCCGCCTTGTGGTCGAGCGTGCGCAGAATCCCCTCTGCGATGTCGGTGACGTACGTGAAGTCGCGGCGGTGATTGCCGTAGTTGAAGACGTCGATCGGCTCACCGGCGAGAATCTTTTTCGTGAAAAGAAACAGCGCCATGTCCGGCCGGCCCCACGGTCCATAGACGGTGAAGAACCTCAGGCCCGTGACCGGCAGCCCGTAGAGGCTCGCATACGTGTGCGCCATGAGCTCGTTGGATTTCTTGGTCGCTGCGTACAGCGAGAGCGGATGATCGACGTTTTGATGCACAGAAAACGGCATGTTCGTGTTGGCGCCATAGACCGAGCTCGTCGAGGCGTAAACGAGGTGCTCGACGTCGTTATGACGGCACCCCTCGAGCACAGTCAGCGTGCCGAGAACGTTGCTGTCGACGTACGCAAACGGGTTCTCGATGCTGTATCGCACGCCGGCCTGTGCGGCCAGGTGCACGACGCGCTCGAATTTCTCGTTCGCGAACAGCTCCGCTATGCCGAGCCGGTCCGTAAGATCGCGCTTCACGAAGCTGAAGCCCGGCTCCTTCTTGAGAATCTCCAGACGTGCGCGTTTGAGGTTGACGTCGTAGTAGTCGTTGAGATTGTCGAGCCCCACGACCGTGTCCGCGCGCTTGAGCAGGGCTTCGGCCGTATGAAAGCCGATGAAGCCCGCGGCCCCTGTGACGAGGACTTTCACAAGCGGCCGTCGACGTCGTTTTTGCCGAGCACGTGCTTGATGTCGTAAACCACATGCGGATCGCGCCCGAATGCGTGGATGCCGTCTGCACTTAGTGCACGGATCTCATCGTGCGCGACCGCGAGTACGATCGCGTCGTAGCTACCGTGCCCGGGCTCGGCGACCAGGCGTAAGCCGTACTCCTCGCGCACCTCGTCTGCGTCGGCCCACGGGTCATAGACCTCGACGTCGGCTGCAAAGCTCTCGAGCTCCTTGATCAGGTCGACGACCTT
>JBFJXA010000187.1:0-3274 GCA_041623375.1 Gammaproteobacteria bacterium | reverse complement strand
GCTCGAGGTTCAGCCGCATCGCGTGACCGTGCTCGCCGACAGCGCGCTGCGTGCCGAGCAGCTCGATGAGGAAGCGGCATTGGCTGCCCGGGAGCGTGCCAAAGAGGTGCTCGAAGGCCGCCATGGCGAGATCGATCTCGAGCAGGCGCAAGGCGAGCTCATCGAAGCCGAGGCGCGCTATCGCGCGGCTCAAAAGCTCAAGGGCAAGCGCTAAGTTCGTTTAGAACAGACGCCCGTCGAAAAGAGGTGTCAGGTTTGTTTTCCTTTCGAGGAAAACAAACCTGAAACTTTTTTTGCTTATACTCTGGCGAACTAATCTCAAGGGGTGCGAATAGGGAATGGATCTGATCTATCTGCTCGGGCGATTTCACGTCGTCGTATTGCATGTTCCGCTGGGCGTCATCGTTGCGCTGTTCATTCTCGAAGTGTTGGCACGGCGCGAGAAATATCGTCATCTCGCATCGGCGTCGGCGTATTTGTGGGTCGTCGGCGCGGGTTCGGCGATCGTAACGGTGTCTCTGGGGTACATGCACTACGCAGAAGGCAGCTTCGACAGTGCATCCGGCATTCAGCACCGGACGTTCGGCACGGTGCTGGCGATCGCGTTGACGATTGCGGCCGCGCTTCGCGTGAGCGCACACGGGCAACGTTTCGCAGCCTGGTTCCTACCGGCGTCGATTCTCATAGTGATTCTTGCGACGATAACGGGTCACTACGGCGGGAATCTGACGCACGGTTCGTCGTATCTCGTCGAATACGCGCCGCAGTTCATCCGGTCGATGGCCGGACTGGGGCCGCGCCGGCCACCGGTCGAGAGCCTCGAGGCCGCTGATCCGTTTCTCGATCTCGTCGGCCCGATGCTCATGCAAAGATGCTCGCGATGTCACGGCGACGACACGCGCGAGGCCGACCTAAACCTCACGACTCACGCGGGTGTCATGCGCGGTGGAGAGTCGGGTCCCGTGATCTCCCGCGCGAGGCCCCAGGCGAGCGAAATGCTCAACCGCATCACGTTGCCGCCCGACGACGAGGCGTTCATGCCGGCGGAAGGCAACACGCCGCTGACCGAGGCGCAGATTCGAATTATCGAATGGTGGCTCATGGCCGGGGCCCCGGTCGACACGACGATCGGAGAGCTCGAGCTGCAGCCCGATGCGGCGACAGCCACGCTGATCCGCGCCGAGCTCGGCCTTTAGCCCGCGCGCGGTGCCCTTGCGCCGTTAACGCAGCGCGCAGTCGAACGGTTGTATCTGCGTGCCCGGCTTGAAGACCCACACGGCGTTCCAGACTGCGGGCTCGGCCAGGTACTCGGGGTCCGTCACCGCCACCTCGTAATCGAGCCTGCCGTCCTCGCGTTGCAGCGAAAACCGCTCGACCATCGTCGCGTCCGGGCTGATTGGCGTGCCGCTGTCGTCGAGGAAGGGCGCATCGACGAGAGAGGTGTGCACGATCAGCGTATCGCCGTCCCACGTACCGGTCGAGTAGCCGAGGCGACTCGTCGTGACTGATTCCTGCGAAGCGGCTTCGGACATGTAAATCACGCGCTCGGCATCCCATTCCTCTATGCGAAGGTGAATGCGCCCGCCAGCATCGATGAACTCGATCGGATACGGGTTCAGGATAGCGTTCGGCATGCCCGGCGGCTCACAGCGCAGGCTCGGATCGTCTCTAGCCTGGTCCCAGTTGGCCCTGGCAGCCGCTGCCGCATCGGTCAGCGAGAGCGGGGCCTCGAGTCGATAGATACGTCCGAGGCTCCAGACGCGAAAGAGATCGGGCGCGGGCTGGTCGCCGCGTAAACGCGTCTCGCGCGCATTCGGCCCGGTCGACTCATCTGTCCGCGAAGGCATCGTCCAGAGCGGCGGCCGCGGCTGATCAGTGAAAATCACCTCGCGACCGTCCGGTAGCAGCATATTGGTTACGAACAGCGCGTTGAGACCGCGCCTCGACGGGGCCCCGGCGACTCTCACTCGAGCGCCGATCGCGAACGTCGATTCTGTGTAACCCCTGCGCTGCAGCGTATTGATCGTTCCGCCTTCGAGCTCCCACTGCTCTTCCCGGCCTTGTCGGTCGCGAACGAGCAGCGTTAGGCCGACATGAGGATTGCGCCAGAACAGCGAAGCGATGACGCCCTCAATCTCCGCGCTCGCATCACGATCGTAGAACGCGCGCGTCGAATGATGCGCTGCCGTCAGAGTCGGTACCGACGCGAGAATTGTTATCGCAATGACGGGCAGTCTCATGATATTCACGTTGTACGACACCGGCTCTGCATCGGCAAGCCGCGGCGCCGCCACGAAACGGGCTGGAACGCCCCTCAGCGTCGCAAAATATTTGACGGCGAGCCACGGCGCCCATCGAGCGGGCAGGTTATCATGCGTTTTCCGATAGTTTTCAGCCCGGTAGAGGTGTCGAGCGTGGCTCTGACCGTCGTGATTCTGGCAGCCGGCCAGGGAAAGCGCATGAACTCCGACCAACCCAAGGTCTTACAGCCCCTGGGCGGTCGGCCGCTGCTCGCGCACGTCGTGGATACGGCTAGAGCGTTGGGCGCCGACGCGATCAACGTCGTTTACGGCCACGGTGCGGATGCGGTGCGGGCCGCGTTTGCGGATTCCGATCTCGTATGGACGCTGCAGGCCGAGCAGCTCGGTACAGGTCATGCGGTCGCCCAGGCGGCGGGCTCGATTCCACCCGATGACGCCGTGCTCGTGCTCTGCGGTGACGCGCCGCTCGTCATACGGGAAAGCCTCGCGTCATTATTAACGAGCGTCCCAGACGGCGCGATCGGTCTGCTTACCGCGAACCTCAACGATCCGCGTGGCTACGGACGCATCCTCCGCGATGCGCAGGGGAATATTCTCGGCGTGGTCGAGGAGCGTGATGCGACCGCAGAGCAGCGCGAGATTACTGAGATCAACACCGGCGTCATGGTGCTGCCCGCGCAATGGCTCTGTGCAGCGCTCGAAAAAATCGGCAACGACAATTCTCAGGGAGAGTACTACCTGACCGATGTCATTGCATTGGCGGTCGCCGAGGATAGGCGAATCGTCGGATCGCCGGCAGCCGATCCCAGCGAGGCACTCGGCATCAACGACCGCACACAGTTGGCTAATGCTGAGCGTATTTTGCAGCGGCGCAACGCGCAACGATTACTCGATCAGGGCGTGACGCTTGCCGATCCGCAGCGCTTCGATCTACGCGGCAATCTGGTCGTCGGCCGGGACGTGTTCATCGATGTCGGCGCGGTCTTCGAGGGCGATGTGACGCTCGGTGATCG
>JBFJXA010000186.1:0-3307 GCA_041623375.1 Gammaproteobacteria bacterium | reverse complement strand
TATGCGGATCAGGCCGCGCTGCTGATCGCTTCATTGCGACTCGACCAGCAACAGATCGATGCAGCGATCGACGAGCTGCGTTTCGTGCTCGAGGATACCGACGACGCCGAGCTCGCGCTCATCGTTCGCCTGCGGCTCGCTCGGCTGCTGCTGCACGTGGAGCGCTACGACGAGGTGCTGGCGCTGCTCGAGGGCCTGCGGCCGAGTCGATTCTCGGGCCGCTTCAGCGAGCTGCGCGGCGATGTGTATCTGGCTCAGGGTGACGTCGAGCGCGCCAGGACGGCTTACCTCGAAGCGTATAACTCCGAGTACATCGAGATCATCGACCGCAATATGCTGCAGATGAAGATCGACGACCTGCCCGTTGCCTCGGTGGCCGAAGCGCCGCCGGCACTCGAGGCCGGTCCGGGTTCCGGGTCCGATACCGAGGTCGAAGCGGAGGAAGGTGCGTGAGCCCGCGTTCGGCGCTATTCCTTGCAGGCTTCGTCGTGACCGCGTCAGGTTGCGGGATGTTCGGCGGTGGTGGCGAGGACCCCGTCGAGCCGCCGGCCGAGCTCGTCGAGTTCGAGCCGCGCCTTACGATCGACCGCGTTTGGAGTGCTCGCGTCGGTGGCGCGGCAGACGAGTTGCGTCTGGCGCTGGGGCCTGCCACGGACGGGACGCGTATCTACGCAGGTGCGCACGACGGCCAGGCTGCGGCATTCGACGCCGAGTCGGGGCGGCGCATATGGGCGGCGCGCACGCGCCTGCCGCTCGCGGCCGGCCCGGGCTTTGGCAGCGGCGTATTGGCTTTCGGCACGAACGACGGCGATCTGATCACGTTGGACGCCGACACAGGCGAAGAGCGATGGCGCCTTCAGGTTGGTGGCGAGGTGCTGGCCTCGCCGGCTATCGGCTCCGACGTTGTCGTGCTCAGCACGGTCGACGGGCGCCTACGGGGATTCTCCGTGCTCGACGGCCGTTTGCTATGGACCGTAGAGCATCCTGTGCCGGCACTGACCCTGCGCGGCAATACCACGCCCGTGATATCGGGCACGACGGTCGTAGCCGGTTTCGACAACGGACGGCTGGGCGCCTATGAGGTCGTCACGGGAGAAACGCGTTGGGAGGCACCGCTGACGGCACCGGCCGGGCGCACGGAGCTCGACCGAATCGTCGATATCAGCGCAGGCTTGGCGGTTGTCGGTAACGATGTCTATGCCGTGGGCTACAACGGTCGGGCCGTCGCAGTCGACCTGGACACGGGGCTGCTGCTGTGGCAGCAAGAGATGTCGAGCTACGCAGGGCTCGGGGCCGGTTTCGCCGCCGTCTACGTTGCAGACGACCTCAGCCGCGTCGTCGCGCTCGACCGCCAAAGCGGCACGCAGCGCTGGATACAGCCTGATCTGCGTCTGCGGGACATCTCCCGGCCGACGTTTTATCGCGGCACGGTCGTCGTCGGCGACTTCGAAGGCTATCTGCATTGGCTGGACGCGCAGGACGGCAGCTTCGTGGCCCGCGAACGCGTAGGCTCACAGCGCATCGCGACGGCACCGCTCGTCGTCGGCGCGAATATCTATGCGCAGGGTGAGGATGGAACCCTCGCGGCCTTCACGATCGTCGAGGACGAGAGCTAGAGAACGGCCCAGCGTGCATCATGCTCCCCGCAGTCGCGCTCGTGGGCCGACCGAACGTCGGTAAATCTACGCTCTTCAACCAGCTAACGCGTTCACGCGACGCGCTCGTTGCGGATTTCCCCGGTCTGACGCGAGATCGGCGCTACGGATATGCGCAGACCGACGGCCGGCGCTTTGTCGTCGTCGATACCGGAGGTCTCGGCGAGGACGACACCGAGCTCGGTCAGCTTGCCGCGCGGCAGACGGAGCTCGCGATCGCTGAGACCGACGTCATCGTCTTCGTCGTCGATCATGCCGATGGGCTCACGGCCGCCGACGAGCGTATCGCCGATACGCTCAGGGGCGCCGACAAGCCTGTCATTCTCGCAGTGAACAAAGCCGAGGGCGTGGCGCCGGAGATTGCCGAAGCCGAGTTTCATGCACTGGGTCTCGGCGCGCCCGTGAGCATCGCTGCGCTGCACGGCCGGCGGCTGAATGCGCTCACACGCCTCGTGCTGGACGCGTTGCCGGAGGCGCCGGATCAAGCGTCCGCGCTCGACGAGGACATAGGCCCGGGAGTTGCCGTGGTCGGGCGGCCGAACGTCGGCAAGTCTACGCTTATCAACCGTCTGATCGGCGCCGACCGTATGGTCACCTCGGCTGCGCCCGGCACGACGCGCGACAGCGTGCATGTTCCGTGCGAGCGCGACGGCGAGCGCTTCGTGCTGATTGACACGGCTGGCATACGCCGTCGTGCCAAAGTCAACGAGACCGTCGAGAAATTCAGCGTGGTACAGAGCCTCGGGGCGATCGAGGACGCCGGCGTCGTCATCGTGCTCATCGATGCACGCGAGGGCGTTACGGAGCAGGATCTACATCTGATCGGGCTCGTTGTCGACCGTGGCCGGGCGCTTACGATCGGTGTCAATAAATGGGACCATCTCGCGCAAGCGCGGCGGCGCGAAATCGAGGCCCAGATAGAGCGCAAGCTGCGGTTCGTCTCTTTCGTCCGTATGACCTTCATCTCCGCGTTGCACGGCAGCGGTATCGATAGTCTGCTCGAAGCCGCGTTGGCGGCACACCGGGCGGCCGGAAAAACGTTTCCGACCCCTGAGCTCAACGAAATTCTCGAGCGCGCCGTCACGGCACATCCGCCGCCGATTGTCGCTGGCCGGAGGCTGCGTCTGCGATATGCGCACCAGGGTGGACGTTATCCGCCGGTCATCGTAATCCACGGTGGACGAACGGAGCGTATTCCCGCGCATTACCGGCGGTACCTGACCAACACGTTTCGCGAGGTTCTTGGCCTCGAGGGCGCGCCACTCAGGCTCGAGTTCCGCGCCGGCGAGAACCCGTTCGCCGGCAGGCGCAACGTGCTCACGCGCCGCCAGCTCAAGCGCCGCGAGCGCGTCAGACGCCAGCGCCGCTGAGCCTCTATTCGCACTCCAGTTTGTTAGCCCGCCACTGAGTCTTTGATCGCTTTCAGGGCGACAGCACGGACACTTGTGGTCGCGGGCTTAGCCTTGATCATTATCTCATCACCGGTAAACGGGTTGATCCCTTTGCGTGCTTTGCGTGCAGGCTTGATCACTCGGCGCAATTTAACACCCAAGTAAGGAACACTAAATTCACCCGAGCCACGTCGTTTCAGATGTCGATGTGCAAGGCCCGCCAGCGCATCCATAACAGCAGTAACTTCTTTCTTGGAGAGT
>JBFJXA010000185.1:0-3318 GCA_041623375.1 Gammaproteobacteria bacterium | reverse complement strand
TCGGCTTCGAGACCGTCGCTGAAGGCACCGAGCCGCATCCGTGGCGACGAATTCGTGGCGCCGGTATCTCGATCGGGCTGCACGAGTCCGTGCGCTTTCGACCCGGTCTGACGTTCACGGCCGACCAGATCGATGCACGCATCGACTACCTTCGCGCGAAGGGCCATCACGTCGACCCAGGCGCGCCGATCGGTCCGAGCGAGCGCCCGTCCGCGACGCTGCGACTAGCGTTCGACTTACCGATTTACCTGCTCGAGGACCGGGCGAGCGCCGACTGAAGCGCTCGACCCGTGACCCCTTCAATCGCTGCGCCTGAGATCGCGGCAAAGCGTGTCGAGCGCGCCGCGGACCGAAGACTCGTACCCCGCGCCAAAAAGGTTGAAGTGATTCAACAGATGATAGAGGTTGTAGAACTCGACGCGCCGCTCCCATCCCGGTGCCAGCGGCCACGCCTCCTCGTACGCGTCGTAGAATGCGTGGCCGAACCCCCCGAACAGGCGCGTCATCGCGAGATCCGCCTCGCGATCCCCATAGTAGACGGCCGGGTCGAAGATCATCGGCGTTCCGTCCGTCGTCACACCCCAGTTCCCGCCCCATAGATCGCCGTGGAGCAATGAGGCCTCGGGTTCACGCTCATCGAGCAGCACGTCGGCTCCGTCAATGATCCGTTCGACGTCCGCTGCGGTCGATACCGACAGGCCGTTGCGCTTGGCGAGGTCGAGCTGGTAGCGAAGCCGGCGTTCGCAGAAGAACGTCTGCCAATCGGGCGCGAGCGCGTTGACCTGCGGCGTAGCACCGATGGTGTTGTCCCGGTCCCAGCCGAATGCCGATCGCGTCGACCGATGCTGGGCCGCCAGATCTCGGCCGAGGCGGCGTTCGGCGGCGTCCGACCTGGGCCCGAAGTCGATCCACTCCAAGACGAGATAGGCCGCGTCGGCGACGGCGCCTGAAGCAATGACGGAGGGCACACGCGTGGCGTTTGCCTGCGCCAGGACCTCGAGCCCGGCTGCTTCGGCCTCGAACATGCCCAACGCCGAGTACGAGTTGAGCTTGAGAAACAGCGGGCCTTGCTCGCTGATCAGCTTGAGCGCGCGATTGATCGAGCCGCCGCCGACGGGCTCGGCCTCGCCGAGGAGGCGAATCCCGTGGTCGCGCCGCAGCGCCTCGCCGATCAGCGGCTCAAGCAAGACCTTGCCGTAATCTCGTGGAGCAGCGCTCGACTCGACTACTCACAGACCGAGTTCGGCAAGACCCGGATGATCGTCGGGCCGGCGCCCCAGGGGCCAGTGATACTTGCGCTCGGTCTCGGCGATCGGCAGATCGTTGATACTCGCAATTCGCCGCTGCATGAGTCCGGCGTCGTTGAACTGCCAGTTCTCGTTGCCGTAGGACCGGTACCCATGACCGGAGTCGTCGTGCCACTCGTAAGCGAAACGTACAGCGATGCGATTATCTCGATAAACCCAGAGCTCCTTGATGAGACGATAGTCGAGCTCCCTGGCCCACTTGCGCTGCAGGAATTCCACGATCGCAGCCCGACCCCGGAAGATCTCGGCCCGGTTGCGCCATTCGCTATCGACAGAATAGGCGAGCGACACGCGCTGCGGCTCGCGGCTGTTCCAGCCGTCCTCGGCGAGACGGATTTTCTCGATCGCGCCGTCACGATCGAACGGCGGTAGTGGTGGTCTGGTCTCAGTCGTACTCGTCACGGCGCGCCTCCCGGGTCCGATGGTCAGTCGAGCATACACAGGATCCCGACCGGTGGGTCGCGCCGTTTATTACGTGCGCTCGTGGCTCACGCTGCGGGCGAGCGTGCGAGTCAGACAGTTCGTTCAGGAAGTCGAGTCGGGGTCGCTGCTCGAGTCCGAGCCGAGCTTTTGGGCATATCCATAATAGGTATCGGCCACGAGGCGCGAATCATCGACGTCGTCGCTCGCTGCTTCGTGGTATTCCTCGAGATCCTCCGACCGGCGCCCCTTGTTTTCTCGGCGCTCGGATTGCTGAACGGCCGGACCGGCCGGCGGAGCGCCTTCGGATTGGCGGCGCGGACGCTCCCGCCGATCGTCGTGGTGCCGATAGTGGCATGTACACCGATTTGCCCGGTCGCAGTCGGCCAACGGCAGCAGCAGCGCTTCTGCCGACAGCACGCGCTCGCCCGAGAAGCGTTGCGCCGCCGCACAGGCGTCCTTGCCGGCACAAACACTCACGGCATGGTAAGGCGTAGCCTCAGAGGGGTCGGGCCGCTGCTTTGCGGCGGGCCCAAACGGCAGACGAAGGCTGAACGTCATCAGTATTCTCGCAAACGAGACTATTGGCTCAGCCTATGGCTTATCCGCTCGAGCAACTGTGAGCGTCGTCACGGATCGACGTCGCACAATAGCCACAACTTCGGGATCTCAAGTGCGTGACGGGCGTGCCGAGTTCATCACGTGTCCGCGGCCGCGTGTTATTCTGGGAAACGCGACGGACTAGAATTCAGCTCAACGCTAATAACGCCAACGTCCGTTCGATCCCAACCAGCAACAGGGGACACTTCCATGAGAACCAATAGATCGCGAACTCGTAGTCTCGCGACCGGGGTGCTATGCGCCCTGGCCACGGGCCTCGTATCTGCAGACGACATTCGAATCGTCAACGCCAACATCATCACGATGGATGATGCCAACCCGGTCGCCAGCAGTATGGTAATCAGCGGTAACCGCATCGTGTCCGTGGGAGGCGACGGTTCGCGTAGAGGCAACGGACAGGGTCGAATGACGACGATCAACGCTCGGGGCGCAGTCGTCATACCGGGTCTTATCGATCAGCACCTGCATTTTAATAGGAGCGCGATCACATGGGGCTACGCTGTTCATGATGCGGAGGGCGCGTACTCGAAGGAAGATCTGCTAGCGGCGATTGCGGCGCGGGCAGCCGATCCGGAGGTCCCACCCGGCGCATGGCTCACGTTGATCGGGCGCCACAACCACCTGCAGTTCGGCGGAGGTTACCCGACTATCGCAGAGCTCGACGCGGTCGCCGGCGATCACCCGGTGCTGCTTCTTCAGCGATGGCTACCAACGCCCTCGGGGCCGAATTTCGGTGATTTTAACCAGCACTCGTCGCCGGGCCCCGGCCAGATGAACACGCTGGCCAGAGACTTCTTCAACGGCCTCGTGGCTCCGATGCCTGCGCTACCGGTAATTCCTGCCGACGGATCGTTGACTACGGGTCCTGGCGGCTCCAATCAGGCCGTGTATGTATGGACGCGCGACAACCACCCGATCGAGGAGCAGATACGAAGCACGCTCGATCTCCAGCGTTGGGCGCACCGCTTAG
>JBFJXA010000184.1:0-3338 GCA_041623375.1 Gammaproteobacteria bacterium | reverse complement strand
AGCCGTCGCGAAAGAATCCCGTGAGCGGCCGCTCACTGCAGCTTTCGAGGACTTCATCGAAAACGTTCAGGGATTTGTCCATTCATCGAGATCCTGTCGTTTGGCGCATTCTAGCGCCGAAGGGATCGTGCGGCGCAACCCTCAGACGTCGCGCGACGTGAACTCACACTGTGGCACGCGCTTGCAAGCCACCCAGCCCCAATACGCAGCGCCTGCGCCGACGAGAAGATTCGTCGCCGCATAGGCCGCGAAGATGCCCGGCACGTCGAACAGCGCGCGTCCGACGAACGCGAGCGGAAGATAAACGATGACCATGCGCGTTACGGAGATCGTCATCGCGGGCAGCGGTTGGCCGAGACCGTTGAACGCGGCGTTCACGAGCATGACGATGCCGGCAGCGCCGTAGCTCAGAGGCACGATCCACAGGTACAGCGCGGCGACTGCGACCGCCTCGGGGGAATCGGAGAATAGCGCAGCGACCGGCCGCGCTGCCGTACCGATGACGATTGCGACTGCGGCGCCGAGCGCCATGCAGAAAAGGTAGCATTGCTTGAGTCCGAGCAAGATGCGGTCACGCCGCTGGGCGCCTAGATTTTGGCCGACGAACGGGCCGATGATTCCCGACATCGCAAAGAAGATAACCAGCGAGAACATCTCGATACGCGTTGCGATGCCGAGCCCGGCAATGGCTTCAGGGCCATACGTCGCGACGAGCGCGACAATGACGCCGTTCGCGACGGGGATGATGACGTTCGTGCCAGCCGCGGGCAGGCCGACGTGCAGGATGCCGCGCCACGATCTCCATGCGCGCGCGAGCGTGACCCGGGCAGTCGTGATCAGATTGAGCCGGTCGTGCAAGACCCACAGTGCCGCGACGACGATGACGGCGCGCGCGATCAGGGTCGCGTACGCCGCGCCGGCGAGCTCGAGTCTCGGAAAGCCCGCGAGACCGAAGATCAAAAGCGGATCGATGATCGCGTTGAGCAGAGAGCTTGCGATCAACAGTCGCCCGGCGGTCGTAGCCTCGCCCGTGGCGCGCAGAGAGCCCATCGTGACCATCGGCAGCAGCATGAGCACGAGGCCCGCATACCACGGCACCATGTACTCACGGATCAGCGGCAGTAAATCGTCGGGTGCGCCGAGCAGCAAAAACAGCGGATCGATCGTTGCGTAGCCGACGAGACTCAGCACGAGCGTGATCAACGCCGTGAGAAGAATGGCATCCGTGGCGAGCCGCTGCATCTGCTCGTGGTCGTCCTGGCCGGCCGCTCGTGCGAGTACCGACGATGTGCCCGCGCTCAGTCCGATAGAGACGCTCACGAGAGTCATGACGACGGGGAACGTGAAACTCATCGCAGCGAGCTCGTTTGTGCCGAGCTGACCGACGAACCACGTGTCGACGACGTTGAAGGTCATGAGCGCGAAGACGCCCCAGATCGTCGGAACCGTGAGCTCGCGTAGGCGCTGGCTGACGGGTCCGTGCGTCAGCTTCGCACGCGACGGGGATGTCATGATGGTCTAGCTCGGATCTCTCGCAGATAGGCCGCATGCGGACGATACTACGAAATCTCCGCCGAGGATCGTGGGATATAGAAATCGGCCAACTCACAGCGTGCGCGGCCGCGGCGCAGCAATCGGGCGTTGCGACGGACAGCTTCAGTGAACGGGTGGATCGATGACGGCGTAACGCATGAGGTAGTAGCGGTACCGTACCGAGTCGCGTATCCGCGCCGCGATTGCACCGTGCAGAGCGGGATCCCAATGCGCGTAACGTTCGACGAAAGCTTCGGCGCGTTCGGGGTCGCCCGCACGTTGAATGGCGAGGACCTCTTCGAGCAGGCTGCGCACGACGCGATCGTAACGCCCGTAATCGATACTCATGCGTTTGGTCTGCTCATCGAACTCGAGCAAGCCTTCCTCGAGAAAGTAATTCCATTGCATGAGCTGCATGGTCTGGTAAGGCTGCTCGCGGCGGGGCGCGTTGCTCTGCAGTACGCGCAGTACGCCCCCTGCGAGAAACGAGCGCAGTGCGGCTTCGTCGAGGTAGCCGATGTCACGTAGATACGAGGCCGTATACAAGGAGATGAGATCTGCCTTGAGCTCCTCGAACAGATCCGCCGATTGTTGCAGGGCCTGATCGAGATCACGGCCGTCGACCGTGACGGCGACGCCGAGGTAATGACCAATCTCGTGCCAGAGCGTGCGTTGGAAGTTTCCCTCGACTGTGAGGTCGTCATGAAACTCCGGCTCGGTCGCGGCTGCGAGCCGCGCCCGGCCCTGCTCGAAGATCGCCGGATTCGTCATGATGTTGTAACGCAGCATGATCGTGCGACCGTATTTGCGCGAGTGGCTAGGATCGTTGGGTAGTATCGTGGCCGTGTTCGCCCCGCGCGACTGGCCGAAGTCGGCAATGACGTTATACACGCCGACGGGAATCTCGCTGCGAACCGCACGTTCGGACTGATACGGCAACCGATCTTCGATGGCTTGCAAGTTGGTCAATGCTGCTTCTAGCGCCGCGCTGCGATCGGCGTCGCGCAACAACACGTTCATCGAGAAAAACGTCTTTACGCCAAAGAGCGCATCGTCGTACGTCTCATAGCTGCCAATTTGTGCATTGAGCCGCTGAAAGTTTCCCGTGACCCAGGCGGCATCGCCGCCCTCGTAGTTGTCGGTCAGAAGATCGTAGGCTCGCAGCCGCAGATAGGCGGCGAAATCCGCATCTACGGCTTGCATGAGCTCGGCGGCTTCCCACAGCAAGTCGTATACGCGTAACACCGACGGCGCCCATGCGACCGAGTAGGGAACGGCGTACAGCACGTTTGCATCGGGCGTTTGCACGAGGCGCGCCAGGCGCTCGCCGAGACCCGGGTGCAACGTGCCGAGCACGGGGTAATCCTGGAGTGAGCCGATATCCTGGCGCAGATTCAGCAGTGTCGCGCGGCGCACGACGGTGCGATCGCCGAGAATTTCGCCCGTGTCGTGACGGGCCGCGATGAAGTTCTCCACCTCGAGCCTGCTGATGCCCTCGGGAAAAACGGCTTTGCCCGGCGATTCCGGGCTCACGGGCAGAAAGGCGAGCCGCTCGTTCTCCAGTGTCGTCGCGATCGGACCCCGAAACAGCCGGTAGAGGCGCTGCAGATTGTCGAGTGCCGTCGGTGAGTCGATCGTTACGAGCTCATTGAGGGCCTCGAAGGCATCGGGTGCCTGGTCGTGCTTCTGCGCTTCGTAGATCCGGTGCACGATTGCGCCGGCTTCGAGGAGACGCTGGACGGCCAGACGCTCGGCGTCTTCGAGCACCGTGAGATCGGGGGCCAACGTGATCTCGAGCGTGCGGT
>JBFJXA010000183.1:0-3348 GCA_041623375.1 Gammaproteobacteria bacterium | reverse complement strand
TGGCCCGACGAAGGCCTCGATACCGGACCGTTGCTGTTGCAAAAGACCGTCGAGATCGGGCCGGACGATACGCTCGGCAGCCTTTACTTCGACAAGCTCTTTCCGATGGGCGTGGAAGCCATGGTCGAAGCCGTCGAGCTCGTCCGCGAAGGCAAGGCGCCGAAGATCGAGCAGAACGAAGGCGAGGCAACCTACGAGGGCTGGTTCAAGGCCAAGGAGGCGCGCATCGACTGGACCCGGCCCGGGTCGGAGATCTACAACCTCATTCGCGGCAGCGATCCTCAGCCCGGGGCGAACACGACGCTCGAGGATGAGACCGTGAGTTTCTACGCGGCTGCGTTTACGCCGGGTGGGTCCAGTGATCCCGGAGGTACTGTCGTCGCAGTCGGAGAGCGCATAGCAATCGCCGTGTCGGACGGAACGATCACGGTCGGGCGCGTCCGCGGCGCTGACGGCAAGGTCTCGGCAGCCGAGTTTGTCGAGGCGACCGGCCTACAGCCAGGCGCGCGACTCGGCCGGTAGTCTGTGCCCGCTGGGCGCCCCTCAGCGGAGCGCACGCTTTCGTCAGCTCAGCCGAAGTTGTAGGCGTGCCAGAAACTCCAGATGCCGATCGTGACGAAGCCTACGCCTGCGAGGTAAGAGAGGTGTTTCGGACTGAGGAGGTGGGATAGAAATCCGCCTGCAAGTACCCCAAGCGCTGAGGCAACGATCAGTGCAACCGATGCGCCGATAAAAACGGCCACGAGGTTAGCTGGAGATTTTGCAGCGAAGAGAAGCGTCGCTAGCTGCGTCTTGTCTCCAAGCTCAGCGACGAAAATGGTCCCGAAGACTATCGAGAGCAACTTCAGATCCATTTTACGCGATAACGCGGTAAACGCTCAGTTTGCTTTCGCGCGACAGGTTCTCACGCCGAGGATCGAATAGGCTGGGCACCAGCCAACGATTCCTGTAATGAGCGGCACTAAGCCTATCCAACCCCAAGCTGTTTGAGGTCCGAAGAACGCGAGACTGATTAGTCCTAAACCGACGACGATTCGAAACGCCCGATCGATTCCGCCTTCGTTGATCGTCATGCTGGTGGCCCTACTAATGTTTTCCTGGACACAAGCGTATTGGCCGTCTTCACGCGCGATCAATAGGCACATTCCGAAGAAAAATCTCGGACCGCCTGCGGCAGGGCGTGGGGCTTTTTTTAGCGGGACAAGAACACTTCGGTGAGCATGCAGCGGAGGCTGCCGCCGCCAAACGTCTCTATCGTCGGGATCGCCACGCTGATGAGCTTGCCGTAGCGCGCGAGCCGGCGGACTTGGCGATCGTTGAGCGTGGCGAGGGCGCAAGCCGACAGTGCAATCACGTGGCCGTCGCCGCTGTCGAGCTCGATGAGGTTCGCGGCGAAGTCCTGCATTTGCTCGATATCGATCTCGACGATATCCCGGCCCGAGTCCTCGAGCCATTGAGTGACCGCTTCGCGGCCGGCCGGATTGGCGATAGCTTCCAGGCACACGACTGCAAAGCGCGTGCCCACCGATATGACGACGTTCGTATGATAGACCGGCTTACCGTTGTCATCCTCAGCGCCAAAGGTAACCGGTGTATAGCCCAGTCGCGCGGCAAACTCACTCAGGACTTGCTCGTGTGTGCGTGGCGAGCGGCAGGCATAGGCGACACGGCTGATACGGTCCAGCACGACGCTGCCTGTGCCCTCGAGGAATCGCCCATGGCTCTCATGGTCTGTGAGATCGATTGTCCGCACGACGGTGTAGCCGTGCTCGCGCGCGAGAGACTCGATGATCTCGGGACGCCGCTCGCGCCGCCGGCTCGGCGCGAGCATCGGATAGAGCACGACCGTGCCGTCGGCGTGAAAGCTGACCCAGTTGTTCGGGAAGACCTCGTCGGGACAGTCGCCCTCAGATCGACCGTCGAAGATATGCACGCGCACACCCGCGGCCGTCAACGCCTCGGCGACGGCGTCGAACTCGACGCAGGCGCGTGCAGCCATTTCCTCGGTCGCGGCCGCGGCCGACTGAAACGCGTTCGAGGCAAGCGTCTCCGGATTGCTCGCAAACGCTGCGGGCCGAACCATGAGCACGGCGTTGGCGCTCTGTGGCTCGCCCGTGCGTTGCATCGCGTTCAGGCCTCCTTGACGCGCGATGCTCTACGGCGCTCGGATTCGGTCAGCAGCTTCTTACGTAAACGAAAACTTGCAGGCGTCACCTCGACGAGCTCGTCGTCATCGATGAACTCCAGCGCCTGCTCCAGCGAGAAGATGACCGGCGGCGTCAATAGAATGTTCTCGTCTGAGCCCGCGGCACGAATATTCGTTAGCTGCTTGGCTTTGGTCGGGTTCACGGGCAGATCGTTGCCGCGGCTGTGCGCGCCGACGATCATGCCTTCGTATACCTCCGCGCCGTGGCCGATGAACAGCGTGCCGCGCTCCTGGAGATTAAACAGCGAGTAGGCCAGCGCCTTGCCGTTGACCATCGAGACGAGTGCACCGTTGATGCGTTGTGCGATCTCTCCGCCGACGCGCTCGGCGTAGCCGTCGAAGACGTGATAGAGCAGTCCCGTGCCTGCCGTCGCCGTCAGATATTCGGTACGAAAGCCGATCAGACCGCGTGACGGGATCCGGTAGTCGAGGCGGACGCGGCCGCGTCCGTCCGGCGCCATCGAGACGAGCTCGCCGCGGCGTTCCGCGAGGCGGCTCATGACGGCGCCCTGGTGGTCGGCTGCGAAATCGACGGTCAGTTGCTCCCAGGGCTCGCAGCGTCTGCCGTCGATATCGCGCTCGATGACCTCGGGACGCGAGACTGCGAGCTCGTAACCCTCACGGCGCATGTTCTCGATGAGTATTGCCAGGTGCAGCTCGCCGCGGCCCGACACGACGAATTTGTCCGGGTCCGACGTCTGCTCGACGCGCAGCGCAACGTTGTGCTTGACCTCGCGGTCGAGCCGCTCCTTGATCTGCCGGCTCGTCAGGAACTTGCCCTCGCGCCCGGCGAACGGGGATTTGTTCACCTGAAACGTCATGCTGATCGTCGGCTCGTCGACCTCGAGCGCGGGCAGCGCCTCGGGCTTATCGCGCGGGCACAAGGTGTCGGAGATCTGCAAATCGTCGATACCGCTGAACACGACAATATCGCCGGCGCTCGCCGAGTCCATGCGTATCCGCTCGAGTCCCGCAAAGCCGAAAATCTCGAGCACGCGACCGTTGTGGATGCGACCGTCGCGCCGCACGACGGTGACGGGCATGTTGCTCGTCAGTGTGCCGCGCGTGATCCGGCCGATACCGAGCATGCCGACGTAGGCGTCGTAGTCGAGACTCGAAACCTGTAGCTGTAATGGACCCTC
>JBFJXA010000182.1:0-3427 GCA_041623375.1 Gammaproteobacteria bacterium | reverse complement strand
TTGTACCTACGACACCGAAACGCCGATTCGCTCGAGGGATGATTGTGCCAGACGCCAGAGTAGTTTACGCCGACGAGGGTATCGAGCGGCGCAGCGGCTATGACCGACGCGCGCTCAGTATCCGAACGTTCATGCAGGGCGGGTTGACGCCGCGGCGCCGCGGGGGCCGGCGCTCCGGTGAGGGCCATGCGCTCGTGGACTGGCACGAGCCGCACCTGCTGTTCATGTCGGTCATGATTTTGCTGTTGAGCGTGACGGATGCGTTTCTGACGCTCACGCTCATGACCCATGGCGCAACCGAAGCCAATCCCGTGCTCGCCTATGTGCTCGAGAGCCACCCGGAGCTCTTCGCTTTCGTCAAGCTGACGCTGACGGGCATCAGCATTCTCGTGCTCGTAGCGCTCGCGCGCGCACGCGTGTTCCGCATCATCCGGGTCAGCGCCGTCATGCATTGGTGCTTCGTGCTCTACGTCGCGCTGATTTGCTATGAGTGGTGGATGCTGGAGTCGGTTCTCTAGCAGCGTCGCCTCACCGGCCCGCCATCGCGGCGTGGCAGTATCAACTCGTTCGCCGTTGAGCTAAGCTACGCGCCGGTCTGCGCACGCCTCGCGTCGAGGTCAGCTTACCCCAGAGTCGATGGGGTACTCTTCGCACTATGAGCCAGAAACTTAAGCGGCAGTATGAGTCGTCGCCTCTACATGGCGCCAACGCGCCATACGTGGAGGCACTCTACGAGACATTTCTCGACGATCCCGCGAGCGTAACGCCGGCGTGGCGAGCGTTTTTCAGCGGCCTCGGCAACGGCATGGGGCCGGACGTGCCCCACGGGCCGCTGCAAACTGCGCTCAAGCTCCGGCTGCTCGCGCCGCGCGCGCAGGCGCGCGAGATAACGCCCGGTGGCGGGCGTCGCGCAGAGCCCGCGAGCGAGAAGCAGGCCGCCGTTGCCAGGCTCATTCAGGTTTACGGCATGCGCGGCCACCAGATCGCAGACCTCGATCCGCTCGGTTTGTGGAAACGCGACGTGCCCGCCGTGCTGAAGCTCGACTATCTCGGCCTCGGCGAAGCCGACATGGACACGGAGTTCGTTACGGGCGGCCTGGCTGGCAGCGGCAGCCGGCGCATGACGCTGAGAGAGATTCTGGTTCTCTTAAAGCGCATTTATTGCGGCAAGATAGGCGCAGAGTTCGCGCACCTCTCCCGGGCCCGGGAGCGGTTGTGGATTCGGGAGCGTTTAGAGGCGAAGGCCGGTGACCTGCAGCTCAGCGCCGCCGAGCAACGTGCCGTGCTCGAGAGCCTCACTCATGCCGAGGGCATCGAGCGCTATCTGAACACCAAATACGTCGGTCAGAAGAGGTTCTCGCTCGAAGGCGGCGAGGGTTTGATTCCGATGCTGGATGACCTGATCCAGCGTGCCGGCGAGCAGGGCGTCAGCGAGATCGTCATTGGAATGGCGCATCGCGGTCGTCTCAACGTGCTCGTCAACGTGCTCGGTAAATCCCCGCAGGAGCTGTTTTCCGAGTTCGAGGGGGCGTACGACCTCGCAGCGTTGTCGGGTTCGGGGGACGTCAAGTATCACATGGGTTTCTCCGCCGATATTCGCACGCCCGGCGGCAACGTCCACGTTGCATTGGCGTTCAATCCGTCGCATCTGGAGATCGTCAACCCCGTCGTCGAGGGCTCCGTCAGGGCGAGGCAGGACAGGAGTGGCGATACGGACGACAACGCTGTCGTGCCGGTTTTGATACACGGGGACGCGGCCGTGGCCGGTCAGGGTGTCGTCGCCGAGACATTGCAGCTCTCACAGACACGCCACTTCTCCACGGGCGGCACGATTCATATCGTCATCAACAATCAAATCGGCTTCACGATGAGCCAGGTGAGCGACACGCGCTCGACGCCGTATTGCTCAGACGTCGCGAAAATGGTCGAGGCGCCCGTATTACACGTCAACGGCGACGATCCGGAGGCGGCGATCGAGGCCGTGCGGCTTGCGCTCAGCTATCGCCGTGCCTTTCATAAGGACATCGTGATCGACCTCGTGTGCTACCGGCGTCTCGGGCACAACGAAGCCGACGAGCCTGCAGCGACGCAGCCCATCATGTATCAGGCGATACGCAAGCACCCGACGGTGCGCACGCTCTATGGCGAGCGCCTCGTCGCGCAGGGCGTCGTCGATGCCGGCGAGCTCGACGCAATGGCGCAGGCTTACCGCCAGTGCCTCGACGAGGGGCGATCGCCGAACGACGCATGCCTCGGAATGATCGGCAACCAGTTCACGACGGACTGGAGCCGTTTCGACGGCGATGTCGGCGATTCTATCGATACCAACGTGCCGCGCGCCGAGCTCGCGCGGCTCAGCGAGATCGTCACGCGCATCCCGGAGGACTTCAAGCTGCATCCGCGCGTGCAGCGCGTCCTCGACGATCGCCGACGCATGGCTGCGGGCGAGTTGGAGCTCGATTGGGGATTTGCCGAGACGCTCGCATACGCGAGTCTTCTGGCCGAGGGCTTTCACGTTCGCCTGATCGGGCAGGACAGCCGCCGCGGAACGTTCTTCCATCGCCATGCCGCGTTTTTCAATCAATACGACGGGCGCTCCTACATGCCGCTCGAGCACGTCGTCGAGAAGCCCGGCGCGCTCACGATCGGTGACTCGCTGTTGTCCGAGGAGGCCGTGCTCGGCTTCGAGTATGGTTACAGCACGACGGCACCGGACTGCCTCGTCATCTGGGAGGGACAGTTCGGCGATTTCGCGAACGGTGCGCAGGTCGTCATCGACCAATTCATCAGCTCAGGCGAAGCCAAATGGGGCCGGTTCAGCGGGCTCACGCTGTTTCTGCCGCATGGCTATGAGGGGCAGGGGCCCGAACATTCCTCGGCGCGTCTCGAGCGCTTCCTGCAGCTCTGCGCGGAGCACAACATGCAGGTCTGTGTGCCATCGACACCTGCGCAGATGTTCCATTTGCTCAGACGTCAGCTATTGAGAGCCGTGCGCAAACCGCTGATCGTTATGACACCGAAGAGCTTGCTGCGGCATCGCTTGTCCGTGTCGCGCCTCGACGAGCTCGCGGCGGGCACGTTTCAGCCGTTGATCGGCGAAACCGAGACGCTGCCCGCGGAGGGCGTAGAGCGTCTGGTATTCTGCAGCGGCAAGGTCTATTACGATCTTGCGCAGGACCGAATGGAGAAGAGACTCGAGCAAGCGGCCATCGTTCGAATCGAAGAGTTGTACCCGTTCCCCGTCGATCAGTATGCGAGTGTGATCGCGGCCTACCCGAATGCCCGGACCATTGTCTGGTGTCAGGAGGAGCCTGAGAACCAGGGTGCGTGGTACCAGATTCGGCACCGGTTACAGGAGCCGCTCGGCGCAGCGCACGAGCTTCGTTATGCCGGTCGCCCGGGTGCCGCGGCACCTGCGTCCGGTATA
>JBFJXA010000181.1:0-3444 GCA_041623375.1 Gammaproteobacteria bacterium | reverse complement strand
GTTGTTCCTGATCAACGTGCCGATCGCTGCCGTCGTCCTGTGGCAGGCAGGACGCGTCTTACCCGGGGCCGTGCAGAGACGGACGCAGCCTTTCGATCTCCTCGGGGCAGTTTCCCTGAGTGTCATGCTCGCCGCGCTTGCTTTCGGAATCAGCTCCCTCGACGGTGGGGATTTCGGCGCCAGCCTGTCGGCGCTCACGGTCTGGCCTTTTCTCCTGACCGCGATCCTCGTTGCGCCCGTGTTTTGGCTGCTGGAGCAGCGTGCGCAGGATCCGGTGCTGCATCCGCAGCTCCTCGATTCCACGGAGCTCAAGCTCATTGCCGTGATTGCGCTCGCTACGGGACTAACCGAGGCCGGCATGGTGTTTCTGCCGGCCATGGCCGTTGCGGGGCTCGAGGTTGCCGAGGCGACGGCGAGCTTCATGCTACTGCCGCTCGTTGCGACCTTGATCATCGGTGCGCCTGCCGCCGGTCGGCTCGTCGATGCCGTCGGGTCGAAGCGAGTTATTCAGGCTGGATTGGCGTCTTGCATCGGTGGCCTGTGCCTGTTCGGGCTCGCCGAGCTGACGCTGGCGAGCTTCTTTACGGCCGGGGCACTGACCGGACTCGGGCTCGCCGTGCTGCTGGGTGCGCCACTGCGCTATGTCGTACTGCGTGAGGTGCCGTCGGACCAGCGCGGCGCGGGCCAGGGCTTGTTGACGCTCTTTCTGAGTGTAGGCCAGCTGACCGGAGCCGCGCTCGTCGGCGGTGTCGCCGCATCGCAGGGCTCGGGCGTCGGTGGCTATCAGCGGGCGCTGCTCGTCATCGCCGGTCTCATGAGCGTCGTCATCATCTTCAGCGTGGCGCTGAAGAACGTGCGCGGGTCCCGCAGTCTGACCGAGCGCAGCAGCAGCGTCTGACGAAATATTTCTGTAATCTCGCAGGTCTGTTATTGCATACGGCGTGAACGGGGGAGAGTCGCATGCAGGAGTTCGTTCAGGAGTACTACGGCCGGATTCTCGAACGCAGCGAGGATCTGAAGACTGATGCCTGTTGCACGACCGATGCGCTGCCGCCGCATGTTGCCGAGACGATCGAGGAGATCCACGAGGAAGTCAGAGACCGCTACTATGGCTGCGGCCTGGTCTTGCCCGAGGCGCTCGAGGGGTGCCGGGTCCTCGATCTCGGTTGCGGGTCGGGCCGTGACTGTTACGTCTTGTCCAGGCTCGTGGGCCCGACCGGCAAGGTCGTCGGTGTGGACATGACCGAGGCGCAGCTTGCGGTTGCGCGACGGCACCGTGAGTTTCACGCGCGCGCCTTCGGCTTCGCCGAGCCGAACGTGGACTTTCATCTGGGCTATATCGAGTGTCTCGATGCGCTGGCGCTCGAGCCCCAGAGTTTCGACGTCATCGTTTCGAACTGTGTCATCAACCTCAGTCCCGACAAAGCCGCCGTGCTCGCGGGCGCGTACGCGCTACTCAAGCCGGGTGGTGAGCTCTACTTCGCCGACGTCTACGCGGATCGGCGTGTGCCCGACGCAGTCGCGAAGGATCCGATCCTCTTCGGGGAGTGCCTCGGCGGTGCGATGTACTGGAACGATTTCGCAGCGCTTGCCAAGCGAGCCGGTTTTCTCGATCCGCGGCTCGTCGCCGATCGGCCCATAGCGGTCGCCGAGCCGGCCGCGGCTGCGGCCGTCGGAGACGTGCGTTTCTTTTCCGCGACCTATCGGTTGTTCAAGCTACCCGAGCTCGAGCCGGCTTGCGAAGATTACGCTCAGCATGTCGTCTACAGAGGCACCATCGCACATCATCCGGAGCGTTTCGAGCTCGACAAGCATCACGCAATCCCGGCGGGCGAGCGCTTCGCAGTCTGCGGAAACACGTTCGATATGCTGCATGAGACGCGCTTTGCCGAGCACTTCGATTTCTTCGGCGACAAATCGGTGCACCGCGGTATCTTTCCGGGCTGCGGCACGTCCATTCCGTACGCGACGGAGTGCGCGAGCCCGTCGGCCGGCTGCTGCTGAAAGCGCGCGCGCCCGTCGAAGCTCGACGTCCATATACACGACTGACCGTGTCGATCGAGGGCAGACATCGCTTGCGCGAGAGGGCAGAATAGCGCCCTGGCTCGGAGGGCCCCATGATGGATTATTGGATTGCGCCGTCGATCCTGTCGGCGGATTTCGCACGGCTGGGCGAGGAGGTCGATAGCGTTCTCGACGCCGGCGCGGATCTGATCCATTTCGACGTCATGGACAACCACTACGTGCCGAACCTGACCGTGGGTCCGCTCGTTGCCGAGGCGCTGCGAAAGCACGGCATGGAAGCGCCGCTCGATGTGCATCTCATGGTCAAGCCCGTCGATCGGATCATCGGAGATTTCGCCGAGGCCGGCGCAACCTTTATCAGCTTTCATCCGGAAGCGAGCGAGCACGTGGATCGCTCGTTACAGCTCATTCGCGACTCGGGGTGCAAGAGCGGGCTCGTGCTCAATCCCGCAACGCCGTTGAACTGGCTCGAGCACGTTCTGGATAAGGTCGATCTGATCCTGCTCATGTCCGTGAATCCGGGCTTCGGTGGACAGAGCTTCATCGAATCGACGATCGCAAAGGTCCAGAAAGTTCGCAGTCTGATCGACGAGTCCGGGTTTGCGATCCGGCTCGAGGTGGACGGCGGCGTCAAGGTCGACAATATCGGCCGAATTGCAGCAGCCGGTGCCGACACGTTCGTCGCCGGCTCGGCCATTTTCGGCAGCGGCGATTATCGGGCGACGATTGCATCGATGCGCCGGGAAATCGCCTCCGCAACGGGCTAAGGCACGGCGTTTTTGCTATTCTCGCCACCCCCGAAGACTGGCGGTCGGGGCCGTCCTGGCGCCGACGACTGGCAGGCACGGCCGGCGCCGTGTGGCCGTTGGTCCCGGAACGTTTTAGAGGAATCCCGTGAGTTGGACCGTCCATAAATTTGGTGGCAGCAGCGTCGCCGACGCGGCGTGTTTTCGTCGCGTCGCTGCGATCGTCGAGGAGCAACCGCCCGGAAACCTCTGCGTCGTCGTTTCGGCGATCGGCGGAATGACGGATGCGCTGCTCGATCTCATCGCGAATGCCTCGCACGCTCAGGATTCCGCCGCAGGGATTGCGGCGTTGCGCGAGCGCTACGCGGGTATCGTCGAGGCCTTGCTGCCGCCCGAGACGGCTGGTGGGCTGCTGGGGCAATTCGACGAGGACGTTGCCGATATCGAGAGCGTGCTCTAGGCGCTGGCGCTCGTCAAAACGGCTTCGAATCGCAGTCGTGACATGGTTTCCGGTTTCGGTGAGCTCTGGTCGGCGCGCCTGCTCGCGGCGCTGCTTCGAGCGCGATCGGATAACGACGACACCGTTCTGCTCGTAGATGCGCGCGACATCCTCGTCGTAGAAGCTGGTGAGATGGGCGTCGGCGTCGTCTGGGATGACTCGCGAGCACGCTGC
>JBFJXA010000180.1:0-3457 GCA_041623375.1 Gammaproteobacteria bacterium | reverse complement strand
GCGCAGCCCCGTCCATCGCCGTAACGACGTCGCCAATCTCGATGCCGGCTGCGTCGGCGCCGCCGCCGGGCGTTACGCCGATAACCCGGACACCGTCCTCGTCATCCTCGATGCCGATACCGAGCACGGCCGGACGGCCCATGACACCTAGATTGCGTGTGAAATCGATAACGGGCTGCACGGCGCCGGCCGAAAGCTCGGCAATTCGGCGCGCAGCGGCTTCGAGCTGCTCGCGCGCATCGCGCAGCTCGTCGTTCGGTGCTTGAGCCTGCGCGATACCGGCGAGCAGCGCCAGCGATAGTGCAAGCGTCGCAACTGATTTGATTCTCATGAGCCAATCTCCGTAGCAGTAACTTCTCTGCTCAATACGATGCGCCTAGAACGCAAAGCGTTGCGCCTCGGCGTAGCGAATCTGCACGAGCGCGTTCATGAGCTCGACGCGCTGACCGTAAAGGATCTGCCGGTCGGCCGCGCCCAAGCCCAGCGGACGGGCAAACATGAGCTGCTCGTCGATCCACGCGATGCGATCCTCGAGACCGTCGATCGTCGCGGCCGTGCTCGCGCGAACGATTCGCGGGCGGTATTGGATTCCGTCGAGCGCGCGCTCCAGACGAGCGGACTCTTCGATGAGGGACGCATAGGCCGGTGTGCCCAGCAGCGGCGTGACTTGCGGCTGTTGCGTCTGCTCGGCGACGACGGTTGCGGGAGCGGCGGCGTCCTCGAGCGCAGCGTCGGGAACGCGCCCGGCTATCCAAATCGCAGCCACGGCGACACTCGCTGCGATTGCGCCGCGCAGTGGCCACTGCCACGCGTTAATTGCAGGCGTTGGCTCTCCTCGTACCGCAACGTCCTCGCGGATGCGTTCGAAGACTCCCGGCGGCGGTTCGAGCTCGGGCAGCGCCTGCAGCGCCCGCTGTGTCGTCACCAACGCCGCAAGCTCCTCGCGAAGCGCGGGATCCGCCTCGACGGCAGCGCGAATCTCCGCATCGACGGGCTCACCGTCGCGAATTCTCAACAGATCTACTGTGCTGGGGCGCATATCTCCACTCCATCCTCGGCCGGGTTACCAGCCAACAGTCCGCGCAATCGCTCGTGCGCTCTGGCGAGCTGCGATTTGGAAAAGCTCGTCGTCTTGCCCATGCTCTCGGCGATCTCCCGGTGCGTGAAGCCCTCGACGTCGTGCAACCAGACGACCGCCCGCGCTGTGGGCGAGAGCTCGCCCAGCGCGGCCTCGAGCGCAATTTGCTCATCGACGAGCGCGGCGCTGCGATCGACGCTGCGGTGCTCCGACGGCTCGTAGCCGCTACGGCGCGATACCCAGCTCGAACGCAGATGCATGAGGCACTTATTCACGGCAATGCGACGGACCCAAAAGCCGAAATCCGCATCGCCGCGGAAGCTGTCGATCTTGCCCAGCACCTCGACGAAGGTTTCCTGCAAAATATCCTCGGCGAGAGCCGGCACGAAGAGCATTCGCCTCGCGAGCGTATAGACGAGCGGCGCGAAGAGCTCATAGAGCTTCGCGTGTGCGCCCGTGTCGCCGGCCTTGGCCGCAGCGACGATCGCGGGATCTACTTCCGGAATCGACGTAGCCATAGTCGTACTCGCCTGTATCAATTAGATGCGCGTGGGTGCCGAAAGGTTGCAGCAAAACTCAGAGGTCGAAAATTCAGGGGTCGAACCGCGGTTTTTCTCATGCCAGGCGTACGGCGGGCCGTGGGATCACGGCAAGTCGGCGAATGAGATTCGAGAATCTCGAAAACCTCGGCTCGACCGCAGTATTTTGTGGCCCCGCATCCTATGTCACACTTAGCCGCCTGCGGACGCAGACGGGCCGGGATGGCGGAATTGGTAGACGCGCCGGACTCAAAATCCGGTACTGGCAACAGTGTGAGAGTTCAAGTCTCTCTCCCGGCACCACGCCAGAGCCAAGAACGGCTCGAACAGAACGAATCGGGTCGAACCGCGCTCGCTTACAGCCGAAACGGTGACGCGTCGATCAGTCGCAGGCTGGCCCCTCGGGCGGCCCATCGGGGTCTGATCGCGTCCGATAGATCTCCTCGCAGTTCTCGGTCCGCAAAATCCGCGCGCGCTCGCTCAAGTTGATATATGGCTGTCCGCTCTTGAGGGGCCTGCCCGTGATCGTGATCCGATCGCCCGCTTGCAATGTCTGGCGCGTCCAGCCGCTACGCTGGAGGTTGGCCCCGCCCGTGAACTCGGCTTGCCAGCGCATCGTCTGTCCGGCCTCATCCGCGACGTCGAGCACGAGAAGCGAGTGTGGATTGATGAGCTGCAATGCGACGACTGTGCCCGTCATCGTAATCGTGTACTCCTCGAACCGCCCGGCATCACCGTGATGGGCCGAGGCCGATACCGAAAACACCGCAATCGCCACAGCCGGCAGGGAACCCTTCGCAAGCATGACGGCACCTCTCTGTCTACGCATACTTCGCGCAAAGTGTCCTCCAACGCTCGCAATCGCGCAAGCGCGCGCAGGCGCCTGCGCGCCAATACGCTTCATTTCGAGTTAAAGTTCGTCCGACCGCGCCCGAGGAAAGCTACGGCCCATGCCTTACAGAATCGAAAACGTGCTCGAGTGTCAGAACCATCTGGGCGAAGGCCCGGTCTGGGATACCGAGACGGGTCTGCTCTGGTGGCTCGACGGCACGGGCCGGCGTGTCGGCAACCCGTCGATCTGGCGGCTCAATCCGCGCACCGGCAAGGTCGACAACTGGTCGATGGAGCACGATGTCGGCGCGCTGGCCGTGCGGCAGAACGGCAAACTCGTCCTCGCGCTCGACGACGGCTTTTATTTCTTCGACCCCGACAGCGGCGCGCTCGATCTCATCACTCTCGTCGAGGCGGACCAGCCGCGTTCGCGGCTCAACGACGGCAAGGTCGATCGGCGCGGAAGGTTTATCGCCGGCGGCATGGACGACAAAGAGGAACTCGGTATCTGTGGCCTCTGGCGGCTCGACCCCGACCTGTCAGTCACGAAGCTTGCCGACGGGATCATCTGCACGAACGGGCCGTGCTGGAGCCCTGACGACAAGACTTTTTACGTCGCCGATACGTTTGTCGACGAGTTCTGGGCCTACGACTACGACATCGACACGGGCACTGCGTCGAATCGGCGCGTCTTCGCGAGCACGAAGGACGGCGCCGGCGTTCCGGACGGCTCGACGGTCGATGCCGAGGGCTGCCTCTGGAACGCGGAGCTCATCTCGGGCGACCTCGTGCGCTACGACCCGGAGGGCAATGTGGAACGCCGCATCGGCATGCCCGTGCGCAATATCACTTCCGTGATGTTCGCCGGCGAGGCGCTCGATGAAATCTACCTAACGTCGATGGCGCGCGTGAAGCATCCGGCCGTGCACGACCGTTTCCGCGTGGACGTCAAACCGCAGTTCGGGGCCGGCTCGTTGTTTCGAATTTCAGGACTTGGCATCAAAGGCGT
>JBFJXA010000179.1:0-3637 GCA_041623375.1 Gammaproteobacteria bacterium | reverse complement strand
GTATTGCCGATATCCGCAACGATCTTCATGACGCCGGTCTCACGCTGACATCGCCGGCGAGAATTTTTCGCACGCCAACGTCGGTCTCGACGAGCAGCATACCGTCCGCACCGATACCGACTGCCGTTCCGACGGCACCGTTCGCACCGACTCGACGCCCTCGTAGATAATCCGCCTCCGCAAGCTCGGCGTGATAAGCGGAGAATCCGCGTTGCGCGTAACCCTGCAACATGTCGGCAAGCGCCCCGATCAGCGCCGCGGCGAGCGCATTGCGCGAGGGTGGTTGCTCGCCCGTCGCAGTCGCCAGATCGACGGCACCGCCGGCCCAGGCATCTGCACTCGCCGAGAGCACCGGTGTTGCGGATACGTTGACGCCGACACCGACGACTGCGTAACACGGCCCGTGGCTCTCCGCCGCCAGCTCGACGAGTATCCCGCCGAGCTTTTTGCCGTCACAGAGCAGATCGTTCGGCCATTTAATCTGGATCGGCAGATCCGTCAGCGCAACGAGCGAACGCCTCGCCACGACACCGGCAGCGAGGGCCAGTGCGGCAAGATCCGGTGGCTGCGATGCGAACTGCCAGCCGACGGACAAGCAAAGCCCGCGACCGAAAGGCGCAAGCCACGTACGACCGCGCCGACCGCGCCCTCCGGTTTGATACTCAGTCAGGCAGACCTGGAGACGACCCGGAGCCGGCTTCGGCCCACGGAACAGGACGCTGTTCGTCGAGTCGACTTCCTCGCGCACGTCGATTTGCTCGATTACGCGATCGACGAGCGCCCCGAGCCGCAGCGATATCTCGTTCGCATCCAGCAATACCACAGGCGGGTCGAGGCGATAGCCCTTGCCGCGCACGGCCTCAACGCATAGGCCCCAGCGCTCGAGCCCTCGAAGCTGTTTCCAGACGGCGGCCCGGCTGACACCGAGTGCTGCGGCAAGCGCCTCGCCCGAATGCCGCTCGCCGTCAGCGAGCAAGCGCAGCACGGCGAGGCGAGAGCTTGCTGCTTGCGCCGACAAGCTCAGCGGCCGCGGCGCAATCGGCCCATGCGGACTTCGGTGCCGTCTCGCATACGGCGGATATTGCTTCTGTGTGTAAAAACTATGAGCAGCGCAACTGCCGTCGTGAACCCGAATAGGCCAATATCCTCGGGAAGGCGCATTGCGCCAACCCATGCAGCCGCAGCGATCGCACCCGTCATCGTCGCGAGCCCAACGAAACCTGTAAGCCCAATCACGGCCAACCAGACGACAACAATTGCGATCGCTAGCTGCGGCGCGAGCGCAGAAACGACGCCGATGGCCGTTGCGCCGCCCTTACCGCCCTCGAAGTCGTACCACAGTGGATAGACGTGTCCGAGGATTGCCGCGAACCCAACGGCGTAAAGCACGAGCTCGCGGCTGACCGTGGAGTCGACGCCGAGCCCGAACACCTCGAGCGGCGGCAGAACGAAAACTGCAACTATGCCTTTGCCGACATCGATGACCATGACCCAGAACGCAAATAACCAGCCCTGAGTGCGCAGTGCGTTCGTGCCACCGGGATTACCGCTGCCTACGTTTCGAATGTCCACCCCACCGCGAATGTAGCCGACGACGAGGCTGCCGAGCACGGAGCCAAGCAAATATGCGGCCGTAAATTTGAGCCCGAGCTCGATCATGACGTAAGGCGGGTCCGCCGCTGCGGTAAAAACATTCTAGCATCGGCCGCGGGCGCGAACGCCCGGCGAGGCAATCCACGCACGTTGCGCGCCATGGCCGTGCGCTGAGGTCCTCGGCCTAGCTGCCGAGCCAACCGCGGCGGCGCGTCAACGCGCGCGCGGCTGGACGCGCCGCGGCGCAGAGAGTGCACGTATCGAGCGGCGCAGCCTCGAGCGTCAGCGCAGTCGTTCGCAGCTCACTGCGGCGGAAATAAGCGATGGGTATCGTCTCGCCGGGTTCGTAGCGCGCCAGGCGCCGCGCCAGATTGCCCGACTCGACGCGGTACCCGTCCACGGCGATGATCTGATCGCCCGCGCTCAGGCCAGCGGCTTCTCCCGGACCGCCGTCGCGCACACTCGTGAGCTCCAGACCCGCGATTGCGGTCTTGTACGCAACGCCGAGGCTCGCGCGACACTCCAGCTCCTGCTGCTTGGTCGTTCCTCCCGGATCCTGCGGGCTGATGGCCGCCCGCATCTCGAGCTCGACACCGAAATCGGAGAGTAGATCCCCGAGCGGCAAATCGACCGTGCTTCGTACCGCCATGTCAAAGAACGCCGTGAGCGGCATGCCGGCGATTTCCTCCGCGACGGATTCGAAATCGGTCTCGCCGAGACCGACGCCGCGTTTCCCGTAGCGTTCCCAGACCTCGAGCAGGATGCGATCGAGTGACACCGCCGAGTCGGTCGCTTTTCGCACGGTGAGATCGAGCGCGAGCGCCACGAGCGCACCCTTGCTGTAATAGCTAATCGTCGCATTCGCACTGTTGGGCTCGGGCTTATAGAGCTTGTCCCATGCCTCGAAGCTCGACTCCGCGAGGGTCTGCTGCAAGCGTCCCGGCGTTCGGTAGACCTTCGTCAGCGTCTGCGCGAGACGATCGAGATAGACATCGCGCCCGATCAAGTCGCTGCGCAAGAGCATAAGATCCTGGTAGTACGACGTGATGCCCTCGCATACCCAGAGCAATCGTGTGAAGTTTCGCTCGCCGAGCCGGTAGGGCATAAAAGCAGCCGGCCTGAGCTGCTTCACGTTCCAGGCATGAAAGTATTCGTGGCTTACGAGACTCAAAAAACGCTGGTACTCGCGCGGCACACCGGTTTCGCCGAGCTTTGGCAAGTCGCTGGCGTTGAACACGAGACTGGCCGACGCCCGATGCTCGAGGCCGCCGTAACCCTGATCCACGGAGAGCCCCAGAAAAACGTAGCGATCGAACGGCGCCGGCTCGCCGAAGAAGCCGAGCTGCGTCTCGCAGAGCTGACGCATATCGGTCGCGATCCTGTCGAGGTCCGTGCTGTGACGGCCTGCCACAGTGAACGCATGCGGGATGCCCGCGGCTGTGAACTCGACACGTTCGAAGTCGCTGATCTCCACGGGATGATCGATTAGCTCGTCGTAGCTCTCGACCGAGTAACGGCCGAAACCCCGATCGTCGATGCCTGCCGGTGTCATCGCAGTGGCGACGCGCCAGTCGAAACAGATCGGATCGTCAGGTGCTTCGATGAGGACCTCCGCAGGCTCGTGCTCGCGCCCGGCGACGCTCACGAACACGCACGTCCCGTTGAAAAACGCGCGGGTATCGTCCAGGTACGCGCCGCGCACGGACAGATCCAGAGCGTGCACACGAATCGTGACAGTCAGATCCGCACCCGTGCCTTCGACTATCCACGAGCGCTTGTCGGCTTTTTCGATCCGGACCGGACGGCCCTGCGACTCGGCGCGCACGTTCACGACGTGGCGCGCATACTCCCTGAGCAGGTAACTGCCCGGCGTCCACGATGGCAGGCTCAAGCGCGTTTCGCTGACGGGATTGTCGATGCGACAATCGATCTCGAACTGATGCCGCTTGAGATCGGCGAGACGCAGACAATAGGAAATCACGGGGTCGGCGCCGGTGACGGCTTCAGCTCGTCGCGGCCTGCACGGCAGGTCGCGCGGAGATGG
>JBFJXA010000178.1:0-3753 GCA_041623375.1 Gammaproteobacteria bacterium | reverse complement strand
CGGTTCGTGCTCTCGGTATCGTCCTGCGCGACGAACGTCACGCCGTTCTCGCGCAGCATTCGTCGAGCCTGCTCGTTGAGCTCCGTGCGCTCGCGCTCGCTCAAGCCGGCCAGTGCGGCGAGGACGGAGGTCCAGGCCGAACGCACGTTTCCGGTCTCGTCTACGAGCGCGTCATAGACGCCGGGGCTCGCACGGTAGGTGCCGAGCAGATTCAGAATTGCGTCATGGGCATTGCTGGTCGTCGCGGACATCGGGTCCTCGGCTGGAAATATCGCAGGCGCAGTTTAACGCAGCCGCGACGCTCGCCAGCCGTTTCCACGTCTCACAATCGGGCCGCGTATGCGTCGCAGTATCTCGGTGGTCTCTAGGTGGCGCCGTGCGTCCAGCGCAGGTCGAGCGTGCATGGGAACTCCGGGCGGCCGGTCTGCTGTGGCGCCTCGCCCGAGCCCGCGCTATGGCCGAACGGAAAAAAGCGCGCGAGGCGCCGACTCTCGGCCTCGTAGGCGTTCACGGGAAACGTCTCGTAGTTGCGTCCGCCGGGATGGGCGACGTGGTAGGTACAGCCCGCGACGGCGCGACCCGACCACCGATCGTAGAGATCGACCGTCAACGGCGCGTCGATCGGAATCGTCGGGTGCAGACTCGAGGCCGGCTGCCAGGCACGATAGCGCACGCCGCCGACGAACTCGCCTTCGCGCTCGGTCGGTGTCAGCGGGATCTCGTAGCCGTTACAGCCGATGACATAGCGGTTGCCCGTGAGTCCGCGCGCGCGGACTTGAATGCGCTCGACGGATGAGTCGACGTAGCGTACCGTGCCGCCGACGGCGCCTTCCTCGCCGAGCACGTGCCACGGTTCCAGCGCCTGACGAATTTCGATCTCGATACTGCCGAAGTTCACGCTGCCGTAACGTGGAAAACGAAACTCGAAGTGCGGTGCAAACCAATCAGCAGCGATCTCGTAACCGGCGCGAGTCATATCGTCGACGACGGAGCAGAGATCGCTCCAGACGAAATGAGGCAACATAAAGCGGTCGTGCAGTTGCGTGCCCCAGCGCACGAGATCGTGCTCGTAGCGTGTTTTCCAGAACCGCGCCACCAGCGCGAGCAGCAATAGCTGCTGCGCCAGGCTCATGCGCGCGTGCGGCGGCATCTCGAATGCGCGAAACTCGACGAGGCCCAATCGCCCGGTCGGGCCGTCTGGCGAGTAGAGCTTGTCGATGCAGATCTCCGCGCGATGCGTATTGCCCGTCACGTCGATGAGCAGGTTTCGAAACACACGATCGACGAGCCAAGGCAGCTTCGGTTCGCCGCGATCGAGCTGCGTGAATGCGAGCTCGAGCTCGTGCACCGAGTCATGGCGCGCCTCGTCGATGCGAGGCGCCTGGCTCGTCGGGCCGATGAACAGTCCCGAGAACAAATACGAAAGCGCCGGATGGTGCTGCCAATACGTGACGAGGCTGCGCAGCAGATCGGGCCGCCTCAAGAACGGGCTATCCGCGGGCGTCGGTCCGCCGAGGACGACGTGGTTGCCGCCGCCTGTGCCCGTGTGGCGACCGTCGATCATGAATTTTTCGGTGGCGAGCCGGCTAAGGTGTGCGTCCTCGTAGATACCCTCGGTTATTTCGCGCATCTCCTGCCAGCTCTTCGCCGGGTGAATGTTCACCTCGATGACGCCGGGGTCCGGTGTGACCTTGATGACGTTCAGGCGCGGATCCTTCGGTGGCTCGTAGCCCTCGAGGTGAACGTTGAAATCCAGTTCCGCGCACGTGTCCTCGATGGCGGCGATGAGATCCAAATAGTCCTCGAGCTCTACGACCGGCGGCATGAAGATGCAGAGCCTGCCGTTGCGCGGCTCGACCGAGAGCGCTGCACGTACGTGACCGGCGGTGCCACGCCCGGCGACCTGCTGCACGACGTCCTGGGGTTGCACCCCGCTCGGATCGGACCCTCGAGCGCGCAGATAGGGTTGGCGGCGCGGATCCGCGTCCGGCAGCTTGGCGCGCGCAGCCGTCGGATCGGCTGGCACGATGTAGGGATACTCGGTCGGCTCCAAGTGCGGTAACGATGGCAGCGGCAGGCGAAAGCCCACCGGGGAATCCCCCGGCATGAGAAGCAGCTTTTTCGACCGGGTGCTCCACGGTTGGCTATGCCAGCGGCGCGACTTGTCGGCCGCGTTCCAACGCTGGATCGGCAAGACGAAGCCGGCGGGACTGTCGAGGCCGCGCTCGATAACGCGTGCGAGCCGCTCGCGCGCCATCGGATCGTCGAGCTGGTTCGTCGCCGCATCGAGGTTCTCGGGCAGCTTGCGTTCCTGCTCGAGAAAATGCCACGGGTCCTCGTAGACGGGCGCAACATTCTCGGTGCCGACCTCGAGCCGTGTTGCGATGCCCTCGAGCATCTGCCGAGCTTGCTCCACCGTTGGCGCGTGGTCTTCGCTCTCAGCGGCAATGCGCTCGTGCGCGGACCACAATGGCTTGCCGTCGCCCCGCCAATAGAGCGAAAACGCCCAGCGGGGCAGCTGCTCGCCCGGATACCACTTGCCCTGGCCGAAGTGCAGCAAGCCGTCGGGTGCGAAACGCGCCTTGAGTCGCCCAATGAGATCGGCCGCCAGCTTGCGCTTCGTCGGTCCGGCCGCCGCCGTGTTCCACTCCGCTGCGTCGGGATCGTCGACGGAGACAAAAGTCGGTTCTCCACCGATTGTCAGACGCACGTCATTGGCGGCGAGCTCCTCGCCCACGGCCTGCCCGAACGCGTCGATAGCAGCCCATTGCTCCTCCGAGTACGGTTTCGTCACGCGCGGCGTTTCCTTGACGCGCGTGACCTGCATCTCATGGCGAAACTCGGTCTTACAGTCCCCGACCATGCCCGTTATCGGCGCGGCGTTTGTCGGGTGCGGCGCACACGCTAGTGGAACGTGACCTTCCCCGGCGAGCAGGCCGGAGGTAGGATCCAGGCCGACCCAACCGGCGCCCGGCAGATAGGCCTCCGTCCAAGCGTGCAGATCGGTGAAGTCTTTGTCAGTTCCCGTCGGCCCGTCGAGCGACTTCACGTCCGGCACGAGCTGGATCAGATAGCCTGATGCAAAGCGCGCGGCAATGCCGAAATGGCGCAGGATTTGCACGAGCAGCCACGCAGAGTCACGGCAAGAGCCCGAGCTCGACGACAGCGTTTCTTCGGGCGTCTGCACGCCCGGCTCCATGCGAATGACGTAGTCTATTTCCGACTCGAGCTTGTGATTGAGCGCGACAAGAAAGTCGACCGTCCGCATATCATCTTCGGCTACGACATCATCGAGCCAGGCTTTCAGCAATGGCCCAGGCGGGTCGGTTTGCAGAAACGGATCGAGGTCACGGCGAAGCGTCTTTTGGTACTCGAACGGATAACTCTCGGCATCCGGCTCGAGAAAGAAATCGAACGGGTTGTGCACGACCAGGTCAGCGACGAGATCGATTTCGACGTGAAAATGATCGACAGGCTCGGGATAAACGACACGCGCCATGAAGTTCCCGTGCGGATCCTGTTGCCAGTTGAGGAAAAACCCCTCGGGCTCGATGCTGAGCGCATAGCTCAAGATCGGCGTTCGGCTGTGCGGAGCGGGTCGCAGACGAATGATCTGTGGACCCAGCTCTACGCGCCGGTCGTAGTCGTAGAACGTCTTGTGATTGAGGGCAACGTGGAGGCTCATGGTGAGGGGAGCAGGCCGTGATATGGGCGGGGCGTGATTATAGCCGAGCGGCCGTAACCCGATTTTTG
>JBFJXA010000177.1:0-3780 GCA_041623375.1 Gammaproteobacteria bacterium | reverse complement strand
AGCTCGGCGCTCAGCTCGAGACGCTCTCCCAACGCCAGGCCGACTATCTTGGGATTCCCGTTGAAGGACCCTACAAGCCGGATCATTATCGTTACTGATTGCGGATCGTAGTTCCGAATCGTATTTGCGGATCGGCGCTGACGCCGGCGGGCCCGACCGCCCGCAGCTCTTGACTAGCGAGCGGTCGGTACGGCCTGCGTCGTAGCGGCGCTTACCAACCACGAAAGCCCAGACGTGCGGATTGGTTGAACCGATCGAGCTCTCGGGCGATGCGCAGCGAATCTGTATCGCTGCAGCGCGTTTCGGGTCCAAAGCTTTCACAGACAGCGGTGCCCGCCGAGCGAGGCACGTGGCTCCCGCTGCCGAGCGCGGCGATACTGCCGCAGCCGGTGACGAGAAAGACCGGCAAGATTACCATAAAGAAACGAACGATCGTGCTATTATCAAGCTCAGCAAGATGGCGGTGCATGTTTCTCTCCTCAGTTGGAGGGTGGTCTCAGGCCCTGGCCGATTCGATCAGCCGGTCGACGGCATAATCGGCCCGTGAGCGCGCCTTGGGATCTTGAAGTAATCTTCGCGCGAAGTTGAAAGCGAGGCCGATGCCATGAAACTCGAACGCAAACTGTCGGGTATCGAGGCGGTCTCGGAAAACGCCCTCGGCGACGGCTTTCTGCGCCATGCGGCGAACACAGTCGAGCCAGCCTTCCTGTTGCTCGACGAGATAGTCGCGCAAGTCACCCGGCTGATCGTCGAGCTCCACCGACGCGGCGACCAATGGGCAGCCGCCGGCGAGTCGCTCGGAGCCAGTCCAGTCGAGCCAGTTGCCGAACAGGCGCCGCAGTCGCATCTCGCCGGTCGGCTCGCGAAGCGCGGGTCCGATGACGTTGAGCTTGAAGTCCTCGACAACGAAATCGAGTATGGCGAGCTGCAATGCTTCTTTGGAGCCAAAATGGCCGAAGAGTCCGCTTTTGGACATGCCCGTCTCGGCCGCGAGCCGGCCGATGCTGATACCCTCGAAGCCACGCACGCTGGCCATGGACACGGCCCGGTGGAGGATCGAAGCGCGGGTTTGCTCGCCTTTTTGCATAGGGTCGTACTATACGAACGTTCGTTCTGTAAGTCAACCCCTGAAGCGGCAGGGCCGATGTCCATGTTATGTCAGCACGGGTCGCGCGGCCAGCGGGTTTGCCGGACGGAACCGCAGGCTCGGCGACGTGCCGAAGACCTAAGCCCATCGGCGTTGCGAGGCGCCTGATCAGGCGGGTAAGCTGCGACGTCACCGCCGGACAAGAACAACATCGTGCGTCGAATCGCTCTCGTAACCGGGCCGATCCTTGCCCTCGTGCTCGGACTGGCTCTTGCCAACATCGGCCAGCCCTCCGAAATTTGCTGGACCGCCGGCGTCACGCTGCTGTGTGCGATCTGGTGGATCTTCGAGGCGCTGCCGATTGCGGTAACGGGTCTGCTGCCGATCGCGATTTTTCCGCTCGTCGGCGTGTTGACGCCCGCCGAGGTCGGCCAGGCCTACGGGAGTCCGCTGATCTTGCTCTACCTCGGCGGATTCATGCTCTCGATGGCCATGGAGAAGAGCGGTGCCCACCGCCGCATTGCGCTCGAGATGGTTAATTTTTTCGGCGGCGGGGAGCGCGCCGTCGTGTTCGGCTTCATGATCGCCGCCGCGTCGCTGAGCATGTGGATCTCGAACACGGCTACGAGTCTCATGCTGCTGCCGATCGCGCTCGCCGTGCTTGAGAAAGCCAGGGATCAGCGTCTGAAGATTGCCTTGCTGCTCGGAGTCGCCTACGGATGCAACGTCGGCGGAATCGGCACACCGATCGGCACGCCGCCGAACCTGATTTTCATGCAGGTCTACACGGAGACGACCGGGATTGCCCTCGGATTTCTCGATTGGATGCGTTGGGGTATTCCCGTCGTCGTCGTGTTCGTTCCGTTGATCGGCCTGTATCTCACGCGCTCGCTCGGCCGCGGTGAACGTCTCGAGCTGCCCGACGTCGGCGAGTGGCGCATCGAGGAAAAACGAACGCTGATCGTATTCGCGCTTACCGCGATCGCCTGGGTGACGCGCAGCGAGCCTTTCGGTGGATGGAGCGAGCTGTTGAATCTTCCGCGGGCGAACGATGCGAGTGTGGCCTTGTTGGCGGCAGTAACGCTGTTCCTCGTCCCCAACGGTAAAGGCGAGCGCCTGCTGGATTGGGAGACTGCTGTCCGCATTCCGTGGGGAATCCTGATCTTGTTCTCCGGCGGCATCTGTATCGCATCGGCCTTCGGCAGTTCCGGCATCAGCCAGATCATCGGCGAAGCGCTCGCGGGCCTGAGCGGAATTCCGACGATATTGCTGTTCGCCGTGATCTGTTTGAGTGTCACGTTCCTGACCGAGATTACGAGCAACACCGCCACGACCGCGCTGCTCATGCCGATACTGGCTGCGGCCGCCATTGGCGCAAGTGTCGATCCGCGTCTGCTCATGGTGCCGGCCGCACTGAGCGCGAGTTGCGCGTTCATGCTGCCCGTGGCGACGGGGCCTAATGCCGTGATCTTTGCCTCCGGTCACGTCTCGATCAGGGACATGGCCAAAGCGGGCTTTGCACTGAATTTTCTCGGCGCTTTGGTCCTCACGACCGTCTGCTATGTAGCATTCGTCATCTAATCGATCGCTTAGGCGGGCCACTGCTGTCATGAGCCTCAAAAACCCCATCGGAAACGCGTTGCTCGCGATCGCGCTCGCGAGCGCATCCGCCGTTGGCTCGGCGCAGACGCGCGGCGCGGTCGATGCGTCGGATCGTCCACGCGTGGGGCTCGTGCTTTCGGGGGGTGGCGCGCGTGGCGGCGTGCACGTCGGGGTCTTACGAGCGCTCGAGGAGCTCAACGTGCCGATCGACTACATCGCCGGCACGAGTATCGGTGCCGTCATCGGCGGGTTCTATGCTGCCGGAATGACGGCTGACGATATCGAGGGCGTCATCAACAACCTGGATTGGGAAGCGGCGTTTCTCGAAGACACGCCCAGAGCGCTGCGCTCGTTTCGGCGCAAGCGCGAAGACGACCTGTTTCTCGTGGCCGAGCGGCCCGGCTTCAACAATCGCGAACTTCAGCTCCCGGTCGGCATCGTGCAAGGGCAAATCATTGACCTGATCATGGGCGAGACGACACTGGCCGCAGCGCGCGTCAGGAGCTTCGACTCGTTGCCGATACCGTTTCGCGCCGTAGCCGCGGATATCGCGACTGGAGAGGCAGTCATTCTCAGCGACGGTAATCTCGCAACCGCGTTAAGAGCGAGCATGTCCGTTCCCGCCGTGCTTGCGCCGGTCGAGATCGACGGGCGTCTGCTCGTCGACGGTGGCATCGTCATGAACTTGCCGGTCGAGATCGCTACGGCGATGGGTGCCGACGTGATCATTGCCGTGGATGTGAGCGCACCACTCTTGGAGCAAGATGCGCTAGGTTCGGTACTCGACATCACGGCACAGCTCACGACCTTGCTGACCCGCCGCGGCGTGCTCGAGCAGCTCGAGAACCTCGATGACGATGACTTGCTGCTCACGGCCGAGCTTGATGAGCAATACGGCTCGACGAGCTTCGCGAGCATGGCGGATACGATTCCGTTCGGTTACGAGCTCGCAATGGAGAACGAGCCAGCGTTGCGCCGACTCGCGCTCGACCCGGATGCTTATGGCGCGTATCGGGCTGCGCAGCTCGGTCTCACACCAGAGCCACCGGCGCGTGTCGATTTCATGCGTATCGACAACGACTCGATCGTTT
>JBFJXA010000176.1:0-3834 GCA_041623375.1 Gammaproteobacteria bacterium | reverse complement strand
TGCGCACGACGCGTGCGCCGTTGATGGTGTCGCCCTCTCGGTACAGCGCGCCGTTGATCACCGCGACGCGACGGGTCGCAGCAATGAGCACGCCTGTGAGCTTGAGCGGACTGGCTGCGCGTTCGCTGACCGTGGGTGCAGCGGGGCTGTATGGCCGCATCGGGTCGCCGAGCGGCGGGTCGGCCGCCAGCACAGCGCCGCCGATGGCGAGCATTGCAAGGATGACTGCGGGCGCGACGCTAGACACCGATCCAGTCCTCCTCGAGAGACAGCGTGTAGAGCTCGATGACGATGCGATTACGCGGTGGGTTTTGCGCGTCCAGCCGAATGCTGTGCCAATAGATCTGCCACGGCAGAAGCTCGACGTCGCTCAGATAAGCGAGACAGTCGAGGTAACTGCCCTCGAGCTCGAGCACGAAGCCGTGACGGTAGAGTGTCGGCGCGTCGTCGGCTGCCGCCTCTTGCTGCAGCGCCTCCTGTGTCAGGTCCGGCTCGATGAGGGGTCGCACCTCGAGATTCGCTGCGCGTACGAGCACGAGATCGTTTTGCCGCTCGATGAGATCCTCGAGAACGAGGCGCATTTGCGCCGGGTCGACGAGGTCGCTCGTGAATATTCGCAACGACTCTTCGCCTTCGCTGACGCTGCGACGCAGCGTCTGCAGGCGGTCGAAATGTCCCGTCATTCCGCCGCCGATTCCCTGCGCTGCGAGCTGCAGGGCCTGGTCGAGCTCTTCGAGGCGCTCGCGCGTCGTCTCGATCTTGCGCTGTGCCGCCGCTTCGCGTGCTTCGAGCGGAGAAGCCAGCAGTGCCTCCCAGGCGCCGGCGACGATCGCGAGCATCGCAGCAAACACGAACAGGCGTTCGCGTAGCGTCAGCGCATCGACACTTTGAATGAGCTTCGTGACTCTCGCGTGCACGGTCATTGGCTCGTCACCAGCTCGTCCGAGCGCCCGGCAGCGACGGCATGGCTGGACACGCGAAACGTGATCCTGCCGGTGTCGCTCGAGCGTTCGATTTCGAAGTCGTCGAAGCGGTACCCGGCCAGCGCTTCCTCCTCACCGAGCTGCAGCAGGTAGGCGGGCAGCAGACCCGGCGAGACGCTCTCGCCGACGAGCTCGATGGCGTCGGAGACGCGATTGATCGTGATAGCGGTGAGCCACAGACCGCGTGAGCGCTGTCTCGCGAGCGCGGCCAGCACGTCGCTGAATCCGTCGGTGCTACCGAGCGGTTTCTTCTCGAGGACATCGATGAGCCGCTGCTGAGTCAGCAGCGTGGCCGTGAGGCGCTCGAGCTCCTGCTCGGCTTCGCGCCGCTGCGCCGTGCTCGACGCCGGGTCGAGGCGCGCGAGCTGCGTCGAGTACGCTCGCTCACGCCCTTCGAGCTGGAGCGCTTCGTTCTCGAGTCCGCGAACCTGCCAGAGTCCATAGGCGTAGATCGTCATGAGCGCGATGGCGACAACGCCCGTAGCCTGCAGCATGGTCACAGCGGAGAAGATTTGCCGCTGCCGCCGGAAGATCGGCTGATACAGGTTGATCTGTTGGTAGGGGGCCGCGCTCACAGCTTCACCGAGTCCTGCCGCAACGCCGCACCGATTGCGGGCAAGCATCGTCGCTGCGCGTGCTCGTCGAGCTCCGTCGTGCTTTCGACGAGCGTGGCTATATCTATGTTGCGCACGGAGATGCCGAGCTCTCTGGCCATTTGATCTTGATCGGATGGATCGAGCCCGGCCGTGAAGAGTACGGGAACGGCCTGCTGCTCGTAGTGACTCTCGAAGTAATCGAGCGATCGGCGTGCTTCCAGCGCCAGCCCGGCAATGAGCTCCGCGCGTACGCCATCGGCCTCGCGAAGTGAGCTCACACCCGTTTCGATGTGCCTCGTCAGGTAGAGGATGCCCTGGCGGACGAGCAGGAGCACACCGCTCGTTTCGGCAAGATAGAGAAGCGCGACACCGCGCGCATCCTCTTCGAGGCGCGCGGCGATGTTTCGAAGGCTGAGCTCGACGATCTCGATCGCATCGAGATTCAGTCCCGCGGCCTCGGCTGCCGTGACCTCTGCGCGCACGTCGGTGGCCTTGGCGACGACGGCATACATCATCTGATCCGGGCCGCTGCGGCTCTGGCTGGGCATCTGAAATACATCGATGACCGCATCGTCGATATGAAAGTCGATGAGGTCCTTGATCCGCCAACGCACGGCGCCGAGTAGCTCGTCACTCGGCACCTGCGGCGCCTCTACGAGCAGCATGTGATAGGCGTCCGGAGGCAAGACGGTAGTCGCCGGTAGCTTTCGGTTGGGCAATCGGCGCGCGAGTTTCGAAAGCGTGTCCTCTTCCTGATCGGATTCGAACTCGCAGTAGCTCAAGGTGGGTTTCGCTGCGTTGGCGGCTATACGAATCTGCGCGACGGCGAGCCCTTCGGGCCCGCGAAATACGCCGACCTGCCCGCTCTTGTCCTCGAGTCGCTTGAAGATAGACCGCATGGTCGCTCACTTCCAATGGTCCCCAACGGGACCTTCCTCCAGCCAATACCGACTTGCGCCGGGCCGATATCGGCCCGTCGCACGTCGGGATTGAACTTAATGCGTTGGCTTGCCCGGCTATGAGAGCCGGTTCTCAATATTGGTTGCGGGCGAAACGACCGTATCGCGCGCTCGACCGTAATGTGACCTGCTTCACATTCGAGCACTGCGCTCACAACGCCTTTCTGTGCGAGAGGCTGCGGCGATGCGCCGCACGCCCATAGGTTTTAAGATACGCGCATGAGCCCGCGCGCATCGTCAGAACACAGTCTCGCCGTCGCGCCGATGATGGATCGAACGGACCGCCATTGCCGCTACCTACTGCGGGTCTTGGCACCGCACGCATGGCTTTATACCGAGATGATCACGGCACGCGCGTTGATCCATGGCACATCCAAGCGATTGCTCGCATTTCATCGGTCCGAGCACCCGGTCGCGCTCCAGCTCGGCGGCAGCGAACCCTCCGAGCTCGGCGCGGCAGCCCAGCTGGCGGCGAACGCGGGATACGACGAGGTCAATCTGAACGTCGGTTGTCCGAGCGGGCGCGTGCAAGCCGGTTGTTTCGGCGCGGCGCTCATGGCCAAGCCTGCACTCGTGGCCGATTGCGTGCGCGCGATGAGCGAGGCGTGCGGTTTACCCGTTACGGTAAAGACGCGGCTCGGCATTGACGATCTCGACAGCTATGCGCATTTACGTAAGTTCGTCTCGGCCGTCGCATCGGCAGGTTGTCCGACGATTTTCGTGCACGCCCGCAAAGCCTGGTTGAGCGGCCTCAGTCCACGGGAGAATCGCGACATTCCACCGCTGGATTACGGTCGTGTCCATCGTTTGAAAAAGGATTTTCCTGAGCTCGAGATCGTCATCAATGGGGGTTTGTGTACGGCCGAGTGCGCAACGGCGCAACTCGCGCACGTCGACGGCGTCATGCTGGGCCGTGCCGCCTACCGCGATCCGTATCTTCTTGCGGCGCTCGATTCACAACTCTACGGCGGCACCGTGCCTACACGATCGGCCGTTCTCGAGGCGATGTTGCTTTACGCCGCGGAAGAGGTTGCCGCGGGTGTGCCGTTGCGTGCGATAACACGCCATCTCATGGGGCTCTATGCGGGTTTACCGGGTGCGCGTGGATGGCGTCGCACGCTCGGTGAGCTCGACGACGGCATGCGTGGTTTGCAACAGCTCGAGCGACACGTCGCTGCGCGCCTCGCCGCGTGACGCTTGCCGTGCAAAAAATCTGCTACCAAGCGAACGGTAATGTGGATACAATGCCGCCGCGATTTACCAGCCGTTCGTTCTTTTCAACCAGGTAACGAGAAT
>JBFJXA010000175.1:0-3856 GCA_041623375.1 Gammaproteobacteria bacterium | reverse complement strand
CGGCCTTCTCGACCGAATATACGAGCGCCATGTTACGCGACGCGTTCCGACCCGGATGCGCGCGCACGATAACCGCATCGCCCGGGACGAACGTGTCGGGTGACCAGCCACGCTTTTTCATCGCAGTCGTCGAGCCGTGCTCGATGGCCCAGACGACGGGCTCACCGGACTCCGCGCGCGTCTCGACGTGCAGATAAACGTGCGGATTGGCCCACTCGAACTCGCTCACGACGCCCTCGAGCGTGATCGTCCGCGCTTCGTCGTAGATCGCCCGGCTATGGTGCGCGGCGGCAGGTTGCCCCGCGAGCAACAGTGCCGCAGCAGCCAGCAGTTGCCTTTTCGCTTCTCTCTTCACGCAGGAGCCGATTCTACGGCAGCGTCTGCGGCAGTCATAGCGCCGAGTTGCTATCATCGACATCACTAACGAGCGGAGCATGAGATGAGATCGAACGCTTCTATCGCCTGGACGGTGCTCACAGGCACCGTGCTACTCGCCCCGGTGGCTCAGTCACAGCCGGGCCTCACGCCCTGGGGCGATCCTGACCTCCAGGGCATCTGGAGCAACCCTTACGTCACGCCGCTCGAGCGGCCCGACGAATACGGTACGCGCGAGTTTCTGACCGAGCAGGAAATCGCAGCGGCCGAGCAGGCGCTCCTCGAGCGCGCGCAGCGTCCGGGGCGTGACGGACGCGAGTTCGCGGGCACGGAGAAAGACGTCGCCCGCGCTTACAACGAACACTGGTTCGGTGATCCCTCGCTCGAGCGCGGCCGGCGCACGTCGATGATCGTCGACCCGCCGAACGGCAGGCTGCCGGCGCTGACACCCGAAGCGGCCGAGCGGATCGCCGAGAAGACCGAGTTCCTCGCGGCGTTACTGCAAGGTACGTCGGGCGGCCGTCCCGGTCCGATCTCACCGCGCCGGAACGAGCCGTCCCCGGACTACAACCTCGATCGCATCAACCGCGCCGACGGGCCCGAGGATCGCAGCGGCACCGAGCGCTGCTTCGGCTACGGCATGCCGCTCATGCTCGAGTCCGGCACCTTCGGTGGAGTGGCGCGGCTCGTGCAGTCGCCCGGCGCCATCGGCATTCATTACGACGCCGGTCAGGGACAGGGCTTCAGCCGCGTCATACCCATCACCGACCGACCGCACCTGCCGGCGGCCGTACGCCAGCGCTATGGCGATGCACGGGGTCGATGGGAGGGCGACACGCTCGTCGTGGACGTCACGAACTTCAGTGAGCAGACGAACTTCCACGGGTCGCGCGAGAACCTGCATCTCATCGAGCGTTTCACCCGCCTCGATGCCGAGACGCTGCGCTACGAGGTCACGGTCAATGACCCGACCACGTTCACACAGCCGTTTACGATGGTTCAGGAGCTCACGCGCAACGACGACTACGAGAATCAGGTCTTCGAGGGCGGTTGTCACGAAGGCAACTACGGCATGATCGGCATGCTCGCCAACACGCGGGCCGCCGAGCGCGCGTTTGCCGAAGGGCGCGGCCCGGACCCTGCAACGCAGGACAACGCGACGGGCGGAAACGTCGAATAGCCGGGGCGCTACGGGTTCGGTGCGCCGGTCCCCGGAGACGTCATGAACAGCGTGCGCCCGTCCGGCAATGTGATGTCCCTGCCGTTGGCCCTGCGAGAGCCGTCCTTAGCGCGATAGCCGTCGATAACGACCACCGTGCCCGGCGCGAGTGAGTCTTTCGTGAAGCCTCGCCGGTAGAGCACGTTCGGCGTCCCGGCCTCGATCGCCCATTCCTCGACGCTGCCGTCCGGCTGCGCGACCTCGACGAAAAACCACGTGTGCGGATTCGTCCACCGCACGCGCTTGACGGTGGCCGTGAAGCGCACCGGCTGATTGGCGTCGAACTCGGCCGCAAAGGCGTGGTGGGCACCGACAGGTGCGGGGGCAAGGATCGGCGCGGCGGCCACGGCGGTCCACAGAATTCGGCTAACTCGCATCGGCTCCGTCCTCCTCGTCGGTTTCACTGATCCTCGGGCGGATTGCCCGACCACAGTAACTCATAGAGCACGTCCTCGGGTGGAATTTTACGCGTGACGTCGATGATCATCGTCTCGCCCTCCCAGCGCTCCACGAGCGGCTCCTTGCGTAGATGGCCGTAGATCGTCTCCTCGACCTCCTCGATGCACTTGAAGTCGAGTATCTGCGCATCGGGCTCGAGCCGGCGCAGGAGCGGCACGCGGATCGTCCACGGCCGCGTGAAGACCTTTTCGTCTTCGATCGTCGCTTCGTACTGAACCGCGTTCGGACCGATCGGTGTGTAACGCTCGATGACGCGCAGCGCGTCGCTGTGGAAGTTCCCGGCCCGGTCGAGCCAGGTATAGGGCGAGAAGTCGGTGACCTCGACGACGAGCGTGTCCCCCTCCCAGTGGCCGACGGAGTAGCCCATGAAGGCCTCGCCCGGATACGGAGCGACGTCGTCGAGATTGATAGTTCGCTGGGCATTCGCGAACTCGAACACCATCATGATCTTGTTCGTGCCCTGGACGATCTGGAACGGGTAGGGCATGTACATCGCGCGCGGAACACCGGGCATGTAGCAGCCGAGCTCAGGATCGCGATCGAGCCAGTTTGCGTGATTCTCGCGTTTGCGTTCGGCCGACCAGGGCTGGTAGGGAATTTCCCCGCCGACGACGACACCGACGCCGGGCGGCACCCAGCCGACCGTGCCGAGTGCAACCACGGGTGCCGCGAGAACGGGGCGATTCTCGTACACGCCCGGCTCGGCGACCATGGGTCGCGCATCGTGCGTCTGGAGATCCCAGTTCGCGGTGCTGTTGGTTTGCCAGATGCCGCTGAAGTCGGGGTGCCCATCGGCGGTCCTCGCGAAGTTCACGGTCTGCGTCTCGGGCGCTGGGTCTCTCCCGTTGAATAGGCTGAACGCGGCGGCGACCAGCGCTGCCGTGCAAATGACGATGGCGAGGTCTCTGAACATCTTAGTGCGCTCTTCGAGTGTGCTCAGCGGATGGGCAGCAGGGATTCCTGTCCGGCTGGTAGCTGTTGCTGAAACGCGATCAGCACCATCGCATCGCGAGCATGCTGTGCCATGGACTCTACCAGGTCAACGAGATCCGTTTGGCCGAACTGTGCCAATGCGCGAGCGTATGTCGCGGCGGAGACAGTATTTGCGCCGAACAGCTCGCGGCCGAGCTCGATGAGTATCGCGTCCTTCTCGGCGATGTTTGTCACGGGCAGGCCGTAGCGAATCCGGTCGATGACGTCCGCCTCGATTGCGTTCCCGGCGGCGAGCTCATGCATCGTCCACTGATAGGAATCGTCGAGCCCGCGCGCGGCGATGAGCGCAGTGAGACGGACTAGGCGGCTTCCGACGCGCGCTTCGAGTGTGTCGAGGCCCGCGCTATGACGTCTGATCTGCCCCGGGCCCGTCCCCTCGGGTGCGAGCTGGCGCCCATAAAGCGGCGGGGCCGCGGCTGGGGGTCGGCGGTCCCTGCGCAGATAAGGCAGGCGGCTGCGACTGTCGGCGTGAATATCGTCAGGTGCCTCGAACGGCAGCGGCAGAAACTGCGGCCACCCCGGTGGCATCTGCTGATTGAAAGCCGTCAGTCGCAGGGCCGTCGCTACGTAGTCGCCCATGAGCGAGACGACGTCCACGAGGTTGGTGACGCCGAGCACACGCTCGGCGCGCGCATAGGTCTCTGCCGTGACGGCATGGGCGCCGACGAGCTCGCGACCGAGCTGGACAATGACGGCTTCCTTCTCGTCGAGCCCTGCGAGTGGTCCTCGGTTTCTGACGATGTCGATTGTCTGGGGTCCCAAGCCGACCGCGAGCGCCTCGATCTCGTGCAGCGACCATTCGTAGGGCTG
>JBFJXA010000174.1:0-3884 GCA_041623375.1 Gammaproteobacteria bacterium | reverse complement strand
ACCATCGATCTCGGTCCATTGCGGTACGCGGACACGCTGGAAGAGATGCTCGTCATCTGGGTCAACGCAAGAAATCTCGGCACGCCGTTCGACTATCACCTGCGCCGCCGGCCTGCGCCGTAGATTTGGCAGCTAGCGCATCTTTACGAGCGTGCGTCCGACGACGCCCGCGCTCAGGTATCCCTCGAAGCATTCGGGCAGCTCGTCGAGTGTAAGCTCGCGGTTGGCGATCCGATCGAGGTGTCTCGGTCGAAGGTCGCCGGCGAGGCGTTCCCAGATCTCCGCGCGTAAGTTCGGCGGCACTTCCATGTTCACACCGATCAAGCTGACGGATCGGAGAATGAACGGCATGACCGTCGTGTGCAGCTCGGCGCTCGCCGCGAGCCCGATGCTTGCGATATTGCCCCAGGGTTTGGTGGTACGTGTGAGCCATGCGAGCACGTCGCCACCGAGATTGTCGACCGCACCGCCCCAGCGCGCACTTTCGAGCGGGCGCGTACCCATCGTGAGCGCGTTGCGGTCGATGACTTCGCTCGCTCCGAGTAATTGCAGAAACGCCGCTTGATCGATTTTGCCCGTCAGGGCTGCGACCTCGTAGCCGCGCGCGCTCAGAATATCCACGGCAATACTGCCGACACCGCCCGTGGCACCCGTAACGATCACGGGGCCGGCTTGCGGGCGCTGGCCGTTGTGCTCGAGTCGGTGCACCGCCAATGCTGCCGTGAATCCGGCCGTGCCGATTGCCATCGCCGCGCGCGTGTCGAGCGCTTTAGGCACGTGCACGAGCATGTCGGCATCGACGCGTGCGGTCTCTGCGTAGCCGCCGTCGCGCGTCTCGCTCAAGCCCCCGCACAGCGCGATGACCTTATCGCCCGGTGAGAATCGGTCATCTTCGGAGGAACGCACCTCGCCGGCGAGATCGACGCCGCCGACGAGTGGGAACTGCCGTACGATCGGACCCGCGCCCGTGGCAGCGAGCGCATCTTTGTAGTTGATGCCCGAATACTCGACGTCGATGACGACGTTGCCGGGCGTCAGGTCGTCGAGCGTAAGCGATTCGAGCCGACCCGACACCGTGTCGTCTTCACGATGGATCTGGAAAGCTCGAAATTGGTCACTCACGGCTGCATCGATCAAAGGTACGGTGGAATTCTCGTTCGCCTATCGCGGACCGGCCGTATGTTAGAGTGGCGCCGCGCCGAAGACCAGTTTTACTGCGAGATCAACCGAGGCGAAAGCGGACAGTGATGGATGCGACCTTAACCGCAACGACCCCTGGCCTCCTGACGGTCGATCTCGATGCCATCGCGCGAAACTATCGCAAGCTCGTCGAGTCCGCGGCGCCCGGCGACTGTGGTGCAGTCGTCAAAGCAGATGCCTACGGTCTCGGCGTCGAACCCGTCGTACACGAGTTGCACGCGTCCGGGTGCCGGCATTTCTTCGTTGCGAATCTCGCAGAAGGTCGCGAGCTCAGACGATTGTTGACCGATGCGAACATATACGTGTTCGCCGGTCCCGAGCCTGGCGAGGAGCGCGCCTTGCGAAACGCAGAGCTCGTCCCGGTGTTGAACTCACTTGCCCAGGCGCAACGTTGGGTCGAGCAAGGCGGCGCCATAGACCATCCCGTCGCACTGCATATCGATACGGGCATGTCGCGACTCGGCTTGAGCGCGGATGAGGTCGAGGCGCTCGCACGCAACGAGGGTCTGCTCGAAAACTTGCAAATCGCGCTCGTCATGACGCACCTCGCGCGTGCAGATGAGCCCGGGCATGCGCTCAACGAGGCGCAGATCGAACGTTTCGACAATCTGCGGGCGCTGTTGCCCGACGCGAAAACGTCTATCGGTAACTCCGCCGGTATTCTTGCGGGCGCGCCGTTCAGTGGCGATATTGCACGCGCCGGCATTGCGCTCTATGGCGGCAATCCTTTCGTCGATCGGCTCAATCCGATGCAGACCGTCGCGCGTCTGTACAGCCCGATCCTGCAGGTGCGGGAAATCGATGAGCCCGTCACAGTCGGCTACGGTGCGACGCATCGCGTTGGGCCGCCCGCGCGCCTGGCTACAGTCGGTGCCGGCTACGCGGATGGCTATCCGCGTAGCCTCGGAAATGTCGGTCGCGCCTACGTCGGCGGTGTCGAGGCGCCGATCGTCGGACGCATATCGATGGACATGATTACGATCGACGTCTCCGACGTTTCGCCGGACGTTGTCGTGCCAGGCGCGATGGTCGAGCTCATGGGCGATCACATTTCGATCGATGACCTCGCGAGCGCCGCAGGGACGATCAGCTACGAGGTACTGACGCGGCTCGGTCAGCGTTGGACTCGCCGATTCGAGCACGGCGAGCGCTAAAGAGTCACAAAGCGCCGTCACGCGTTGGCGCAAACCGGACATGAAAAACGCGTATTTTCAATCGGCGTGGTTTTATCGTGTCGATCCACGTATCCTCCGCACGCACAGCGCGCCCGGGGAGCGCACCAGGGGAGTCAGTCTTGACGGAATACAAGCGCCGTTCGAGCTACACGCGTGAGGAATTGCTCGAGCATGGCGAAACCGAAGCGTTCGGGCCGGGCAACGCGCGGTTGCCAGTGCCGAACATGCTCATGTTCGATCGGATCACGCATATCGACGACACGGGCGGGCGTTTCGGCAGAGGAGAAATTCGGGCCGAGCTCGATATCGTGCCGGAGCTCTGGTTCTTCGACTGTCACTTTCGCAACGATCCGGTCATGCCGGGTTGCCTGGGCCTCGATGCAATGTGGCAACTCGTCGGTTTTTATCTCGCCTGGATCGGCGGGGCAGGGCGTGGCCGCGCCCTCGGCGTCGGTGAGGTCAAGTTCCAGGGGCAGGTCCTGCCCGAGAGCAAGCTCGTGACGTATCGGATCGACATGAAGCGCGTCATCAAGCGCAAGCTCATTATGGGCCTGGGTGACGGAGAAATGGATGTCGACGGCCGCACGATCTATTCCGCAACGAATCTACGCGTCGGGCTATTCACGTCCACCGAGGGATTCTGAGATAAATTAGGGTCTGACCCCAATTTTTCTGTTTCGGGACGGGCGTAACTCTCAGATTCTAAAAGCGTTCTACGCGTCGGAGCCGCGATTCTCAGCAATTGGGGTCTGACCCCAATTCAGCGATCCCAAGTCATCGCATATGGTGTTTCTCGTGCACGGGCCGCATGAGCGCATTACTGACGAGGGCGACCGCCAGAAGGGCGGCCATCAGGACCATTGTCGTGTTGTAGAGCCCGCTCGTCGGGTTGACCGTGCCGGCCGGTGCGATCTCCATGAGGTTTGCAATCGTAACCGTCTGGTTCTCGACGAGCACGTCGAGCTGATCGAGGCCGGCGCCGAACGTCTCAGCGAAGCGCTGCGGGTCGACGATATCGGCGAGGTTCTCGATGGCCCGCATGCTCGCGCTTTCGCGCAGCGAGGTAATCGCCAGCGGCCCGAGCACGCCGGCCGTACTCCAGGCCGTCAGCAACCGGCCGTGAATGCCGCCGACGTAGCGCGTGCCGAAGATGTCGGCGAGGTATGCCGGGATCGTCGCGAATCCGCCGCCGTACATCGTAAAGATGATCATCGTTGCGGCGTAGAAATAGACGAGCCAGATCACTGCGGGTGATACGCTGACTTGCTGGGCCGTGTACGGGATCGACAAATACAGCACGATGCCGAGCGCAAAGAAAATCCAATACGTCGTGCGCCGGCCAATGTAATCCGAGACGCTTGCCCAGAAGAACCGGCCGATCATGTTGAAGACGCTGATCATCACAACGTAGGTCGCCGCAAACGCGCCGTCGACGATCGTCGGCAATGTCGTGCCGAAAATCTCGGTCATCATCGTTCGCGCGACGCTCAATACACCGATGCCGGCTGT
>JBFJXA010000173.1:0-3913 GCA_041623375.1 Gammaproteobacteria bacterium | reverse complement strand
CGCATCTCGATCGGATAGCCCGCCTGCACGACCGTGCCGTCCACGAAATATTCGCGCACGAGCGCATCGATCGCCGCGACGCGTACCTCGGCCGGGATATCGCCGGGCTTCAGTGCGCCGAGCACCTGATGGATCAACACGCCGTCGCAGATCTCGATGGCGATCTTCGCGAGATGCTCGTGGCTGCGGTGCATGGGGTTGCGCGTCTGAAAAGCCGCGACCTTCGACCAGCCGCGCTCGAGAAACATCGCGCGTGTCTCGGCCGGTCGATGGTAGAGACCAGCATACGTCTCCGGAAAATGGCCTTCGGACACCGTGCGCACCGAGCCGCCGAGATTGACCGGGCCCTGACTCATGACCTTCTCGACACCGGGGTGCGCCGTGTCGGTCGTGCGAAACACGTGGGAGCATTCGAGCTCCCGGTCGATGGCGTATTTCTCCTCGACGGTCAGTATGCCGAGCAAGTCGCCGTTCTCGCCGTCGACGAGCGCGACTTCCTGACCGATATCGATGCTGTCGCCACGGCCCTTTGCGCACGACAATGTGATCGGGATCGGCCAAAACAGGCCGCTCGCGAGCTGCATACGCTCACAGCAGGCACGCCAATCCGCCTCGCCCATGAACCCGTCGAGCGGCGTATACGCACCCATGCCGAGCATAAAGAGATCCGAGACCTCGCGGCTCGACAGCGGTACGCGCTCGAGCTGCTCGGCACGGCGGGCTGCTTGAGCTCGCTCGGCTTCGGACAGCAGAAGCGGCTTCAGGGTGTCGGCGCCGTGCGGCGGAACGAGTGTCGACATGCGATGCGTCTCCTTGCTTGCGGTTCCTGCCCGCGCATTGCCCAGGGGCCGTTTTATAGTCAGTTCCGACCGCGAATGCCAATCGTCGCCAAGATCGGCGCAAGCCAACGTGAGACGCTGCCATGGTGCAGCGAAAAAACTGGACGCGCCATCGGGGTCACGGGAGAATCATTTCGATGACGGCGGAATCTCGCGGCAGGCCGTCGGCGGCCGAAGCGAATTCCGTGGCCAGAGACGCGCGGACACGAGATCCTTCGAGAGGCTGAGTTCGCCGATGGCAACACTGCAGCCGCACGCCGCAGCTTCGATTCTGCTGACAGTGCTGACGCTGTTTCTGTTTACGCGTGAGCGCCTGCCTCTGCCCCTGACCGGCCTCGGCGTGCTCGTCGCACTCGTCGTCGGCTTCGAGCTGTTTCCGTTCGAAACCAACGGCGAGCGTCTGGGCGCGGGCACGTTTCTCGCCGGCTTCGGCAACGAGGCGCTGATCACGATCGTGCTGCTGCTCGTTCTGGCCAAGGGCGTCGAGATCAGCGGCGCCCTTCGGCCCCTGACCCGCTCCCTCGCGCGCTTGTGGCTGCAGAACGGCCCTCTCGCGTTCCTGCTCACGCTGCTGGCCGCGGCGAGCCTGAGCGCGTTCGTCAACAACACGCCGATCGTCGTGATCCTGTTGCCCGTGCTGATCGGCGTCGCCCATCGCACGAGAACGCCGCCATCGAAAGTGCTGATGCCCGTCGGCTTCGCGAGCATCGTCGGCGGCATGAGCACGACGATCGGCACCTCGACCAATCTGCTCGTCGTCTCCGTCGCTGCCGACCTCGGCGTGCCTCGCCTCGAGATGTTCGACTTCATGCTGCCCGCGGCCATGGCTGGTGCTGTCGGCATTGCGTACCTCTGGGCCGTCTCCCCGCTGTTGCTACCCGTGAGGGAAACTCCGTTGACGGGCACAACGCCGCGAGTCTTCGAATCGATGATCGAGGTGACGGATGGCAGCCCGCTGGCGGGTAAGACGCTTGGCGAGATACGCGGTCTGCTACCCGAGAACGTGCGTATCGAGCGTGTCCGACGCGGCGAGAGTCTCGAGCTCGTGCGCCTGCCGACACTGACGTTGCGCAGCGAGGACCGCGTCTACGTCCAGGGCACGGCGGAAGGCATCAAGGATTTGCAAAACCTGTTCGGCGGCGGATTCGAGCCTGACGACCTGCTGCGACTTCCCGACCAGCGACTCGTCGAGCTCGTCGTCACGCAGGGGTCACCGCTGCACGGAAAACGGCTCAGCGAGGCCCACTCGGCGATGCTCGGCAAGCTCATTCCGGTCGGAACGCTGAGGCCCGGGCGGCAGAAGACCGAACGTATCGACGCTGCGGTGGATCGGCAGCTCGATACCGGCGACATCCTGCTCATGCAGGGCTCGCGCCGGGACATCCGCAAGCTTCGAGATCAGCATGACCTCTTGATCCTGGATCGGAATATCCTCGTGCCGCGTTCGGGCAAGGCACCGGTGGCGGTGTTCATCATGATCGGCGTCGTGCTCGTCGCCGCGATGGGCTGGTTGCCGATCGTCGCGAGCGCTCTGTGTGGGGTCGTATTAATGCTCGTCAGCCGTTGCCTCGCGCTCGACGAAGCCGGCAGCGCCCTCGATATCAAGCTCATCTTCGTAGTCGTCACGAGCCTGGCGCTTGGCGCTGCGCTGACACGCACAGGAGCCGTAGACGTGGTCGCATCGGCGTTCGTCTCCCTCGTCAGCGGCCTGCCGGCACCGATCGTGCTGAGCGGCGTCCTGTTGCTGACCGCACTTCTAACAGAGGTCGTCACGAACAACGCGATCGCGGTTATCGGCACGCCGATCGCAATCGTCGTCGCCCGGGAGCTCGGCGCCCCGGAGCTGCCGTTCGTGCTGGCCGTGCTCTTTGGCGCCAATATGAGCTACCTGACGCCGATCGGATACCAGACGAACCTGCTCGTATTCAGCGCCGGCGGCTACCGGTTCTCGGACTTCTTTCGCGTCGGCATACCGCTGCAAATCATCCTGTGGCTCGGGCTGTCGATCGCGCTCCCGATGCTCTATTTCTGAGTCGCGTGGAACTGCTAGTATTCGCGGCTCGACGTAACAGGCGCTCATCACGCATTCCGGTGGACGAACGCATGAAACTACTCATCGCGACAACCGTAACCCTGTTCTGCTTTCCCGGCTTATCATCGGCGCACCATTCACGTGCGGAGTTCTCCGAGCGGGATGCCGAGATCGAGGGCAGGCTCGTCGAAGTGCAGTGGCGCAACCCGCACCCGATCTTCAGGCTGGCCACGACCAATGACGCCGGTCAGGACGAGGAGTGGCGACTCGAAGCCTATGGCAACGCGTTGACGCTGCAGAGAACGGGCTTGAGCGCCGACATGTTTCGCGTCGGCGACGTCGTCAGAGTCGCGGGCAAGCTCTCTCAGCGCCGAGACAATGTGTTGCTCGCCAATCATGTCCTGCTACCCGACGGCCGCGAGGCCGTGCTCGAGTACGAGGCTGAGCCCTACTTCACCGAGGAGCACGTCGGCGGCAGCTCATCCTGGGTCGTCGACGAGGAAGTGCTCGCGCGGGCGATGGAAGAAAACCGCGGTTTCTTTCGAGTCTGGAGCCTGCCGATGCGCGGTCTCGACCGCAAATACGCATCGTTCACGGACGCAGCCATCGCCGGGCGCGCCAGCTGGGATGTGCTAGACAACTATCTGACGCGGTGCCAACCCGGCGGCATGCCGCACGCGATGACGAACCCGCAACGTTACGAGCTCGTCGAAGGCGATGGCGAGATTTATGTCCGCGCGCAGTTCTTCAACATGGAGCGCACGATCCATATCGAGAACGCCGAGGACCCGGCCGCCCAGCCGGCGTCGCGCCTCGGTTACTCCGTTGGACGATGGGAGGACGACAATACGCTCGTCGTCGAGACTTCACGGATTGATTGGCCGTACTTCGACACGCTCGGCACGCCGCAGAGCGAAAATGTCCGCGTGCTCGAGCGATACACGCTGAGTGACGACCAGAGCCGGTTGGATTTTCATATGACGATCATCGACCCGGTCACGTTCACCGAGCCTGCGACTTTCGACAAGTACTGGCTCGCGAT
>JBFJXA010000172.1:0-3958 GCA_041623375.1 Gammaproteobacteria bacterium | reverse complement strand
TTCCTGAACTCCGGCGTGAGAATCACGCTCTCGGACGAGCGCGACGGACGCCGCGACGAGTTCCAATACGAGGGCGGGATACGCGCTTTCGTCGAGCATTTGAACCGCAACAAGACCCCGATTCACCCGTCCATCGTCTACTTTCAGGAGGTCCGCGGTGACGTGCAGGTCGAGTTGGCGATGCAGTGGAACGACGGCTATCAGGAGGGCACGTTCTGCTACACGAACAATATTCCCCAGCGTGACGGCGGCACACATCTGGCCGGGCTGCGGGCGGCGCTCACGCGGACGTTGAATGCGTACATCGAGCGCGAGGGCATCGGGCGCAAGGAACGCGTCGCGACCTCCGGCGACGATTCGCGCGAAGGACTGACGGCTGTGTTGTCGGTCAAGTTGCCCGATCCGAAGTTCTCATCGCAAACGAAGGAAAAGCTCGTCTCATCGGAGGTCAAGGGCGCGGTCGAATCGATGGTCGGTGCGCATCTCGAAGACTTCCTGCTCGAGCGCCCCGCCGAAGCCAAATCTATCGTAGGTAAGATAATCGAGGCTGCGAGAGCACGTGAGGCGGCTCGAAAGGCACGCGAGATGACGCGCCGCAAAGGTGCGCTCGATGTCGCGGGTCTGCCCGGCAAGCTTGCGGACTGTCAGGAGAAGGATCCGGCGCTCTCGGAGCTGTTCATCGTCGAGGGCGACTCAGCAGGCGGCTCGGCCAAGCAGGGGCGCGATCGGCGCACGCAGGCCATCCTGCCGCTCAAGGGCAAGATACTCAACGTCGAGAAGGCACGCTTCGACAAGATGCTGCAGTCCGCCGAGGTGGGCACGCTGATCACGGCACTCGGTTGCGGCGTGCGGCCCGAGTTCGAGCCCGACAAGCTGCGCTACCACAGAATCATCATCATGACGGATGCCGACGTGGACGGCTCGCATATTCGAACGCTGCTGCTCACGTTCTTCTACCGCCAGATGGTCGAGCTCATCGAGCGCGGCCACATCTACATTGCGCAACCGCCACTGTACAAGCTCAAGCGCGGACGGCAGGAGTACTACGTCAAGGACGACGCCGAGCTAAACAGCCTGTTACTGGCCAGTGCGATCGACGAGGCCGCCTTACACGTCAGCGCCAGCGCGCCGGCGATCAGCGGCCCTGCGCTGGAAGGCCTGGCGCTCAAGTACACCGAAGTCAAGGCGATTATCGAGCGCTGGGGCCAGCGATATGACGAGAGCGTCCTGCGGGCGTTGATGTGGCTGCCGACGCTATCGGACGAGAGCTTCGCCGAGGAGACCGTGGTGCGATCGTGGTGCGAGGAGTTGCAGCAGCGTCTGGCTCTGTTGAACGGCACGGGCCCGCGCTATGAGGTCGCACTTGCAACGGCCAACGGCGGTGACGCGCAGATTCAGATCAGCCGGGAGCATCATGGCGTCGCGGCGACGAAGACGCTGCATCAGGGCTTTTTCCGCTCACCGGAATATCAGCGTATCGCCGAAATCGGCGCAGAGCTCAAAGATCTGATCGAGCCGGGCGCCTACGTCACACGCGGCAATGATCGGTGCGAAGTGGCCACGTTCGCCGAAGCGATCGACTGGCTAATGGAACAAGCGAAAAAGGGCCAGTCTATTCAGCGGTACAAGGGTCTCGGCGAGATGAATCCCGAGCAGCTCTGGGATACGACCGTAAATCCCGGCACGCGCCGCCTCATGCAGGTCAAGATCGAGGATGCCATGGCTGCGGATGAGATTTTCACGACGCTCATGGGCGACCAGGTCGAGCCGCGCCGTGAGTTTATCGAGCACAACGCGCTTGCAGCCGAGAATATAGACGTCTGAGCGGTACGCTGCGTTAACCGTCACGCGCCGAGTCGAACTCGGCGAGCTTCGCGTCGATCCACGTCTCGACTTCTACATTGATGTCGCGCGCGTCTCTGCCGGCCGTGTCAATCGGTGGACCGATAGCAACACGAATCGTGCCAGCCTGCTTGAGCAGTCCTCGCCGCGGCCAGTAGCGTCCGGCGTCGTGGGCGACGGGGATCACGGGGCGGCCCGTCGTCGCGGCCAGCAGCGCGCCGCTGATGCCGTAACGCCGTTTCTCGCCGATCGCAACGCGCGTGCCTTCGGGAAAGACCATGACCCAGAAGCCGTCCTCGAGTCGCTGCCGGCCTTGCGCCAACACTTGCTCGACGGCGCGGCGTCCTCCCTTGCGATCGATGGCGATCGGCTCGAACAGCGCCAGGACCCAGCCGAGGATCGGTACCCAGAGCAGCTCCCGCTTCATGACCCATGCCTGGCGTGGTGGAAAGATGACGCATTGCGCGATCGTCTCCCAGGCCGAGGAGTGCTTGAGCAGCACGACGCAGTTCGTTCTATCGAGATGCTCGAGGCCCTCGACGCGGTAGTCGAGCCCGCAGAGGCGCTCGAGCAAGCCGAGCACGGAACGCGCCCAGACTCGCGCAACGCTGAATGGCCGGACACCCGGCACGAGCACTGCAGCAAACGCGAAGATCGAATAAAACGGTACGGACAGAAAAAGATAGGTCGTAAAGACGATCGAGCCGAGCCACTGTCGCAACGTGCTCACTCGCCGTGCTCACGCAGCAGATCGTCGACCGCGGCCGCAAGATCCGCGTAAATCTCGGTACCGATCGGTGCCAGCGGCGCCGCATCGACACCTTTTCCCGTCAGCACGAGCAGCCCGCGCGCGCCTGCGGCTGCGGCGAGATCGAGATCGGCCAGTTTGTCGCCGATGACAGGCACGCCCTCGAGGGTCGCGAGCTCCAGGTCCGCTCTGAGCTGCTCGAGCAGCCCGGTTCGGGGCTTGCGGCAACCGCAGTCGTCATCCGGCGTATGCGGGCAGAAGTAGATCCCAGACAGACGCCCGCCGGCAGCCTCGACGCCGGCGATCATCTTCGCGTGAATGCGATCGAGCGTCTCCTCACTGAGCAACCCGCGGCCGATCCCCGATTGATTGCTGACGACTGCGACGCGATAGCCAGCAGCGCACAGACGCCCGATCGCCTCGAGGCTGCCCGGTATCGGCTGCCACTCATCGGGCGTCTTGATGTAGGCATCGGAGTCGTAGTTGATGACGCCGTCGCGGTCCAGAACTACGGTATTAGGATGCGCTGACATCCGTCGCTGCGCTCAGCCGACGTCCGGCGAGCCCTCGAGCGCCTCGGCCAGAAGCGCCGCGAGCGCGTCTGCGGGCACGCGTCGTTGCTCGCAACTGTCGCGCTCGCGCAATGTCACAGTGCCGTCCTCGGCCGTCTGGCCGTCGACCGTCACGCAAAACGGCGTCCCGGCCTCGTCCTGGCGACGGTAGCGTCTGCCGATCGCGCCCTTCTCGTCGTAGAACGCGTTGCAGCGCGAGCGCAATTCCCGGTACAACGCGAGCGCGCGCTCGGGCATGCCGTCTTTTTTTACGAGCGGAAACACCGCGACCTTGATCGGCGCCAGCCGCGGATGCAGGCGCAAAACGGTGCGTGCCTCGCCGCCGACCTCATCCTCGCAGTAGGCTTCGCAGAGAAACGCCAGGGCCGCGCGATCGGCACCGGCTGAAGGCTCAATGACGTACGGCAGAAACCGGCGCTTGTCAGCGTCGGGTTCCTGATCGTCAAAATAGCGTAGATCCTTGCCGCTCGTCTCCATGTGCTGGCGCAGATCGAAATCCGTGCGATTGGCGATGCCCTCGAGCTCGCTGAGCCCGAAAGGAAAATCGTACTCGACATCTGCGCAGGCACTGGCGTAGTGGGCGAGCTCGTCGCCCTCGTGCTCGCGAAGATGCAGCCGCTGCTCGGAGAGCCCCAGCCCGACGTACCAGGCGTATCGGCGGTCCCGCCAGTACCGGTACCAGCCATCCGCATCGTCCGGCCGGCAGAAGAACTCGATCTCCATCTGCTCGAACTCGCGGCTGCGAAACGTAAAGTTGCGTGGATTGATCTCGTTGCGAAAGGCTTTACCGATCTGG
>JBFJXA010000171.1:0-4037 GCA_041623375.1 Gammaproteobacteria bacterium | reverse complement strand
TCGAGGGAACGGCCGTCGAGCCCGTGCTCGACCCGGTATCGCAGCTCGTTTACTGCGCCGGGCGAAGTGACGTCAGCGATGTCTGGGTTGCCGGCGAGCATCTCCTGGCCGACGGCGAGCTCACTCGGCTGGACGAAGCGCTGTTGCTCGATCGGGCACGGGACTGGGCCGGGAAGGTACTCGACGCATGAGCGATGCGATGCCAAACCACGATCCGGCCGAGCTCGAAAAGTTCGCCGCGCTCGCGGACGCCTGGTGGGATCGCGACGGTCCGTTCAGGACGCTTCACGAGATCAACCCGCTGCGCCTGGGCTACGTCGCCGAGCGCGCGCCGCTTCGCGGTCGGCACGTGCTCGATATCGGCTGTGGCGGCGGCCTGCTGAGCGAAGCGCTCGCCCGGTCCGGCGCCCACGTCGTGGGAATCGACCTCGGAGGACACGCTCTCGCGGCTGCCCGCGACCATGCCGAGTCTCAAGACCTGGCGATCGACTATTTCGAGGAAGATGCCGCAACGCACGCGCAACGTGCCGCCGGCGCCTACGACGTCGTCACGTGCATGGAGCTGCTCGAGCACGTGCCGGACCCGGCAGCGATCGTGGCCGCGTGTGCGCAGGCCGTCCGTCCCGGGGGCTCGGTATTTTTCTCGACGATCAGTCGCAACCTCAAAAGCTTTGTGCTCGCGATCGTGGCCGCCGAGCACGTGCTCAGGCTCGTGCCTCGCGGCACACATGAGTACGCTAAACTCATTCGCCCATCGGAGCTGGCCGGCTGGTGCCGGGCAGGCGGATTGAACGTGAACGATATCTCGGGCATGCAATACAACCCGCTGACCGGCCAGCGTCGCGTCGGCGGGCGGCCCGACGTCAACTACCTCTGCCATACGACCCGTCCGCCGACGTCATGACGCGCTGCGCCGTGCTTTTCGATCTCGACGGCACGCTCGTCGATACGGCACCGGATTTGTGTGCCGTGTTGACGTCGTTGCTGACCCGGCATTCCCGTCCGCCGCTCCCCTACGCCGTCGCGCGAAACGAGGTATCGAATGGCGCCGTCGGCATGATCCGGGCCGCGTTCAACGATGCTAGCTCCGACGATGAGATCGAGCGTCTGCGGCACGCCTTTCTCGAGATCTATCTGGATTCTGTCTGTATTAACTCTAAAATATTCAGTGGATTAAGCGATGTTCTTTATAAATTAGAAGAATTACAATACCCATGGGGCATCGTGACCAACAAGCCACACGCCATGACCGCGCCGCTGCTCGCAGCGCTCGGTCTCGACACACGCCCGGCCTGCATCGTCAGCGGCGACAGCCTGCCCGTGCGCAAACCCGATCCGGCACCGTTGCGCCTGGCGGCGCAGGAGATCGGACTCGATCCTGCGCGATGTATCTACGTAGGGGACGCCCCGCGGGACATCGAGGCGGGACGCGCGGCCGGCATGGCGACGATCGCTGCTGCCTACGGGTATATTCGTCAACATGAAAACCCTATCGATTGGGGGGCCGATCTCGTGATTCGCCACCCCGCCGAGCTGATCGATGCGTGTGAGCGGGTTTTGCATTTGAATGGAGGTGGTCGTGCTCGAGGGTGACTGGCAGTTGCCGGCGCTCCTCGTCGGCGGAGGCTTTCTCGCCGGGTTCCTGCTCGCCTGGGGCCTGACGTATATCAGTCGCGTCAAGCTCAAGCACGCGCTGGCCGTCAAGGAGACCGAGCTCAAAGCGCAGGCACAGCAGGAGATCGAGCGCGAGCAAGCGTTGACGCTGGCCACGGAACGGCTAAGCGGGGTTTTCAGCCAGCTCGCGGACCAGCATCTGTCCAGCCATAGCGAGATGTTTCTCAGGCTGGCCAAAGAGAGCCTCGGTACCCACCACGAGCGCGCCAAGGGTGAGCTCGCGGCGCGAGAGCAGGCCGTAGAGGCTCTCGTGCGGCCGATCCGCGACGCGTTGCAGCGAACCGAGCATCAGATCAATTCGCTCGAGAAGTCCCGTCAGACGGCCTACGGCACGATCAAGGCGCAGCTCGAGGCGATGGCAGCCGGGCAACGCACGCTGAGCACGGAGACCCGCAATCTCGTCAACGCGCTGCGCCGGCCGGAGGTCAGAGGCCAATGGGGCGAGATCACGCTACGGCGCCTCGTCGAGCTGGCCGGCATGGTCGAGCACTGCGACTTCGTCACGCAGGCGCATCAGGTGACCGACGAGGGGCCCATTCGTCCCGACCTGATCATTCACATGCCCGATCGTCGTCGAGTCGTCGTGGACGTGAAAACGCCACTCGACGCTTATCTCGATGCGACGCAGACCGAGGACGAGGACGAGCGGCGCAAAGCCCTGGCCCGGCATGCAACCAAGGTTCAGGACCGTATCCGGGAGCTTGCGAGCAAGGCGTACTGGTCGCAGTTCGAGGACAGCCCGGATTTCGTCATCCTGTTCATTCCCGGCGATCAATTTCTCAGCGCTGCGCTCGCCGAGAAGCCGAATCTTCTCGACGATGCGTTACGTCAGCAAATCATACTCGCGACGCCGACGAGCCTCGTCGCTCTGCTCAAAGCCATTGCCTACGGCTGGCAGCAGCTCGAGGTCGCCGAAAATGCCACGGAGATTCGCAAGCTTGCCGTGCAGCTTTATGAACGTCTGACGACGTTCGCCTCTCACCTCAATAATGTCGGCAAACAGCTCGGAGGCAGCGTGCAGGCGTTCAACAAGGCCGTCGGCTCCCTCGAGCGCATGGTCATGCCGGCCGCGCGACGCTTTACCGAGCTCGGCGTCAACCCGAAGCAACCGCTACCGACGATGACGGCTGTGGAGGAGAGCGCCCGCGACGTCGCGACCGAGGCGAGTGACGAGGAGCCCGAGCGCGAAGACAAGCCTGCCGAGCGGCTGCGCCGAGGCGGCTGAAGAGCCGGGGCCAGCGCTCGGCTCTCCGGAATACGCGTATGAACGACTGGCTCGGCTACGACCCTCCTGCGGATCGGCTCGCCGGTCGCGTCATTCTCGTTACGGGCGCGACGGCAGGCATCGGGCGCGCGGTAGCCGCCGCGCTGATTCGTTGCGGCGCAACGGTGATTCTTCACGGTCGCAGCGAGCGCAAGCTCCAGGAGACCTACGAAGCACTGCAGTCGCTCGGTGCGCAACCGACTTGCGCCGCGCTCGATCTCGAGCGCGCGCAGGGCGAGGACTACCAGCAACTCGTCGACTCGATAGAGACGCGTTACGGCCGCCTCGACGGCGTGTTGCACAACGCCGCATTGCTTGGAGATCGCAGCCCGATAGAACACTACGACATCGCTCTGTGGCAACGGGTCGTTCACGTCAATCTCAACGCAACCTTCATTCTGACACGCTGCCTGCTACCGTTGCTCAAGGAAGCGGAGGACGCGTCCGTGCTCTTCACGACGAGCACCGTCGGGCACTCCGGAAGAGCGTATTGGGGCGCGTATGCGGCATCCAAGTTCGGCGTCGAGGGGCTCGCGCAGGTGCTCGCGGACGAGCTCGAGAACACGAGAATTCGGGTCAATACGATCAACCCGGGTGCGACGCGCACGTCGATGCGACGCAGAGCCTATCCAGCCGAGGACGTGAACACGCTGACGACGCCAGAGGCTATTACGGCGCCCTATCTGTATCTGCTCGGACCCGACAGTCGCGGCGTCAGAGGCCGTCTCATCGAGTGCCAGCCGTCGGCCGGCTCGAGCTAGCCTGGATGCGTTGTCTGCGCGAAACCGCAGATCGACGCAAGCCCACAAGACTCGCATTTCGGAGTCGGCGTACAGCACCGTTGCCCATGCGTGACGATGAGCGCATGAAAAACGTTGAGAGCTCGAGTCGTACCCAGGGTCGCCTCGACCTTGCGCTTCAGACTCGCGTCAGACGGTGTCGGCGACGGACAGTGCAACCGGGTAAACAACCGACGCGCATACGCATCGACGACGAGCACAGGCCGGTCGAACGCGTAGCCGAGCATCGCATCGGCCGTTTCGGGCCCGATCCCGGGCACGTCGAGGAGTTGCTGTCGCAACGAAGCGGTCGGCTGTGC
>JBFJXA010000170.1:0-4130 GCA_041623375.1 Gammaproteobacteria bacterium | reverse complement strand
TCCGTGCTCGGGAGCTGCCGCTCGAGGAGCTGTGCGGCACCGCGCAGGCCGCCAAGCGGATTTTTGACCTCGTGCGCGAGCTGGCGAATGATGCGCCGACTCAGTCGCTGTTGTGCCAGCAGGTCTTCCTCTCGCCTGAGCTGGCGATCGACGAGCGTGTCGAACAGCTCGAGCAGGAGATGGTCGGGCTGTGCATCGAGCAATCCTACGCGGCAGTCCAGCATGATCTCGCGGTCACCGACGCGCGCGGTGAGCTCGCGGCAGCCGTAGGTCAGACCGCTGTCGAAGGCTTTTTTGCACAGGCCGACGAGCTCGTCGGGTGGCAGCACGAACTCGGCGAGCGGCTTGCCGAGGGCCTGGCGCTGGCTCGTGCCGAGCAGATTCTCCGCGGCTTGATTGAGATAGACAACGCGCAGATCGCGACCGAGCACCACGACGGCCGTCGTCAGGCCCTGGAGCAGCTCGTCGCTGCCGGGGCCTGCTTTAGGCCGTGGCCGCCCGCGGGTCGTCGGGATCTCGAGTGGTGCTAGCGCGCGAGGGGATTGGCCGGATTCTGAATTGAGGTCTGCTGCACCATGAAGCTCGTGGCGAGCGAGCGCACGACCTCGTCGCCATCCACGTCGAGCACGACGGCCTGCAGCGTGTGCATGCCGCGAAACACGTCCGGCAGCTGAAACTGAGTCGTCCTCGCACCGACGTCGATGAGCTGACCGTCCAGATACGCCCCGAGCCGGTGTCCTTGTTGCAAACCGGGCTGCAGATCGACCTCCACGTCGAGCACGGCCCCGATGTTCCAGAGGGTCTCCTGCTGCACGGGCCGGATGACGTTGAATGTCGTGTACGGCTGCTCGGGCGCCTCCTCCTCGGCGGGGGCCGCGTCCGTCGGCTCCGGCGTCACCCGCACGGGCTGAGGCGCCGAATAGCCCTGCGCCGCCCTGAGGTCGATCGTGGCCGCACCAGGGAATGGCCGGTCGGAGTAATGCACGACGCCGCTCTCGTCCGTCCACGTATAGGCCTGCTGTGCGAGGACCGCAGTGCTGAGCAGACTTGCCAGAAGGAGCCAAATTCTCATCCTTGAAGCTTAGCGCCTGGCTTTCGCCGGTGCCAAGCACTGGAGCGGAATTTCGAGAACTCCGCCCCAGTCCTGGCAATTTGACAAAAGCTGGGCGCGAGCCTCGATTAGAGGCTGTAGTACATGTCGAACTCGACCGGATGCGTGGTCTTACGCAGCCGCGTGACGTCCGCGCCCTTGAGCTCGAGGTAGCCGTCGATGAGGTCATCGGAGAATACGTCGCCGGCTTTGAGGAAGTCGCGGTCCGCGTCGAGCGCGTTGAGCGCCTCCTCGAGCGAGAAGCAGACCATCGGCAGACCCGCCTCCTCCTCGGGCTCGAGATCGTAGAGGTCCTTGTCCATGGGATCGCCTGGGTGGATCTTGTTCTGAACACCGTCGATGCCCGCCATGAGCATCGCCGCGAACGCGAAATAGGGGTTGCCGGTCGAATCGGGGAACCGAACCTCGATGCGGCGTCCTTTCGGGTTGGCGACGTAGGGGATACGGATCGAGGCGGAGCGGTTACGCGCGGAATACGCCAGGATCGTCGGCGCCTCGAAGCCCGGCACCAGACGCTTGTAACTGTTGGTCGTGGCGTTCGTGAACGCGTTGATCGCTTTGGCGTGCTTGATGATTCCGCCGATGTAATGCAGCGCCGTCTCCGACAGACCACCGTACTCGTCGCCCGTGAACAGATTCTTGCCGCCCTTGAACAGCGACTGATGACAGTGCGCGCCGTTGCCGTTGTCGTCGACGAGCGGCTTGGGCATGAACGTGGCTGTCTTGCCGTATGAATGAGCAACGTTCATGACGACGTACTTTAGAATCTGCACGGCGTCGGCTTTCTCGACGAGCGTGCCGAAACGCACGCCGATCTCGCACTGCCCGGCTGTGGCGACCTCGTGGTGGTGGACCTCCGTCGTGAGTCCCATCTCCTCGAGCGCCATGCACATGGCCGAGCGTATGTCGTGCAGGGAATCGACCGGCGGCACGGGGAAGTAGCCGCCTTTGACGCCGGGCCGATGGCCGATGTTGCCGTCGGCATACTCCTTAGACGAATGCCAGTGCGCCTCGGAGGATTCGACCGCGTAGAAAGCGCCCTGCATGCTGACGCCCCAACGGATATCGTCGAAGACGAAAAACTCGTTCTCCGGACCGAAATAGGCTTCATCGGCGATACCGATCGAGCGCATATATGCCTCGGCGCGCTTGGCGGCCGACCTCGGGCAACGTGCGTAGCCCTGCATCGTGGTGGGCTCGACGACGTCGCAGCGAAGATTGAGCGTCGCCTCCTCGGAGAAGATATCGACGACGGCAGTCGGGCTGTCCGGCATCAAGATCATGTCCGACTCATTGATCCCCTTCCAGCCCGAGATGGACGATCCGTCGAACATCTTGCCGTCCTCGAAGAAGCCCTCGTCGAGGGTATGCCCGGGCACGGACACGTGCTGCTCCTTACCCCGGGTATCCGTAAAACGCAGATCGACAAACTTGATGTCTTTGTCTTTTAGTAGCTTGAGAATGTCCGCAGGCGACATGAGTGTTCCTCCATTAGATCGTCATTTTCGAGTTCGGCTTTTTCTCGCAGTCCGGCGACCCCACACAGTCGGTCGTGACCGGACCCAAGCCCCGTACAAATTCACCCGAATATCCCGCACGGGCTCCAGTGAGCACGGCGAGTCGGAAATATTCGGAACTGCGAAAACCGTGCCAGCATCCGCATATGCGTAATTCCTTGGTTTTTGCCGGCTCGAATCGCTCCAGCATAGTGCGTTATGCACACTGTTAATGCAAACTGCGCCGAGCTACGCACTATTTTGGTGCATACTGGGCGTTTCTGGGGCTCTCGTCGGCAGGGCTACGTTGACTCGCTTCTGTCGCTATACTGGCGCGCTTTGCGCACGGCCCGTTCCGAGGAGACAGCACATGGATCTGATGGAAAAACTCGTTTCGCTGTGCAAGCGGCGGGGCTATATTTTTCCGTCGAGCGAGATTTACGGCGGCCTCAACGGCTGCTGGGACTACGGCCCGCTCGGGGTCGAGCTCAAACGCAATATCAAAGACGCCTGGTGGCACGACATGATCGCGCACCACGACGAGACGGACGCACCGGCCGGTGCGCCCGGCGCTTTCGGCATGGTAGGGCTCGACTGCTCTATCCTGATGAATTCGACGGTCTGGCAAGCGAGCGGTCACGTAGGGGGTTTCAACGATCCCATGGTCGACTGTCGGGAGACGCGCAATCGCTATCGCGCCGATCAGCTCGTCGTGTACCGGCTCGTCCCGCCGGATCGTCTCTCGGCACCAATTTCCGACGACGAGACGCTTTTCGCGGCGCCCGGGGAGAGCGGCAAGACCGACGATGCGACGCTACTCGCGCCCCACCGCAAGAGAGCCCAATCGCTGCGTAAAAAGCTCGGCGACCTGACGCTCGTACCGGTGCCGGACGCGCTATCGGATACAGGCCTGCGCGAGCGCACGCTCGCACCTGGCGCGAAGGAGCCGGGCTCCCTGACCGCGCCGCGCGCGTTCAACCTCATGTTCAAGACCCACGTCGGCGCCCTCGAGGACAAGTCGAGCGTCGCGTATCTGCGTCCAGAGACCGCGCAGGGCATCTTCGTAAACTTCAAGAACGTCTGCGATACGGCGCGCGTCAGATTTCCGTTCGGCATCGGCCAGATCGGTAAAGCCTTTCGCAACGAGATCAATCCACGCAACTTTACGTTTCGCAGCCGCGAGTTCGAGCAGATGGAGATCGAGTTCTTCTGCCGGCCCGACGATGCGGATGGCTGGTACCGGTACTGGCGGGACCGCCGATACGCGTGGTACGTCGAGCTGGGGCTCTCCAAGCAGCGGCTGCATCTTCGCGAGCACGAGGGCGACGAGCTCGCCCACTACGCCAGCGCCTGCGCAGATGTCGAGTACGATTTTCCTTTCGGGCTCAGCGAGCTCGAGGGCATCGCCAATCGCACGGATTTCGATCTGCGCCAGCACATGGAAACGAGCGGCAAGGATCTACGCTATTTCGACGATCAGGAACCCGACGCCGACAAGCGCCGGTTTCTGCCGTACGTCATTG
>JBFJXA010000169.1:0-4160 GCA_041623375.1 Gammaproteobacteria bacterium | reverse complement strand
GAGCTCGATCGGCTGGAAGGCAATGGGTTCTTGAGCAACGTCATCGGCAACCCGCTGGATACGACGATCGCGTTGTCGCACATGATCTTCGAAGGCGTGCTCGACCGCTTCCCAAGCCTCAAGGTCGCCTCGGCGCACGGTGGCGGCTACCTCGCTTCGTACGCAGATCGCTCGGACTACGGCTGTGTGCGCGCACCGCAAGCCTGTAACCGCACGCTCAACCGCCGACCGACCGACTATCTCAGGGATATGTATTTCGACTCGCTCGTCTTCACGAGCGAGAACCTGCGTCATCTCGTTGCGCAATACGGTGCCGACCACCTTCTGCTCGGTTCGGACTATCCGTATACCTGGAACGACGCCCCGGTCGATCACGTGCTCGATACGCCGAGGTTGAGCGATGCCGAGAAGATCGCGATTCTCGGTGGCAATGCGATAGAGCTCTGGGGCATATCCGCCTAGCGAGCGGAGTCCCTGTCACACTCGCGTGGCGATTCTCGTGAAGTTCGGTGCGAGCGTCGTGCTCGTTGCGCTCGTCTCGATCACGCTGCCCACGCACGCGCAGATTAACCTCGATTTCGAGACCGCAACGGCGGGTGGGCTCGGCGCCGTGCCCGGTTGGCGCTCGAGCGACGACCTTAGCGTCGCACTGGATTCCGCCATCGCGCGTACGGGCGAGCGGAGCCTGCGAATCGAACAGACGAATTCAGGCGGGCGAGGGCGGTTCTCGCAGTCGCTCGATGCGCGCGATGTGCCGACCGACCGGATCCGCGTCAGCGCATGGGTAAAGACCGACACGAGCGCAGCTTCACTGCGCGTACGCGTGGACGGCAATAGCTCACTTCTTTATATAGGCCGCTCACGAGCGCAAGGCGGTTTGGACAGCGCAGGCTGGCAGCGCATCGTCATCGACGCGCCGCTCGCACCGAACGCCGAGCGCATCAGCTTCGGCGGAGAGCTCGACGGTGGCGGTGCGGCCTGGTTCGACGATTTCTCTGTCGAGGCAGTGCGCACGAGCGACCTACCGGCGCCGTCGGCGGCCGCGGCGCGCTACATGCGCCAAGCGCTCGGGTTGATCGACGATCACGCCGTCACGCGCGGCCATCTCGATTGGCCGACTTTCCGCAGCGCCGCGATGGCGCAAGCGCGCGGCGCCGTGACGATGAACGATGCGCATCTGGCCGTTCAGTATGCGCTGAGTCTGCTCGGCGACGGGCACAGCTACTTCATGTCGCCGCGACAGATGCAGAATCTCGAGCGTGGTCCCGTCGGCAACGCGCGAAGCGGCCGCGAGCCACGCGCGCCACGCGCGCAGCTGCTCGCTGGAGGAATCGGCTACATCCGCTTACCGGGTTTCGCCGGCGGCGAGCATATGGATCGCGTCGTGTTTGCCGAAGACCTACAAGCGCGCATCAGCGCGCTCGAGTCGGCCGGTGCGTGTAGATGGATTCTGGACCTGCGCGACAATCAGGGCGGTAATCTCTGGCCCATGCTCGCGGGACTCGGCCCGTTGCTCGGAGACGGTGAGGCTGGCACGTCGCTGCGACCCGACGGCGAGCGCAGACGTATCTGGTACGAGGACGGTAAGGTCGGTCTCGGTGATTACGTGCAGCTACGCGTGCGCGGTGAGCCCGTTCGACTGCGGACGCCGGGCGCGCCGGTTGCCGTGTTGCAGGGCGACGAAACGGCAAGCGCTGCAGAGATCATCGCCGCCGCGTTCGCCGCCCGACCGCAGACGCGGAGTTTCGGGGTGGCAACGCGCGGCGCAACGACGGCGACGCGAACGTTTCCGCTCATGGACGGTGCGGCGCTCATGCTCGCGGTCGCGAGCACGGTCGATCGCCACGGCCGTTTGCTAGCCGGGCCGATCGAGGCCGATGAGATCGTCATAGCACGAGACCGCGGTCGATCGCTCGAGCATCAGGCTGTCGTCGAAGCCGCGCGCCGGTGGCTCGATGCGCACGCGCGACAGTCGAGTCTCACGGGTTGTGCGCAATCCTCAGCGCGCGCGGTAAACGTCGCGCCGATGGCCGATCTTCACAACGACGACTAGCACATCGGTGTCGCGTATTTCGTAGACGATGCGATACCGACCTCGCCTCAGGCGGTAGCGGTCGTACCCGGATAACTTTTCGCAGCCCGGCGGCCTGGGATTCTCGGCCAGCTCCGAGATGCGGCGCACGATGCGCTGACGGTCCTTTTTGTTCGATACGGCGAGTAGCTCTTTCTTCGCTGAGGGTTTAATAAAAACCCTATATTTTTCCACTACGCTTGAGTTCCTTGAGGACGGTTTCGAAGGGTAGATCCGGTTCCTTCGCGCGCTCGTCAAACGCCGCCAGATCCTCGGCATCCTCGGCCAAGCTCAACTTGACTGCCTCATTGACGAGATCGGACAGGGACCGATCGGTCTCGGCTGCCTTGAGCCTTAGTGCCCGGTGCAGAGCGGAATCGAAATACACAGTGGCTCGTTTTCGACCTGTTTCCATGGCGCCAACTTAGCGACTTAACGTTATAGCGTCAAGACGCTAAACCAACTCAGAGATCGACAACCGAGCCTACCCGACCGACGGTGCCTCGCCGAGTCGAGAAACTCGGCGTCGTCGCCCGATTCGAGCCATGGGTGCCGCGAAACCCGGCAGTGTTCGGCTAGCGAAGCAGGGCGCGGAACGCTTACTATCCTCGGAGTTATGCGCGGCCAGGCGCCGCAGATGAGGAGAGCCACCATGAGAAGTGTCGTCACGGGGTGCGTCGCGCTATTCGCCATATCGGCCCATGCACAGCAGCCCTCGGTCATGTGCGAGCAGTTGGCCGCATCGTTGAATCTCAGGAACACGACCGTGGACTCGGCAACGTTAGTAACGTCCGGGCGGTTCATGCCGCCGGACGGACAGACCGCGCAGGCAAACCTTCCCGAATTCTGCCGCGTCGAGCTCACGATCGCGCCGACGTCCGACTCTGACATCAAGACGGAGATCTGGCTGCCGACGACCGGCTGGAACGGCAAGTTTCTTGCGGTCGGTAACGGCGCTTGGGCCGGTTCGATCCAGTATCGCGCACTCGCTGACGGCGTGCGCCGTGGCTATGCGACGGCGTCGACCGACACCGGGCATACCGGCAGCGATGCGAGTTTCGCGATCGGCCATCCCGAGAAAGTCGTCGACTTCGGTTACCGCGCCGTGCATCAGATGGCAGTGCAGGGTAAGGCGACTGTCGATGAGTTCTACGGGCAGGCGCCGAGCTACTCGTATTTCAACGGCTGCTCCGGTGGCGGGCGGATGTCGTTCATGGAAGCGCAACGCTACCCTGACGACTTCGATGCGATCATTGCGGGCGCGCCCGGTTACGACCGCACGGATGTCGCATTTCAAACGCTCGGCATGATTCAGGCCACGCACGAGACGCCGGAAAGTTATCTGGAGCGTGAAGATCTCGAGTTACTCCACGATGCAGCCATGCAAATGTGCGATGCGCGCGACGGGCTCGAGGACAGGCTCATCAGCGATCCGGCCGGCTGCGACTTCGATCCCGGAGTGCTGCAGTGTAAGAGCGGCGAGACGGGTGCTTGCCTGAGCGAGCCGCAGGTAACCGCCGCGCGCAAGATCTACGCAACGGTCACCGATCCGCGCACGGGCGAAGTTTTGACGGCCGGCATGGAGCCCGGTAGTGAACTGTTCTGGGACCGTGTGGCTGCCCGAGAGCCGCACGGCATGTACATCAGCTTATTTCAGCATGTTCTTTTCCCGGATGAGGATTTCGATTATCGGGATCTCAGCGTCGTCGAGCATTTGGATTTCGCACGCGAGGTGGATGGCGGCGTGTTCGCTGCAACGTCTCCCGATCTCGAGCCGTTCATCAGCCGCGGCGGGCGCTTGTTGATCTACCACGGCTGGGCGGATCAGAACATTCCGCCTATGGGATCCATCGACTACTACAATCAGGTCGTCGATACGCTCGGTAAGGCCCGTGCCGAGGAGGGCGTGCGCCTCTATATGGTGCCCGGCATGGGACATTGCGCGGGTGGTCACGGGCCGAACGAGTTCGACATGCTCAGCGTGCTCGAGCAGTGGCGTGAAACGGGTAAGGCGCCGGCGGCCGTGCTCGCGACACAGCGCGAGAACGGGCGAGTCGTGCGGACCCGCCCGCTGTGCCCGTATCCGCAG
>JBFJXA010000168.1:0-4177 GCA_041623375.1 Gammaproteobacteria bacterium | reverse complement strand
TGAGAAAATAGGCAGTTTCCTCGGACGTGTTCGAGCCATGGGTCACGACGATGCCGTCGGTCTCGGGATGCTCGTCGAGCTCGTCCGTGATGAGCTGCGCGATCTCGATCCAGTTCTGCACGGACATATTCGAGCTGTTGATGCGCGCGTAGTCGCGGATTCTGATGTCGGCGATCTCACCAATGCCCGGAATCTGGTCGAGGAACGCATCGACCCCCATGCGCCCGGCCGGCGAGTTCGCGATCGTTCCGCCCGTTGCGACGATCGTGACTTGCGGTCTGTCGTAATCGGGCTGCGCTGTTGCCGGCCCTGGCTGGAGCAACGCATAAGTGAGTAAACCCGCCGTAGTTAGCGTGCAGCGAATCATGGCGTCTGTCCCCCCTGGTTTTGCTCGATTCTACTCGCATGGCGGGAGGACTTCCCCGGCCGGTTTCGAAGCCGGCCCCCCGTATCGATCTTGGAAGTCGGGTCGAAAACTGTGATGAGAGGCGCTAGCCTCAATCAATTGAAATTGGACCATCAGCCGATGGGCGATCATGTCCAGTGACGCGCGCGCGTCCGGCGGCGAGCCGCGGACGCGCTTGAAAGTCGGGTTTCTCGGTGCTGTCGAGATCCGCCTCGACGGGCAACGCCTTCGCGCGTTCGACTCGCTACGGCTGCAGCGCTTTCTTGCGTTGATCGCGTTGCGCAGAGACGCGCAGCACCGCTCACGGCTCGCGTTCGAGCTCTGGCCCGACTCCGATGAGGGTCAAGCTCGCACGAACCTCAGGAAGCTGGTGCACGAATTCCGTCAAGCGCTACCCGACGTCGCGGAGTTCGTGGAGATCGACAACGAGACGCTGCGGTGGATAGCGGCAGGGCCGAGTGAGGTCGACGTGCTCGATTTCCGCGATGCCATTGAAACCGGCGATGTCGAGCGCGCCGCTAATCTCTATGGGGGCGATTTTCTCCCGGCTTGCTATGACGATTGGGTCCTCGAGGAGCGGGAAACCCTCAAAGGCGAGGCGCAGAAGGCTCTGCTACGCCTCGTCGAGGCGGCGCTGGCGGGAGACGATAACGAAGCTGCGATCGCGTATGCGCAGCGCATTGCCGTCATGGAGCCAACGGATGAGGCGGCGGTCCGAGCTCGGATGCGAGCGCATCTTGCGCTCGACGAGAGGGTTGCGGCTCTGCGCGTCTACCATCGCTATGCTGAGGCGCTCGAGCGTGACCTCGGCGTGGAACCGGGCGAGGTAATTCAGGCCCTCTATGAGCAAGCGCGGGTTGCAGCGGTTGAGCGCGAGGAGACTCCAGGCACGGGTTCCGCAGCGGTCGCCGAGTCGCCGTTCGTCGGGCGCGAGTCGGAATCGAGCGCGCTCTATGACGCATGGAGATCCGTTCGGGAACGTGGCGCTCATCTACTCTTGGTCACCGGCGAGCCGGGAATCGGAAAGTCCCGTCTCGCGCGCGAGCTGGGCTACCGCGTTCGCGCAGAGGGTCACGCGGTCGCCTCGGCTCGTGCGTACGAGGCCGCTGGCCGACTGCCGTGGGGCCCAGTCGTCGAGTTGCTGCGATCCGCTGTGCTGAAAAGCCAGATCGAAACGCTCGAGCCGGTCTGGAGGGCCGAGCTGGCTCGTCTCATGCCCGAGCTCCACGAGGTGTCCGAGCAATCCGCGCCGAGCCGATCGGGTGATGCGGCTCAGCGCCATCGGCTGTTCGATGCCGTGAGTCGGGCTATCGTCGCCGGCGATCACCCACGGCTGTTGATAATCGATGATCTACAGTGGTGCGACGCGGAAACCAACGAATTGATCGGATTCGTCGTCCGGGCTGGAAGATCCACGCCGCTTCTGATAGTCGGAACGGTGCGCTCGGAGGAAGTCCCGGAGCATCATCCGCTCGTTGGTCTCGTCGACGCCTTGGCTCGCGACGATTCCGTGACGACGGTGCCACTCGACCGACTCGATGAGAAAACGACAACGATCCTGGCTGCCCGTCTGCTCAGCGAGACAACGCTCGATACGGAACTCGCGGCACGACTCTGGAGTGAAACCGAAGGCAACCCTCTTTTTGTGATCGAAGCGGTCCGGGCCGGGATCTCCGCTGATGTGAACCAGGCAGTGCTCACACCGACGATGCGCACGGTGCTGGGTGCCCGGCTTGGCCAGTTGAGCGACGGCGCTCGGCGGTTGGCCGAGGTCGCGGCCGTCATTGGACGGCCTTTCTCCGTCAGGCTGGCGGCCGCGGCGATCGGGCTCGATGAGGATGCAATCATCGATGACGTCGACGAGCTCTGGCATCGACGCATCATCCGCGACCAGGGTGCTACTTACGATTTCAGTCATGACAAGCTTCGGGCGGTCGCCCTCGAGATGGTCAGTCCGGCGCTCCGGCGGCAACTTCACCGGACCGTCGCAGAGGCGATTACGGTCGATCGCCGCAACGACATCGATGCGGCCAGCGCGCAGCTCGCCGCACACTACGATCACGCCGGTATGGTCGAACCGGCGATTGGCGCCTACCGCGCGGCCGGCGGGAGAGCAGTGGCCGTGTCAGCCCCCGAGGAGGCCGTTGCGATGTTTCGGCGCGCGCTCGAGATGCTCGTCGATCTTCCGCCGTCAGCCGAGCGCGACGCGCTCGAGCTCGAGCTCCGGATTGCCCTGGGGTCTCCGCTTGTTGCGCTCGAGGGTTACGGCTCACGCGCGTCGCATCAACTCTACGAGCGAGCCCGTTCGCTCTGCCGCAAGCTTACAAGGCCCGTAGATGCGCCGATCCTTCGTGGTCTCGGTCTTGCGCGGCTGCAAGGCTGCCGATTCGACGATTGTGATGCGCTCGCGCAAGCCCTGCTCGACGAGGAGCAACGTGATCCGATCGCCGGAACGGAGGGTCGGTATCTCCTCGGTGTCAGCGCATTCTGGCAGGGCGATTTGGCGGGCGCCCGCCGCTATCTTGGCAGCGCTATCGAGGCGTACGACGCGTCTCGTCGTGGCGAGCACCTGGCCTTGTACGCGCAGGATCCGAAGGCCATCTGCCTCGTACGACTGGCACTCGTGGAGCTATGGGCCGGGGACCCGGGCCGAGCCGACGAGACCGCCCGGGCCGCTCTGCAGGTAGCCGAAGACATCGATCATCTTATGACGAAGGCGTACGTACTCACCTACGCTTCGATACTGGCGGCCGAGGCCGAAGATCACATGCGTCTCGCCGAGCTTCTCGCGAGTGCCGACCGCGTATGGGCGCGGCTCTCGGAGCGCTACCTCGTCGTCGTGCTCGATGCCCTCAGAGGCTGGCTCGAGGTCTGCGAGGGAACAGCCGCCGGCATCGACAGGATCGTGCAATCGGCGGAACGCTCCCACGCCGAAGGGGAGACCCTCCACCTGAGCTATACGCTTCTGCTGCTCGCCCGGGCACGCTACGCATTGGGCGAGCTCCACGATGGACGCGCTACAGCGGGCGAGGGGCTCTCATGGTCTAGCCGATGGAACCAAGGCTATCTCGAGGCGGAGCTCTGGCGAATCGATGGAGAGCTCGCGCATGACGGTGGGGACACCGAAGCCGCGGCCGTTGCGCTGCACAACGCCGCCGAGATCGCGGCCGCCCAAGGGGCCGGTTGGCTCGAGCTCCGAGCACTACACGCTCTCGCGAGCCGATTTCCCGCGCCGGCGCTGCGCCGGCAGCTCGCCAAGCACATTGAAACCATCCCGTCAGGCCACGATCTGCCGGCGTTCCGGGCCGCAGCGAGCTTTCTGAGCGACCCCGATTGACACGGAACGCTTTGGGAACGCCGAGGTGTGCATCCTGGGCACCACCGGCAAAGCGAAGATTTGGAAGGGGCATGTAATGAGCAACGTGATCCAGACGTTATCCGAGACTGTATGGGGCCGTGTCGTTACGCCTGCCGATACCGACTACGACGAAGCGCGCGCCGTCTACAATGGCATGCACGACCGTAGGCCGACGGCCATCGTGCAGTGCGCGGATGCAGGTGACGTCATGACGGTCATTGCTGCTGCGCGCGAAGCGAGCCTGGATCTCGCCATTCGCGGCGGCGGCCACAGCGTCCCGGGTTTCGGCACCGTGGACAGCGGCCTCGTCCTCGATCTGTCGAAGATGAGCAACGTTCAGATCGACCCGGTCAAGCAGATTGCCCGCGTCGGGGGCGGTGCGACATGGGGTGCCGTTGATCACGCGACCTATC
>JBFJXA010000167.1:0-4277 GCA_041623375.1 Gammaproteobacteria bacterium | reverse complement strand
GCTCATACAGCCAAATCGCGCCGTCCGCAGACGTCTTCGAGCAGCGCGGCTATCGGCGCCGCCAAACCTAGTTTCGATTTCATGGCAGGTTTATACCAAACCCACTCGGGCCGATCCATGATCGCCGCGGGCGTACCGTCGAGCTCGAGCAGCGTCGGCTGTATCGTCAAGTCGAAGTGTGTGAACGCATGGCCTATCGACGCCAACGTCTGCTGCCGTGCGACTTTTACATTGAGATATGTATCGCACCACGATGCCGCTTGCTCGTCATCGGCGATTTCCGGAAGACTGAACAGCCCGCCCCAGACACCCGTGGCGGGCCGGCGCTCCAGCAGTACGCGCCGCGAATCGTCGCGCACGAGCAGCACGTGCACGCTGCGCTGCGGGCGGTCACGGCGAGGCCGCGGCGCGGGCAGCTCGGCCTGTCGCCCGTCGCGTGCGGCACGACAACCGCGCCTTAGAGGACACGCGGCGCAGTCCGGGGTGCTGCGCGTACAGACTGTCGCACCGAGATCCATGATGGCCTGGGTATAGGCGGCAACGTCACGTCTCGGCGTATGCTGCTCGGCGCGATCCCAGAGCGCCGCCAGCACGGCCGACTTGCCCGGCCAGCCGTCGATGGCGTGGTAGCGCGCGAGCACGCGTTTGACGTTGCCGTCGAGTATGGGCTCACGCTGTCCATGCGCGAGCGCGAGAATCGCCCCGGCCGTCGATCTGCCAATACCCGGAAGCTGTATGAGCTCCGCCACGCTGCGAGGTAATTCACCCGCGTGCTCATCGACGACGTGGCGCGCCGCGCGATGAAGATGGCGTGCGCGAGCGTAGTAACCGAGCCCGGACCAATGCGCGAGCACGTCGTCGACATCCGCCGCTGCGAGGGCCTCGACGGTCGCAAAACTGCGCATGAATCGCTCGAAGTACGGCACGACTGTCGAGACCTGGGTCTGCTGCAGCATGATTTCCGAGACCCAGATCGAGTAGGGCGAAGCGTTGCGCTGCCACGGCAGATCGTGTCGGCCATGCTGCGCGTACCATGCGAGGAGTCGGCGAGCGAAGGCGTCCACGAGCGCGCGCGTCTACAGAGCCACGTATTCGGTCGAATGCTCCTGAGCGAGCCGCTCGATGCGATCGACGGCAGCTGCCCCGCCCCGCGCAAGACGTCGCTGTAGCAGCCACGGCCCGACGATCGGCGGCACCCAGAAATCCGGCTCCATCTCCAGATGATAGACAACGCGCGTGCCTTCAGCTTCGGGCTCGAGCCACCATTGGGAGATGCCATAGCTGAAGTCGCTCTGGGCGGGCAACATGACGGTACGGATATATCCAGGCGCGTTGCCCTCGAGCCGCTCGACGCGCCTCAAGCTGCGGCAGAACACCAGCACGCAACCTTCCATGCGCGTGAAGACAACGGGCGTGCCGTCGGGTGCAGGGTCCAGGAACCCGTATTCCTTGTAAGCACTCGAGAGTCGTCCCATGCGATCGTAGTCCATTAGAACGGCGAAAATCGATTCGCGCGGCGCCTCCATGTAGGCCTCGGCCTCGAGCGCGTATCGGCCGGATTCGTAGGTCACGACGACGAAATCGAGCGTGGCAGCGCCCACGGCCCAGCTGGCAACGGCGCCGAGTAACGGCGCTGCGACGCGACAGATATCAATCACCGATCGAACAGCCCCCGCAGGCGATCCTGCAATCGGTCCTGGAGCTCTTGGCGCTCTTCTTCGACACGCTCATCGACGGCCTCCTGCACTTCGGCGCGGACCAGTGCGCCAAAATCCGGCCTGACGGTCGGCGCCGCGATACTCCCGGTAACCGTGAGCGGCAACGAATCACCAGCCAGATCCGCCATGAGCGGATCGGACTGCAGCAGCTCGTTGTCATTGAACGTCGCGGTCACAGCGAGATTCATGGAGTCGTTCAGAAGCTCGACGACACCTGCGCCGACGATCGTCATGAATTCGAAACTCGCTGTCAGGTCATCGTTCGTCAATACGGCATCCTCGATGACGCCCGATGCCGAGATCGACGAGAATGGCGTGCGCAGACCGCCCTCCGGAGCGGGCGGCGCGTCCGTCCGCTCGAAGGTCGCGCGCGCCCGGCGCATCTGATGCCAGACGTCTATGCCCTCCCAGGTTCCGTCGGTCAGCGCGAAGCGCACGTCGCCGTCGAGCGCGCGCATGACCTCGCCCATATTCGCGCCGGTTGCGGCAACGTCCATATCGAGGCTCAGCGTACCCGTGAACATATCGAGCTCGAGGTAATCCTGCATGAGCGTAGCCACGTTGACGGATGCGAGCGTCTGCTGCAACGTCAAAAGCGCGGTATCGTTCTGTACATCGATACCGATGGCTCCGGCGTAGGTCCCGCCGTAGAGACCGGCCGAGGGCGTCAGCCGGATCCGCCCGTTAGCGGCAGTGACATCGAGAGCGAAATCCGAAAAGCGCAGCCCGTCGAACTGGAATGCGCCGATCGCCAATCGGCCATTCGCATCGAGCCCGCCCAGGAACTCCAACGGTAAGTCGACCTCGTCGAGCGAACCTTCGTCTTCCGCCTGTGGCTCGTCGGGCGCCGGTGGCAGATAGCGGTCGGCGTTAAAGTCGTCGATCGCGAGATCGAAGCTCAGGGTCTCGCCCTGCATGCCGAGCGAGCCGTTCAAGGTGCTGTCATCGAGCCTGAGACTCATCTGCTCGAGCATCATGCGGTTCTCGTCGTACGCGAGCTGGGCGCTCGCGCCGACACGTCCGAGCACGTCGGGATCCGCCGTCTCTATCTCGATGTCGAAGGTTTCCATAATCTCTTCGGGATCGAAGTCGTCGATCTCGATGCCGCCCGAGAGGGTCAACCCCGAGAAAAGCGCGCTTCCCGAGAGATCACCGCTGACGTTGATATCGAGAAACTCGAGCTCGAGTCCGTTGAGCGCTACCGTCTCGGCATCGAGATCGGCCGCGAGCGTGTCGAACTGCAATGCCAAAGCACCTTCGCCACCAGGCCAGGCCGCGCCGCTGCCGTCGATGTCGACGACGAGGTTCTCGAGCAGGTAGCTGTTGCTGTCCAGGTTAACCGTCGCCTGCATCTCGGCCGCGAGGTTTATCGCGAGATTCTCACCGCTGAGCGAAAAGCTCGTTTGCATCGGAAAGGCAATACCGGGACCAAAGTCCTCGAGCTCGAGATTGAAGTCGCCGAGCTGCCAGGTTTCACCCGTCGCAGCGTCAGTCCAGTTGACCTCAGCGTCCTCGATGACGACAGCCTCAACTGCGACAGTGAGTTCACGGCCCTCGCTGGTCGCGACGGGCGCGTCCCCCGCAGTTACCTCGCCGCCGTCCGCGGCCGCGGCTTGCCCAAGAGACTCCCAATTGCCCTGCCCCTGTGCGTTGCGCGCAAGATTCAGAATGAGACCGTCCAGACGCGCCTCGTCGATCTCGAGACTTTGCGAGAAAATCAGCGGAAAGAGTCCGACCTGCAGCCGTGCGCCCCGAATGCGCGCGAACGGGTCCGTGCCGAAACCTGGCGCATCGCTGAGCGCCGCCTCACCGAGCGCGATGCGAAGCCGCGGAAAGATATTGAGCTCGAGATCGCCGTCGAGCGTCAGGGTCCGGCCCGTCGCCTCCTCGACAGCTGCCGAGATCTCGGGTTTGTAATCGTTCGGGTCGAAGATCAGCGCCACGCCGATGAGGGCAATTACGATGAGACCAATCAAGGCACCGAAGACGATACCCAGTACTTTCAGTAGCTTACCCATGACCCCACCTTGCGTGCTTGGTTGCGGTGATCGTAACAACATTTGGCCGAACCAGCCTATGATACAGATCGCAGACGATCCGGCGGATCGCAGATCGTACGGGGCCACGGCCGCAGATCAGCAGACTGTAACGATCGTTGACGGTTACCAGCTTTGTGTCGGCACCGGCCCGACGCAGAAGCCGCCCTCGAATCGGTCGGCTCGAAGCAATCTCGGCGGCGCGCCACCCGGTACCGGCGCTCGTGGAGCGGGTGATGGGAATGACTCGGGCCGTCCATGGCCCTCGCCCTCGCTTCGCTCGGGTCGCTGCGCGGTCCAAATCGTCTGTCGTGCGCTGTACAGGATGTACGAGCGTCGCGAAGGCCAGGGAGGGCCGAGAGCGACGCGATTTGTCAAACCCGAACGCGCGCTCTCATCCCAGCCAACCGGCCAAACCATCAGTGGCTCCGGTGGGGCCACTGATGGTCTGGAGCGGGTGATGGGAATCGAACCCACGTCATCAGCTTGGGAAGCTGAGGTTCTACCATTGAACTACACCCGC
>JBFJXA010000166.1:0-4306 GCA_041623375.1 Gammaproteobacteria bacterium | reverse complement strand
TCCCTGTGCTTGTCGACGGAGCGAGCCGCGAGACGATTGACGGTAATCTTCTCACTGCCCTCGATCGACTTGACCATGTGCCGGCCCCACCAGCCGAGACCTATCATTGCGGCTCTAATCATCTTGCTTCCTTTCTCTGGATTGTCTCGCAGGCGGCGTGGCGCCGCTCGTGCTCATTCGACCGAGTACTCGACCGGCCACTCGTAACCGCTCTGCGTAACGAGATCGATATACGTGCGTAGGACCGCCCGCCCGGGCATGCCGCGCGACTCCGCCTCTTCGGCCATGTTCTTCGGAAAATCCGCGAGCGATTGCGCCCACTGGCGGCGCACCGCCGCGGGCAGCGTCCGCACGGTCGCGCCGGCAGCGCGCAGGCTCTCGAGCCCGAAGGCCTGGCGCTCGTCGAGCATCTTCGCCACGGTCACTTCGTAATCGCGGCCGACCTCGAGCACGATCTCCTGCACCTCGGGCGGCAAGCGCTCGAGACTGCGCGTGTTCATCGTCACGATCGAGGCACCGCCCGTCGCGCCGAAGCCGATTAACGTGTAATAAGGTGCAGGCTCGTGGTATTTGAACGCGAAATACGACGATGGGTACATGAGCCAGCCCGAGTAGACGCCCGTCGACATGGCCATGTAACCGTCGGGTAACGCCGACTGCACCGGTATCACGCCAGCGTACGCGAGCCACGGCAGATTCGGGCCGGCGCCTGCGATCTTGACACCCCTTAGATCGTCGACGCTGTCCCACGGCATCGTCGTGCCGAGGTGGTAGTTGTCGAAGCCATTGAGCCCGAGCACGAACTGCCCGTAGTTCTCGCGTAATTGATCGTTGAGCCACGGGTGCGCGTCATAGACCTGGCGGGCGATCCGGACACCGCTCTCGCCTTCCTGCGGCCCGAACGGGACGAAGTAGGCGAAATTGTGCAGGAACAGCTTTGCCGGCTCGAAGCACGTGCAGTAGCCGCCGATGTCGAGCAGGCCGACCTGCACGGCCTCGAGCGTCTCGGCGACCGAGGCAATCGAACCGGCGTAGCCTTCGATGATTCTGAGCTCGTGATCCGTCTCCTCGGCGACACGGCGCCTGAGCTCGGGCACGAGAAAGTCGCGCATCCCCGTCGCGTACACGATGGCGCCGCCGGGATGCCCGGATCCGACGCGCAGCGTGAATTGCTCCGCGCGAGCCGGCGCGCTGCTGAGCGCGACGGCTGCCGACAGAACGACGGCCGCCGCGCGGCCGGCTCGCAACGAGCGGCGTCCCATCATCGTGCGCTAGCCCTCAGCGGCGGCTGTTTGGGCAGAGTGCTTGCCTGTGAGCGGATTGAGCTCGCACGCCTCGTTCCAGGTGATGATATTGAGCGTGCGCACGAAACTGCCGGCACCGACGTTCTCGGCACACCAGAGTCCGAGCTCGACGATCTCTGAATCGGAGAAATGCTCTCTGAGCTCGGCGTAAAACGCATCATCGTCGGCTTTGTCGATGTCGTGCTTCAGATAATCTGCGAAGCGCAGCGCGACTTTCTCGCGCTCGGACAATAGATTGCTGGATTCGTAATTCCAGACTTCCTGGACCTTCTCTTCGGTGAGGCCGGCTGCAATGGCCGCGGCCGAGCGCACCGTGCCGCAATAACCGCATTCGTGCGCGAATGCGATCTTCACGCGACATAGCTCTTTCAGATCCTTCGGCAGCTCGCCGTCGTTCGACGACGCGAGCCAGTATCGGTACCACGCAACGCCGATCGGGCTTCTGAAAAGAATCTTCAGCACACGCGGATCCGGCGAGCCTGCCGATTCCGCGATACGCAACAGCTCAGCGGCCTCGGGCGAAAGCTCGCTCTCGTCGAGATAATCTATACGCGGCATGTCGAGGTCTCAGTTGGAATAGAAAAATCGGCCGATCGCCTAGAGCCCGACGATGGCCGCCGCCTCGCCCGTAAGCTCGACGATGTGCAGGCCCGTGTGCGCTCGGTCGACGGCGTAAATCAAACCGCGATCGTCGATGTTGACGTTGTTCGTCTGTATTGCAACGTCGCAAACCTCGACGCCATCGATCTCGATGCAGGCCTCGATCGTGTTCTCGTTAATCTGCGGCACGTAGTAAGCAATCTCGACAGGCTCGAACGGATTACGAATGTCGAAAGCGCGAATACCTGCGTTGAAATACGACATGACGGCCATGGTCTTGTCGAAGCCCGGGTGGAAGGCATCGTGCACGGAATGCGGACCGAAACGACCGCCACGGCTGCAGTAATCACCGATCGACTCGTCCGTCTGAAACGTCGAGATCGCGAACGGCTTGTCCTCCTGCGAGATGTCGACGATGAACGAAACATCACGCGTGGTCTGGCACCGCCGCGCCCGCGTCGGCGCCTCCGAGACGACGATCAACAAGTCTCGCGAGGCGTAGTCGCGATCATCGCTGTAGTCGGGAATCGGAAAATCGTAGATCGGCTTGGCTGTATGCACGCCCCAATAGCGCGGCAAATCGAGGCGCGATATCTGCGGATAGAGCAGGTTCTCCGTCGTCGGCTCATAGGGGTCCGCAGCCGCCGGATCGCCTTCGATGAACTTGTCGCGATCGAGTATCTGCAGCACGCCGTCGGCGCCGCTACCATAACCGAGATACATGCGGTTGCCGACGACGAACGGCTGATGCAGCCCGGAGATCTGGTACTCGGGCATCTCACCATCTGCGTCGGGCTGCCAGCCATCGAGGCCAAAGTTACGGATGTGCCGCGGCTGCTCGGGGTTGCTCAGGTCGTAAGTCATGAGCAAACGCGTCACGCGCCAATCTTGCGGCGTGCCGTTGAGGTAAGCGATTCCGGTCTCGCAGTCCCACTGCATCTTGTGGGTCTCCTGCACACCGCGGCTCGACTCCGGGCGCGACGAAATACCGGTCTGCGCGACGGTACGCAGATAATAAAGCTCCTCGGGGTCGGTCGCATCGTAGAGCTCCCAGCCGAGATTGCCGTTCGTTCTGAGCATGTACGTTCTTGCAGCGTCTGCGTTCGGCAGATCGGCGCCGTCGCAGAGCTGCACGTGCTGGGCGAAGCCGGCATCGCCGTTGGGCGGCAGATGGCGCAGCATTCGCGGCGCGGACGGGTCGGTCACATCGAGGATCGACGTGCCGTTGACCTCGATCTCACCCGTCATCGGATTCAGGGCCTCGCCGATGTGATGCCCGACGAACAGAATGCGCCGATTTCCGTACGCGTGCACGACGGGCTGATACGCCGAACGCCCCTGAAGATCGTGCAGCCCGAGCAAGCGCATATTGCGCGCTTCCTCCGCAGGGGCCTGAGGCTCGGCTGCCGAGCCCATGTCGGCGGCCGTCGAGGCGGACTCCTCGGGTGCCGGCCCGCAACCGGCGATCAACAGCGCGCATGCGAGAAAGCCGCTGCGCCGAGGCAGCCGGTCGAGCGAAAGATTCGTAGCCATCGCGGCGAGTACTCCTGAGTTGTTATCGCTATTCGCGGCCGGACTGATGCCGGCCGGGTCTGGATTCGCGCATATAGTGTAGCGCGTTCGGCAGTTCATGGCGAAGCTCTAAGTCGTTGAGTTATAGGGCGATGCAGACCGGCTGGCGCACCGGATTCACGGACCGGGTCCGTTGGGGGCGGCGCCGGGCAGACGCGCCGATACCCTGTTCCACCAAGTGTCGTAGAATGGCGACACATCGAGAGCGCACGGCCCGTCTCAGCGGGCCTGCACAACTGACGCATTTGAGTAATCGACCACCCTCTCCCGCGACCTGGCGTATCGGGCTCGCACTCTTCGCGGCTGCGAATTTGGCCGGACCGGCGGCAGCGCAGCTTCCGCCCGGCTATTGGGATCTGGAGCGCTCACAGCCGCTGCTCGACCGCACGCTCGAGATCACGTTGGCCCCCGATCTCACGGTGCTCGAAGACGCCGAGCGTCTGGCCGTCCAGCGTCTTCTGGAAGCCGGCGCAATCGTGCACCGGATCTACGAAGCGCAAAAGCACGACCAGGCACCCGATGCCTTCGAATCCCTCAATGAGCTCGTAACGATCGACTCACCGACGGCACTCGACAATCTGCAGCGCCTCTACCGGCTGTTCAGAGGTCCGATCGCGACGACACTGGAGAACGAGCGGCTCGCCTTTCTGCCCGTAAGCCCGGAATCGCCGGGCAAAGCCGTGTTTCCCGAGGGCATCAGCAGGCTCGAGGTGGAGAACTTCATCGCAGCCCGTCACGACACAGGCGATATTCTCGGAGATCGCACGGTCGTGCGCCGCGCGACGTTGCTGAATCTACGCCAGGATATCGGCTCACTGCAGGATGACCCC
>JBFJXA010000165.1:0-4361 GCA_041623375.1 Gammaproteobacteria bacterium | reverse complement strand
ATTCGGGCCTTGCCTGAACGGCGGCAGGTAATGATGGTGCACGTCGATGCGACCCGGATGATTGAGGGCGCCCTGGCTATACAGGCGGCTCGCCGGACCCAGCGCGCAGCCCAGGCCGAGCGCGGCGCAGGTCGAGTCTCTCAAGAATTGCCTTCGATCCATGAGTTCCCCCGATGCTGCGAAAGAGTCTTCCGAGACGCAGCGTGCTTCTTCTTGTTGGATCAACCCAATCTGTCGAGCGTACCTGCCGTGTCGAGCGCGGGCAAGCGGTCCCGGCTACGCGAATATAACAGTAAGGAAATCGCGGACTTTGTGATAGCGTGGCAGGCCGAATCGAACGAAAACGGATCGGGGGGAACCATGAAGCAGCTAATTATCGGGCTCGTCGTAGGCGTCGCGGCGGCCTACCTCTACTTCGCAACGCAGACGAACGAGGAAGTCATCGAGCGAGTCGTCGTCACCGAGGCGGTTGCGGCGGAAGTCGCGCCTGCGACGAGCTACGCCGCCGTGCCCGGGCAGATTGGCGGGCAGGATTTCTTCGGCGCCTACGATGTCGTGCCCGGATGGCCCATCAATATCGCCGATCAGATCGATGGCCACGAGGACTGGACCTGGGGCGCCGGACAGTCGGTGTTTCCGGAGAGCCCGGACCGCGTGTTCGTGCTCGTGCGTGGTGAAATACCCAACGTCGAACGCCCGAGAAACGTCGATCTGAAGCAGATCGGCATCCCCGCGTTTTATCCGATCAACAACGGCGTGCCCTGGCGCAATGCGACCAACACGTCGCTGCCGGTCGGTGTCGACGACACGACGGACAACTGTCCGCCGGTCAGCGCCAGAGGCCAATGCGGTGTCGATGTTCGCTGGGAACATACGATTCTCGTGTTCAACCGCGAGGGTGAGCTCATCGAGGACTGGACGCAATGGGATTACCTGTTGAGACGTCCGCACTTCATCACGATCAGCCCGTTCGATCCCGAGAAGCATATCTGGATCGTTGACGACTATCGGCATGCGATCTTCAAGTTCACGAACGATGGATCCGAGCTCGTCCAAACGCTCGGTATTCCCAACGAGTATGGCGATAACAACGACCCGGAGCGCTTCAACCGGCCGACCTTCATGGCGTTTCGATCGGACGGCGGCTTTTACGTCACCGACGGCTACCGCAACACGCGCGTCATCCGGTTCGATGCCGACGGCAACTACATGATGCAGTGGGGCGAGCCAGGCACGGGTCAATACGACGACACGCGACCCGGTTACATGAACAACGTTCATGGCCTCGCGATCGACCACGTCACCAACGAGGTCTACATCAACGACCGCAACAACAATCGCGTGCAGGTGTTTACCGAGGACGGCGAGTTTCTACGTGACTGGAACTTCGGCCTTAGGCCTTCGAACATCCATCTCTTTTATATGGGCGCCGATCGCATGCTCTGGGCGTTCGATCAGGGCACGCAAAAGATGTTGAAGTATGACCGCGAAGGGCACTTCCTGTACTCGTTTGGATCGTTCGGCGTCACGCCGGGCGGATTTTTCGGCGTGCACGGCATCGCCGTGGATCAGGAAGGCTCGCTTTATGTCGCCGAAGTCGGCAACGGCGGCGCGCAGAAGTACACGCCTAAAGAAGGCGCGAATCCGGACCTGCTACTGGGCGCGCCGACTTATTCAGCTTGGGAGTAATCGATACATGGGGTCGGAGTAAACGCCTGTTGGTTTTGCTCTGACCCCCTAAATCGAAGCGGAGGGACCCGTGAGCAAGCGCTGGAGATTGGGCGCGTTTTCGCTGATTGCGTTGGCGGGCGTGCTGCTGGCCCAGGAAGCCTCGCGTGACACCGCGCTCGATACGCTCGCGGCTGCCGGCGCGGAGCTCGCCGCGCTCTTCGCGAGCGGCTACGAGGCGCTCGATGCCGAGGCGCGCTCGACGCTGGTCGCCTGGCTCGGTGCGTCCCGGGACGAAGCCATCGCCCGCGGCGTCGAGCGTATGCCGGCCGAGTTTCTCGAAGCGTTTGACGGGTATCTGCCGGACGACGTGCTCGCGAGCGTGCGCTGGCGCATCGAGCCCGACTCCGTGCTCATCGGTCAGAATTTGTTTCAGCCCGGCATGCGTGCGGTCACGCTCGACAACGTGATCTTGTTCGCGAGCGCCGAGGAAGCCGCCAACATCAAGCTCTGGGCGCACGAGCTCTACCACGTGCTGCAATACCGGCAATGGGGTATCGAAGGCTTCGTCGCGCACTATCTCGCCGACCGCGCCGCGGTCGAGCGCGAGGCGTGGGAGTTTCGCTGGCAGTGGATGCAGGCGACCGGTCGCGCACCCGAAGCCGGATAGTTCGGGTCAGAGGAAAGCGGGGTCGACGGCGCATCGTCGGTGCGTTGTCGCTCAGATCGAAGCTAATCGTTCCCCACAGTCTCGCGATACGGGACGAGGCGCACGCGTTTGTTGCCCCGGTAGATCGACGTCGCCAACACGGCATAGCTGATCAAAGCCGGAATCAGCCATTCCGATCCGCGCGAATACCACAGAATCGTCAGAACCAGGCAGACCAGGGCGATGACGATTGCTACCGCCTGTCTGCGTTTCGTTCGAGAATCTACCGTGAAACGGCCGGCGCACTTCGGGCAGATCCTATAGTTGACGAACACGCTCGGATGAGGCAGCTCGCTGAGAACGACGTCGCTACTGCAGTGCGGGCAGGCCAGCATCAGCGACCTGGCGCGGTTGTGCGAACGACTTGCACCCAGAGCCGAATTCTCAACAGCGCGTTGGCCGGAATCAGCCCGGGCACGCCGGCCTCCCCGTATGCCAGGTGCGGCGCGACGAGGATCTCTCGGTAGCCGGCCTGGCGCATGCCATAAAGCGATCGCTCGACGCCCGCTATCGGACAGCGCTTGCCCAGCTCGATGACGTGGTCGATGAGCTCGACGCCGTCGACGACACGTATCGGCACCTGGCCCCTCGACCTCGAGATGATTTCGCTATCTCGGGTCACTTCATCGCCTCGCCGGAGAAAGAATCGGGCGTTGTAGGTCACGACGGAGCCCTTCTGCGCGGTCGGGCCGTCGCCGACCGTTTCGTCGAGCAGCTCGATGCCTTTGGCAAGACTTTTTCGCATCGCTCGGCTGAGTTCCGTAAGCAACGTGGCCGGAGTGACAACCCGCCGGCAGTATACTGCTCCCTCATTCTGGCGCTGATCCCGTCAGTCCTCCAAGCGGGAGTCGAAAAGGAGCCCGGCATGTCGCCACCCAGTAAGATTTACAGCCGCCTCGAGGTGCGCCAGCGCGGCGTCAATCTGATCCAGTCGCCGCTGCTGAACAAGGGTACGGCGTTCAGTGCCGAGGAGCGCAGGACGTTCGGGCTCGAGGGGCTGATACCGCACGAGAGCAAGACGCTCGAGCAGCAGGCACGCCGCGTCTACGCGCAGATCTCCCGGCATGACGAAGACATCGAGAAATACGCCGCGATCGCCGCGCTGCGCGACCGCAACGAAACGCTGTTCTACCGCGTGCTGCTCGAGCATCTCGAGGAGTTCATGCCGATCGTCTACACGCCGACCGTGGGCCTCGCCACGCAGCAGTTCAGCCACATGTTCCAACAAGGCCGCGGTCTTTGGATCACGCCCGACATGAAAGGCCGGATCGCCGAAGTATTGCGCAACGCGCAACCCGACCGTCGCGCGCGCCTGCTCGTCGTCACGGATAACGAGTCGATTCTCGGTATCGGCGATCAGGGCGCCGGCGGCATGGCGATCTCACTCGGCAAGCTCGCGCTCTACTCGGCCGGCGCGGGCATCTATCCCGGCGAGACGCTGCCCGTGAGCCTCGACTTCGGCACCGACAACGACGCGCTGCTCGCCGACGAGCAGTATCTCGGCTGGCCGGAGCGCCGCCTGCGCGGGCCCGCCTATTTCGAGCTCGTCGAGGAATTTGTCGAGGCCGTTCGCGAGGTATTGCCGGGCGCGCTCGTGCAGTGGGAGGACTTTCGCAAGGACAACGCGCTCAAGATTCTCGACACGTATCGCGATCGCGTACCCTCGTTCAACGACGATATTCAGGGCACGGGCGCCGTCGTCGCGGCCGGGCTCATGTGCGCGCTCGACGAGATCGGTCAGCCGATCGAGGCGCAGCGCGTGGTTATCCACGGTGCCGGCGCCGGCGGGCTCGGCGTCGCGCGCCGGATCGCTGCGGTCATGCATGAGCGCGGCATGTCGGAGGATGAACAACGCGCGGCGATCGCCGTGCTCGATCGCGGCGGGTTACTCGCTGAGGACCGTGAGATCGCCGATGCCTACAAGCGCGAGCTCGCCTGGTCCAAAGATCTCGCCACCGCGAACGGGATTCCCGATCCCGCGCAT
>JBFJXA010000164.1:0-4379 GCA_041623375.1 Gammaproteobacteria bacterium | reverse complement strand
GACGACCGTGGGCGACCCATGGGTATGCAGCTCATCGGCCCGTTTGGCGGTGACCGTGCCGTGCTCGAGCTCGCAATGGCCTACGAGGCGTCGACTGATTTCCTAGCGACACGTCCGGTGCTCAGGGAAGCGATTTAGTCGCTCAATCCTTATCGTCGTAGCTTGGGCTTCGTTTCTCGATAAATGCCTTGATGCGCTCTTGCGCATCGGGCCACTGCGACGTTTCGGCCATCGCCTCGGTTGCGACCTCGTACGCGCCGTCGACATCGAGATCGACCTGGCGGTAGAAGATTTCCTTGCCTTTCGCTTTTGCCGCGCGCGTGCCGGCCGTCGCCCGGCGCAGCAGCGCGCGCGTTTGGGCAGCGACTTGCGAGTCGGGCACAACGCGATTCACGAGCCCCCAGGCCAGCGCAGTCTGCGCGTCGATCGGATCGCCCGTAAACAGCATCTCGAGCGCGCGCTTGCGGCCGACGGCGCGCGCGAGCGCGACGCCGGGGGTATGGCAAAACCAGCCACCGCGTCCGCCAGGCGTCTGAAACTGCGTGGATTCGCCGGCGACGGCCAGATCGCAGGACGCGACGAGCTGGCAGCCCGCTGCGGTTGCGATTCCTTCGATCTGTGCGATCACGGGCTGTGGCACGCGTTGCAACAACTGCATGAAGTCGCCGCACACTTGTAGGAGTCGTTGCATCTCATCGAGGTTGCGGCCGTCCATGTCGTTGAAGTCGTGGCCGGAGGAAAACACGGGACCCTCCGCGGCGATCACGACGCCGCGCGCATCGCTTTCGGCAATGGCCTCGAACGCGCTCGTGAGCTCGAGCAGATGGTCCTCCGACAACGAGTTGCGGCTCTTCGCGCGGCACATCGTGACGACCGCGAACTCATCTTCCGTCGCGACCCGGATGTGCGCGTAGCTTGCGGCGATCGCCAGGCGCGGCGCCTCAGAAGACATTGCACTCATAGACCGAGAACGGCTGCTGCAGCGCGAGGAAGTGTAAGTTCACGGTTACGATCCCGCTGAATGCCACCGCGTCGTCGATCGTCAGCTGCAGGTCGAGACGGCTCTGGTCCTCGCTCAGCGTGTAGCGCTCGATGAGCTCGATATTGTTGCCCTGAATCGTGCCGTTGTGATCGAAGTACGGATAGTCGATACGCGTCGTCTCGATGATTAACGTTCGTTCGTTCTCCCACGTGCCTTTCGAAAAACCCAACCGAGATCGAGGCTGCTCCCACGCCCTGAGGTCGTCGTCGATGTGAATCGTGCGCCGCGTATCGAAGTACGAATGATGCAGGCCGATCGTCCGGCCCTGATCGGTAAACAGAATAGGCCGCGGGTGAAAGAACGGAAACGGCATACCGGGCGGCTCGCACTGTACGATCGGGTTGTCGACGGGATCCCAGTCCGCTCGTGCGGCGATTGCCTGATCGGTATAAGGAAAGCGTCGCATCATCATCATGGGGTTGCCGGCCGGGTACCAGGCCCGGAAGAAGCCGCGATTCTCTGCGGCTGCATCGGCCATGCGTGGATCCGGCTGCGAGACGTCACCGATGGCCGGTCCTTCCCAACGTCGCTCGACCCGCGGCGCCAAGATGGCTTCGGTGCCATCGGCCAGCAGCGCATGGGTCACGAGCATGGCGTTGCGCAGCTTCGAGGGGCGCCCGGCGACGACGAGCCGGTCGCCAGGCTCGAACAGGTCGGGCGTCACGCCGGATCGCACGAGCGCCGCGGGATTGGTCCAGCCTTCGACTCGCCAGGTCTCGATCTCCGTGTCGGTCTCGACGTCCAGGAAGAGCGCGACATGCGGGTTTTGCCAGACGACGCGCGTCAGGACGCCTTCGAGCTCGACGGTCTCATCGGCGAATTCCGCGCGCGAATGATGGCCCAGAGCGAGGGCAGGCAGTACGAGAAGCGCGAGCGCGGCCACTATTCTTTTCATCGGCTCTCTCAACTTTTCATCGGCCGCTTTTCGGAATCATGGGCAGACGGCGGCGCCGAGTCAGCATGCAGTTTCTTTACCAGCGAAACAAGCGCACGGCAAGATCCCGAGGATAGAGATCCTGGCCGCGCGGGAGCTCGACGAAGCCTGTCGTGCTCGCGAGCGAGACGAAATCGCCGGACGTGTTCGTCGGGCGCGGTTCGGCGAGCGCCGCGCCGTCGGGCGAGGACCGGAGCACGACCGGTAAAAAGTAGGTCAGATCCGGCTCGAATCGTACGTCCGCGGCAAGCCGCACGAGCTCGTGGGTGGGTGCTGCGCCGCCGAGCGCGATATCGATGGCCGGCAGCACGTAGCGATAGAGGCAGACGAGCGTCGAGACGGGATTGCCGGGCAGAGCGAACACCGGCTTGGCGTCACGGCTCATGCCGAACCACATCGGGCGCCCGGGGCGCTGCTCGATCTTGTGGAAAACGAGCTCGACACCGAGCTGCTCGAGCACGCCCGGCACGAGATCGTAACGGCCCATCGAAACGCCGCCGCTCAGAACGAGCACATCGTTCTCGTCGTGCAGCGTCGCAATGCGCTCGAGCATGGCGTCGCGCTCGTCCTTGAGCAACGCGCGCGTGACGCGGGCACGGCAACGGCGCTCCAGCGCGGCGGCAATCGCCCACTCGTTGCTCGAGCGGATCTGGTGTGCGGCGACGGCTTGGCCGGGCTCGACGAGCTCATCCCCCGTCGAGATCACGGCGACGCGCGGCGAGGCGCCAATCTCGATCTCGGCGCAGCCGGCGCTCGCGAGAATGGCGACCTCGGGCGAATTCAGCCGCGTCCCGGGCTCGAGCAGCAGGCTGCCGGCCTGGCGGTCTGATCCCTGCGGGTGAATGAATTGGCGCGCGCTAACCTCGAGATCCGGCTGGACGTGCGCGCCCTCGGCGTCGCGCGTGATTCGCTCGACGGGGATGACGGCATCGGCGCCGGCGGGCAGCATCGCGCCCGTCATGATCTCTACGCACTGACCCGGTGCCGAGAGGCGCATCGGTGGCGCGCCCGCCGCCTGCAGGCCGACGACCTCGAATGACCGGGTGTCGTCCTGCCAGTCGCGAAACGCGATGGCGATGCCGTCCATGGTCACGCGGTCGAACGGGGGTTGATCCCGCTCTGCGCGTACGGGCTCGCGCAGTATTCCTCCCGCGGCATCGGCGAGCGATACGCGACTGGCCGGCAGCGGTTGAATCCGTTCGCAGATGAGCACTTCAGCGGTACCGACGTCGGTCACTCGTGGGCCTTTCTTGGTAGGTGGTTCAAGGACTTAAGAATGGTGCCATAGGGGAACTCCGGGTGGCCAGCGCGGGTCCAACTTCTCATTAACGTTACCGCTCCCGGTGCTATACTGATCGGGCTTGGAGGATGACATGAACCGATCCCTACTTATCGGTTTGCTTTGGCTGCTGGCTCCCGGCATCGCAGGGGCGCAAGCGGATAGCCGCACGATCCTGGGGTCCGGCAACGAGTTTCTCTCCGCAGGCTCATTCGCAATCCGCGTGGGCCAATACGACGAGGGCATCAGACTCACGGAGCTGGGTTTGCGGCGCTATCACCCGAGCGTCGCGGACCGGTCCTCGGCGTACTCGAATCTGTGCGCGGCCTGGGCGGCCAAGGGTGAGCCGGACACGGCCATTCCCCTGTGCGATGAATCACTACGGCTGAGCTCGAACAACTGGCGGGCGTACAACAACCGCTCCTACGCCTACTTTCTCAAAGGCATGTACGCCGAGGCGACATTCGATCTCGACTCCGCCACCGCGATCAATCCCAGAGCGAGGCAGGTCGAGCAGCTCAGAGGCATGATCAACGAGCGCGGCCTGGAGCCGCGGGTCATCATGGAGGATCATCAATAGACCGTTACTCGCGTTTCTGGCTCCTGGCCAGTGCGTTGTCGGTCTTGACTCCACTCAGCGCTGTCGGCCAGCAGCGCGACGCCGACACGATCCCGCTGGATCCTGTCGGCATATGGCGTTGTGTGGTCTACGGCCACCCGACGCTCGGCGACGAGCGCGTCCTGTTGAGCTTCGCACCCGACCAGAGCGCACGCATCGCACGAAACGCCGACGGTCACAAGCCGATCTGGTCGCCGTTATCGCGCTGGCAGATCGAGAACGGTCTGATCTCCTTCGTCGATTCGCGCACGGGCAGGCAGTACATCGCGAGTCTCGAGCGTGAGACGCTGAGCGGGGAGTGGCGTACGCCGGGTCAGCTCGGTGGCTGGTGGTGTGCCGCTTCGGATGCTGAGAACGGCCCGGGCATCGATATTCTGAGCGCGATCGGAGAAGAGCAGGACGAGCATAGAAAGCGCCTGATCCCGCATATCATGGCGACGCCGACCTTCCCGAGACAGGCCGTGCGCCGGGCCAAAGAGGGCCGGGTCGTGCTGTGTTACATCGT
>JBFJXA010000163.1:0-4419 GCA_041623375.1 Gammaproteobacteria bacterium | reverse complement strand
GTCGAGATAGGCGAGCTGCTGGTCGGCGATGGGCAGCCTGACCTCGACGTAGTCGACGGCATAGAGGTTCGCGATGGACGTACCGCGGTTGACGAACTGACCGACGTCGACTTGCTCACTGCGCACGAGGCCGCGAAACGGCGCGCGAATCTCCGTGCGGGCGAGATCCCGCTCGGCCTGCTCGAGGGCGACACGCGCGTCACGTAGCTGCGCTTCGTTGACACGTGCCACGCGCATCGCAGACTCCAGCGCCGAGCGGCTCACGAGATCGCTCGTCTCGAGCGTTTCGAGCCGCGCGAGCTCGAACTCCGAGAACTCGAGCTCCGCCTCGGCGCGGCTCAGGCTTGCGCGCGCGCGCTCGACGGCGTTGCGGTAATCGCGGTCGTCGATGCGTAGCAGCGGCTCGTCGGCGTCAAAGTAACCCCCGGCGATGAGATTCGGTGAGATCCAAACGACGTTGCCGGAGATCTCGGGCACGAGCTGCGTCTCGATGCGCGGTAAGACAGTCCCTTGCGCGTGCACGACCATCTGCACGCGCTTGGGCGCGACTTCGAGCACGCGCACGCTTGGCGGCACGGGTTCAGGCTGCGTCGGCGCAAGCCGCTCGCTCGTCGCGAGCAGTGTTACGGCGCCGAGCCCCGCGACCGCGACGACTATGATCGGCAGCAACGCCTTGCGCCGTATCATGAGGCGATCCTCCGGCGGATCCCCGCCTTGTCCTGCCGGCCGGCGGCGTGCCGGCGCAGCACGTCGAACAGCCGCTCGATTGCCGCGCCCGCGACGGCTGGGCGTCGTCTTTCGATCGCTGCGTCGAGATCGAGCGCTATTCTGCGCAGCTCCACAGGATCGATGGACCCGGGATCGCACGTCTTGCGTACGTGCTCGCGCGCCTGTTCGCGCAGTCCGTTCAAGATGAGCTGGAGCACGAGATGATCGCCCGCATCGGCAAGCGCGCGAAACAGGCCGGCAATCGATTCACCCGTGTCGGACGAGCCGGCGCTCGTGCGCAGCCTGACGATCGACCTGCGGGTCTCGGCGAGCTTCTCGGCTGTGCCGTCGGCAACGGCCACCTCGGCTGCGAAGCGCATGAGAATCCCGAGGACCTCGAGAATCTGATCGACAAGAGCCGGATTGGGCACGGGCTCGAGCGCCAACAGCGGCCCGAGCACGTCGAGCGAGCACGCGTGGACGGGCGTGGCCCGCGTGCCGCCGGGTTGAATATCGGCTAGCCCGAGTTGCTCGAGTCGCTTGACGGCCTCGCGCACGGTGCCGCGGCTGGTCGCGTGACGGGCCGCGAGGTCGCGCTCGGAGGGCAGCCGCTCGCCGGGTCGGTATTGCCCGCGCAGAATGTCGTCGCGTAGCTCGGCGGCGATCGACTCGCTACGTGTACGGCGGGAGCTTGCCATGTGTGGTCCTACCAAATTGGTCAGACCAAATATCATAGCACGCGGTCGTTTGCCGTTCAGGGGCGTCGAGCGCGAGACGCCTGCGCTGACGCCGTTCGAGATGTCCATGGAAGGTAGGTAAGATGCGACGAGATTTGGTTTCCGATGCCTCCCCGAAAACCGCTCCGATCGATACCAAAGCGCGATTCGGCCGGTTCTCCCGGCTGCCGGCAGGGCATATTCAGTCGCGAGCGCGCTCGGGCTCGAGCAGGTGGCCCTGCGATGTCGAACTTTCGGGTTTTTCGCGGCTCTACACTTGGCGGGACGTGCTTCGTGCGCAACAATTCTACGGGGCGGTCCACGCAAACTGTGGCGAGCGCACGCTCCGCGACACGACGTCCCAGGCGCTCGCGCGTTTCGATTGGAGGGATTGAGTTAAGACCGAAATGAACAGATCTCGATTTTCTGCAGCCTTCGCGGCGGCTCTGGTGCTGAGCACATGGCTCGTCGCGCAGGATGCGCTCGCGCAGCGAATCGATCCGAGCCAGCCCACGGTGCTGGTCACGGGCTCGAACCGCGGAATCGGGCTCGCGTTCGCGAGCCACTACGCGGCCGAAGGGTGGAACGTCATTGCGACGACGCGCTCGCCGGAGCGTGCGCACGATCTTGCGGCGCTGGCTGCGAGCTACGAGCACGTTGTCGTTGAACGCCTCGACGTCACGGACTACGCGCGCATCGCTGAGCTCGCCGGCGAATACTCGCGTGTGCCGATCGACGTCCTGATCAACAATGCGGGCGTTTACGGTGAACGCGATAAGCAAAAGTGGGGCTCGCTCGACCCGGAAGCGTTTCACCGAATCCATGCAGTCAACGTGCTCGGACCGCTCAAAATGGTCGAGGCATTCGCCGATCACGTCGCCGCGAGTGAGCAGAAGAAAATTATTTCCATTACGAGCGGTGCCGGATCGGTGTCACCGGATCGCGTTGCCGGCGGCGGTGTGTTCTACGGCATCAGCAAGGCAGCGCTCAATATGGCCATGCGTAAGGCCCGCGCCGAGCTCGCCGAGCGCGGCATCATCGTCGCGACCATCGCCCCCGGCCTGGTGTTGACCGACATGCTGCGCACGAATCGCCCGAGCCTCGCACCTCGGGCCCACACGCCCGAGGAGAGCGTCGCGGGTATTGCGGCCGTTATCGAGAGCCTCGATCACACTTATGACGGACGGCCGCTCAACTACAACGGCGCCGTCATGCCGTGGTAGCCGGCCGATCTTTGATTCTCTGATGCCGAGCGTCGTTTTCATCCAGCCTGACGGCACGCGTCAGGCAATCGAGGTCGAGCTGGGGTACTCGGTCATGGAGGCCGCTACGCTGAACGGGATCTCGGGGATAGAGGCCGAGTGCGGCGGCGCGTGCTCGTGCGCGACGTGTCACGTGCACGTCGATCCGGCCTGGATCGACAAGCTTCCCGAGATGGATCCGATGGAAGATGCGATGCTCGATGCGGCCAACGATCGGCAGGCGACGAGTCGGCTGACGTGCCAGATAGAGATGACGGACGAGCTCGACGGGCTGACCGTCACGGTCGTCCCGCCGTATTAGCTCGGTGACAACGTCGACAGGACCGCCCGTTGCCTATCAATTGTCGCTAGCCTGCGCTTGAGTCGTAGCGCACTTCGCAAGAGACTATCGGTGCTCGAGAAAATAGACAGTCGTGCTTTCGTTGGGGGTTGACCGCATGCGTCTAGTCGTCGTGTCGACGTTCGCCCTGCTGTGTGTTGGCGATGCCGCGGCACATCATGGCTGGTCCACGCATTACGACCGCGACACCTATACAACGTTGACGGGGGTCATCACCGAGTTCCAGTTCGTCAACCCGCATGCGTTCGTGTATTTGGACACCGTCAACGACGCCGGTGAGTCCGAGGCACGCTGGTGCGAGATGCAATCGCGCGTGCAGCTCGAACGGCGAGGCATCGGCACCGAGCACTTTGCGGTCGGCGCGCGCATCGACATCGAGGGCTTCGCATCGAAGCGTGATCCGGAAGGCTGTGAGCTCGCCATCGCGCGCTTCCAGGACGGCACGGAGCTCGTGCTGCGCCACCGCGACGGCGAGGCCGTCTACGGGGCGCGCGTCGCTGAAGGCAACACGAGCATCGTCGGGACCTGGTATCCGCATTCCTACCTCGTCGATGCTGGAAGCGGCGCCGACTCTTCTCGAAGCGCGCTGACGCCGCGGGGTGAAGCCGTGCACGCGGCGTTCGACTGGGTAACGCAGAATCCGACCCTTAGCTGCAGTCCCGCCAGCAATATTCGCGCGTGGTCGGCACCCGGACTACCGACGAGAATCTCCAGGCGAGGGAACGCGATTCACATCCAGCACGAGTTTATGGACGCACATCGCATCGTTTACCTCGATCGAGCCGGGCACCCGGAGGAGGTGCCGCCAACCGATCTCGGGCACTCGATCGGACGCTTCGAGGATGGTGCGCTCTACATCGAGACTGCTCGTTTTCGCGCCGGCGCGCTCTGGGCCGGCAGGCTCAACACGGCCGACCTCGTGACGACTGAGAAGCTCTGGGTCGATCCGGAGGGGTTGTTGCAGCTCGAATGGTCGGCGACGGATCCGGATTACTACACGGGCACCCAGCGTGGCACGAGAACGTTCATTCGCACGGACCTCGAGCTGGGCCGCTTTGACTGTCAGCCGGAGATTGGCCACGCGCCGACGGGTTAGCGGTCCAACGCCGCCGATTCAGGGGCCTCCGACGCACGCGCGTCAGCCTGCGGGTGAAAAAGCGTTGCGCCTCCTGCGAGGCGTCGACGACCCGGAACTCGTCGAGCCCTTTCTAATTGCGCTCGCGAACGATTCGTACGAGCATGTCCGCGATGTTGCCGCGGCGAATCTTGCGGAATTCCTTGACGAAGCAGGCGTTCGTGAAGCGCTCCAGGAGGCGTTGGCTAACGATCCGTCACCGCTCGTAAGAAGAACGGCCGGCGAATTCCTCGCATCCGTTGAACGTTAACGAACGTC
>JBFJXA010000162.1:0-4458 GCA_041623375.1 Gammaproteobacteria bacterium | reverse complement strand
GATGAGCGCGGGTTCTTCCAGGCCGAGGTCGATGTGCCGGGCCACTTGTGCACACATCGTTTCCCGGGGGATCCGGCGGAGGATCAGCAATGCGTTCCGACGTATAACCTGAGCTACGACTCGCTGTTCGCGGAAGGCTTCTATAACGATACGACGGAGACCTGGGACAAGGTCACGCCGATGATCAGCTTCACTCGGAATCTCGAGAGCGGCAACATCGCCTACTTCCGTCTGGCGCAGGGCTTCCTGTCGGGCAGCTTCAACGACGAGCTCAACGTCAACAGAGTGCCGGAGCTCACGCCGCTGCTGTCTTATGACCCTGAGACCGTCACGAACTACGAGGTCGGCTTCAAGGGCTCGTTCCGCGACGGCATGGTCAACATCGCGGGTGCCGTGTTCTTCATGGACTACGAGGACAAGCAGGAAAGCATTGGTATCGACAACACCGATGGCCGTTTCGGCGGCGATCCGAATATCGGCATCGTCACGAACGCCGCGACGGTCGATATCTACGGTGTCGAGATGGAACTGCGCATGATTCCGTGGGATAACGGTTTCTTCTCGCTGGATCTCGGTTATCTGCAGAACGAGTACGGCCAGTTCTCATCGTTCGATCCGGACGCGCCAGGTGGCACGATCGATCAGTCCGGTCTGCGCATCGCAGATTACTCGCCGGAGTGGACGCTCAACGCCACGCTCGAGCATCAGTTCGAGCTCGCGAACGGCGCATCGTTGCGGCCGCAGATCGGCATGTACTACCAGAGCGAGTACGACTGGATCGGCGGTGTGGATGCTGGAATAGACCCGGGTGATTCATTCTGCCGGCAGGACAGCTACGCCAAGTTCCGTGCGCGTCTGACGTACGAGCCGGCCGATGGCAACTGGCAAGCCTCGCTGTATGGCCAGAATATCGGTGACGAGCGTTACCTCGAGCGTTGTAACGACGGTCGCCGTTCCGGTGTCTACGACTTCCGTTATGGTCGTCCGGCCTGGTACGGAGCCGAGTTCGTCTATCGCTGGGGTAACAACTAAGCGTTTGATTGAGCCGATGACCGCTTGACGGTCAAAGGTTTGTGACTACGACGGCACCTCCTCGGAGGTGCCGTTTTTTTTCATTAACGCATCTGCTCAACGAGCCAGAGCGCGATGTCGGGAAACAGTATCAGCAGCACGAGCACGCCGATCTCGCCGATGACAAACGGGAATACTCCGAGAAAAATTTCTTCCATCGGCACTTCGGGCGCAACGCGGCGCATGACGAACACGTTCGCACCGATCGGCGGCGTAATGAGAGCGAGCTCGGCCATGATGACGACGAACACGCCGAACCAGACGGGATCGATACCGATCTCTGTCACGACGGGGAAGACGAACGGGATCGTGAGAACTAGCATGCCGAATACGTCGAGCATTGCGCCGAGCACAAAATAGAGTATGACGAGCAAGAGCAGGAGCCCGACGCGTCCGAGCTCTGCCGCGATGATCGCCTCGACGAGAAAATCCGTGACGCCAGTGACGGCAAGGAACCGCGCGACGAGGTAGCCGCCGACGATGATCGCGAAAATCATTGCGCTGATCAGCGCAGTTCCACGCAATGCGGCTGCAATGCTTGCGCGCGTCAGCTTGCGCCGTATTGACGCCGTTACGAGCACGCCGATGCAGCCGATACCGGCGGCCTCCGTCGGCGTAAAAACGCCGGCGTAGATGCCGCCGATGATCAGCACGAACAACGCTGCAACAGGCCCGAGCCGGCCGATCGAGCTCAAGCGCTCGCCCCAGGTTGCGTGCGGGCCTTTGGGCCCGAGCTCGGGGGTCAGCACGCAGCGCGCAAGGATGATCCCTGAGAACATCATCGCCGTGATGAGGCCGGGCACGATACCGGCGATGAACAGCGCGCCGATCGACGTCTCGGTCATGACGCCGTAGAAGATGAATATGAGGCTCGGCGGTATCAGGATGCCGAGCGTGCCCGAGGCCGCGAGCGCGCCCGTCGCGAGCCTCGCGTTGTAATCGTAACGACGCATTTCGGGCATGACGATCGTGCCCATAGTCGCGACCGTTGCAATGCTCGAGCCCGTGACCGCGCCGAACCCGCCGCAGGCGAGCACGGAGGCGATCGCCATGCCGCCGGGCACGCGGCCGACCCATTTTCGCAATCCGTCGTAGAGGTCGCTCGCGAGCCCGGCGTGAAAGAAGAGCTGTCCCATGAGAACGAACAGAGGCACCGTGACGAATACGAAGTCACGACCGTGCTCCCACGGGATTAACGCAGCTTGCGCCATCGCCGGCATCGGGCCCTCGACGATCCACAGCCCGGCAATACCAGTGAATGCCATCGCGAATGCGATCGGTACGCCGAGCGCGAGCAGCGCGAGCAGCACGACGACGCCGGCGAAGCCGTAGACGATCAGATCCATGTGCCCCGACCGGATTCGTCCTCGGGCGTTTCGGCTGTCGGATTGGCGATCAAGCGCGCGACAAACACGGCGCCACAGAACCCGATGAAGGCCATGAACGGCCACAACGGCGCGGCGAGATCCTCACCCGTTTCTCCGGTTCCGGCCATGTAAACGGTGAACGCAACGGACTGCGCCGCCAGAAGCGCGAACAACGCGATGCCCGCAACGGCAGACAGCACATCAGCCGCTACGCGGAGACGCGTAGGCCAACGCAGGTAAAAGATTTCCATACGGATGTGATGGCCGCGATCCCAGGCGGCAGGCAACGCCGAGAAAAGGGTGATCAATAGCAGCAGGCCGTTGGCGTCGCGACTCCATTGCAGCGGTGCGCTGAAGACATACCTGAGCACGACGTCGATCGTGACGAGTCCGAGCAGCGCCGGCAGTGCGCCGTAAACACCGAGCGCGTAGAGCGCCTGCGAAGCGCGACTCGAGATTCGGTCGAGCCAGGCCAAGCCGCGCGAAAGGCCCGTCACAGGTCGATAATTCCCATGACCGGCTGCGTTGCGACGCGCGTGTTGAGCTCAGCGTTCGTCAGCGGCGCGTATTCCGTGGCAAGGGCCTCCATCTCGGCAATGCATTCGGCCGCCGGGCGCCCCTCGGCCTCGTGCTGCGTGATGAACCGCTCTCGGAGCGGCGACACGGCTTCGCGAAAGCGGGCGTGCTCGCCTTCGTCGAGAGCAATGATCTCCACGCCCGCGTCCCGCAATGCCGCGTATGCGCGGTCGTCGCCGGCGCCGCTGTAATAATTCTGAACGGCGATCTGACTACGGATTCGCAGTAGCCGGTAGAACTGTTCCTTGAGATCGGCTGGTAGCGAGTCGAAGGCGCGCTGACTCAGACAGAAATGCAGCGCGAGCACGTTGAGGTCGATGCGGGTGTAGAACGGCGCGATTTCCTGTAGACGATAGGAGACCATGTCGGAGACGCTGAGCGCGACCGCATCGACGACACCGCGCTGCAGAGCCGTATAGATCTCCGGAGTCGCGAGCGCGACGGGCGATGCGCCGAGCTCGCGAAAAATATCCGCGACGATGCCGCCTGTCGAGCGAATCTTGATGGCGCGGAGGTCCTCGAGCCGGCGTATCGGCGTTTTCGAGATGATGTTGTACGGGCTCGTGCAGTCGGCGTGCGCGAGATAGACACCCATGCGCTCGTACTCGTCCTTAAAATACTTCGGATACAGCTCCTCCATGACGAGACTCGCGACCTGAGGCGTCGGAAAGAGAAACGGAAGCTGCGTCGCATGCAGTAGATCGAAGCTACCGGGTTGATAGGTCACGTAGCCCGGCGTGTAGTCGCTGATACCCGTGACGCAGGCCTTGAAGCCGTCGACTGCGTCGTGCATGAGCTGGTCCGTAAATGCAACGAGCCGCAAGCGCCCCTCGGTCTCTCGCTCCACGAGCTCGGCGAACGGAACGAACGCGTGCGTATAGAGCCCGTGCGAGCGGGGCGTATGTGCCGTATAGCGCAGGATGATCGGCTCGGCACGGCTCGTTCGGCTGCCGGCCAGGAACGGCGCAGCGATACCGGCACCCGCAAGCGTCCCGAGCAGCGCACGGCGCGTGGTGTCAACGTTTTTTTCTCTTTGTTCTTGTGACATCCGAGATAATGGGGTCTGACCCCATTTACTTTGGTCGGGGTCTGACCCCGATTTCCTTCGTTGCCCCATCATAGGGCAGTCGGCATACAATTAAACCCCCGCGACGAGCTGGCTTAGGAATAACGAGAAATGAAGTTGCACGAACGCATCCGCTACGAACCGATTGTCGAGCGAAAACCGCTGAAACTGCCGGGCGACGCACGCGTCGTCGTCTGGACCATCGTGACCGTCGAGGTCTGGGATCCTACCGGCCCTCTGCCGCGCCAGGTGTTGTCCGCACCGGGCGGGCAGCGTTGGCAGCCCGATGTCCCGAACTGGTGCTGGTCGGAGTACGGCGCGCGCGTCGGTTTCTGGCGCATGAAAAAAATACTCGACGAATTCGGTATCAAAGCAACG
>JBFJXA010000161.1:0-4475 GCA_041623375.1 Gammaproteobacteria bacterium | reverse complement strand
GAGGCGAGCGCCGGTCGCGGGCGCCGAGACCTGGCCGTGGCCCGAGGATTGCCACCCGGTGCTGCGTCGTATCTATGCGCGTCGAGATATCGCCTCGCCGGGAGAGTTGGAGCTCAGCTTGAGCGCCCTGAGGCCGGTCGGCGAGTTCGGCTCGCTCGACGCTGCGGTGGAGCTGCTGCTCCGCCACCGCCAGAGCCGCATCGTAATCTTCGGCGACTTCGACGCCGACGGTGCGACGAGCTCGGCGCTCATGGTGCTATGCCTCAAGGACCTCGGATTCACTGACGTCGACTTCTTTGTCCCCGATCGATTCGAGCTCGGCTACGGGCTCACACCCGAGGCTGTCGAGCGCATCGTTAAACCCAGACCCGAGCTCATCGTGACGGTAGACAACGGTATCTCGAGCGTTCGCGGTGTTGAGCGTGCGCGCGAGCGCGGCATCGATGTGCTCATAACCGATCATCATCTCGCCGGTGACGCACTGCCGCGTGCGAACGCCATCGTAAATCCGAACGTAGCTGGCGATACGTTTGCCGGCAAGCATCTGGCCGGCGTCGGCGTCGCATTTTATGTGCTCGCTGCGCTCGGGCGGGCGCTCGGCCGACCCGGCGCCGTCGCGCGTTATCTCGATCTCGTGGCGCTCGGCACGATGGCCGATGTCGTACATCTCGATCACAGCAACAGGATTCTCGTCAACGAGGGGTTGCGGAGAATGCGCGCCGGGCAGTGCCGTGCCGGCCTGCGGGCGCTGTGCGAGGTGGCGGGCCTGCCGCTGCGCGACCTGCACGGCACGTCGTTGGCTTACCAGATCGCGCCTCGGGTCAACGCCGCAGGCCGTTTGGACGACATGTCGGTGGGGATCAGGTGTCTGCTCAGCGAGTCCGCGTCCGAAGCGCTCGACCTTGCGCGTAAGCTCGATACGCTCAATCGCGAACGCCGCACGATCGAAGCGCAGATGCGCGCCGAGGCCGTCGAGCTCGTCGAATCCGGCGAGTCGCTCGCCGCTGACGCGTTGCCGGCTATCGTCTGCCTGCATCGGCAGGACTGGCACGAGGGAATCGTCGGATTGGTGGCTTCGCGGCTCAAGGATCGCTATCACCGGCCCGTGGTCGCTTTCGCGACCAGCGAGACCGGCGCGCTCAAGGGTTCTGCGCGCTCTGTCCCGGGCTTTCACGTTCGCGATGCGCTTGCCGAGGTGGATGCCGCGCATCCGCGGCTCATCGAGCGCTTCGGCGGTCACGCGATGGCTGCGGGGCTGACGCTCGCGTCGACGAATCTCGAGGCGTTCTCGGCTGCGATCGAACGCGTTGCGGACCGGCACCTGAGTCAGGAGCTGCTCAAAGGCGAGATCCTGACCGACGGTGAGTTGCCCGCCGAACACCTGACCGTCGAGGTCGCAGAGCTGCTGCGCGATGCAGGCCCATGGGGTCAAGGGTTCCCGGAGCCGAGCTTCGATGGATTTTTCGAGCTCATCGACCGGCGGGTCGTTGGGCAATCGCATCTGAAGATGCAGGTGCGCGAACGCGAGAGCGGGCGAGTGCTCGGGGCGATCGCGTTCGATCACGGCGACTGCGACTACGCCACGGGCGCCGTGCTGCGCCTCGTCTACCGGCTCGCCGTCGACGATTACGGCTCGCGACGATCGGCACAGCTCATTGTCGAGCACGTGTTCGCGTCTCCCGAGCCCGAGGCCTGAGTCATCCCGGCTGACGGCCGATTTTGCGTTATCATGCGCCGCCACGAAGGCGCCCGCGCGCGCGACAGACGACAGGAAGAGATCCCCCTTGGAGCACAGTCAGCTGACATCGAAGATCACTGACCTGGGCGGGCGCTGTGAGGCGCTGAGGGGGTATCTTTGACTATGAGGCCAAGCGCGAGCGGCTCGAGGAAGTGCAGCGTGAGCTCGAAGATCCGGGCGTCTGGGACGATCAGGCGCGGGCTCAGGCCCTCGGCAAAGAACGGGCGGCGCTCGAGACCCTCGTAAGCGCATTGGACCGGCTCGGTCGCGGTGTCGACGACGCGCGCGAGCTTTACGCGCTCGCGGACGAGGACGAGGACGAGGCAACGCTTAACGATATCGCAGCGGATCTCGGACGCATCGAGCAGGAAATCGCACAGCTCGAGTTCCGCAGGATGTTCAGCGGCGAAATGGACGCGCATAACGCGTTCGTCGATATTCAGGCTGGGTCGGGCGGCACCGAAGCGCAGGACTGGGCCGACATGTTGCTCAGGATGTATCTGCGTTGGGGTGAGGCCAAAGGCTTCAAGACGGAGTTGCTCGAGGTCTCCGCGGGTGAGGTCGCCGGCGTGAAGAGCGCGACGATCCACGTCGTCGGCGAGCACGCATTCGGTTGGTTGCGCACGGAAACCGGGGTGCATCGCCTCGTGCGTAAATCGCCGTTCGACGCCGGGCATCGACGGCATACGTCCTTTGCAGCCGTGTTCGTCTCGCCAGAGCTCGACGACGATATCGATGTGGAGATCGATCCGAGTGATTTGCGCGTCGACGTCTACCGCGCGAGCGGTGCAGGCGGCCAGCATGTCAATAAGACGGAGTCGGCCGTGAGGATTACCCACATGCCGACCGGAATCGTCGTGCAGTGCCAGAACGATCGCTCGCAACACAAGAACCGCGCAACGGCTATGGGTCAACTCAAGGCAAAGCTCTACGAGCGCGAGCAGCAACTGCGCCGCGAGCAGGCCGAGGCTGTCGAGGAGGGCAAGGCCGATATCGGCTGGGGCAGTCAGATCAGGTCTTACGTGCTCGACCAGTCGCGCGTCAAGGATCTGAGAACCGGTCTGGAGAGCGGCAACCCGACCGCGATCCTCGACGGCGCGATCGATTCATTTCTCGAAGAGAGCTTGAAGCAAGGACTGTAGATTGAACGACGAAACCACCGAGCAATCAGAGAATCGGCTCATTGCGGAGCGGCGCGAGAAGCTCAGCGAGCTTAGATCGCGCGGTAACGCCTTTCCGAACGATTTTCGGCGCGATGCCGTCGCCGGTGAGTTGCACGCCGGTTATGGCGCGCACACCAACGAGTCTCTCGAGCAGGAGGGGCGCGTCGTGCATGTTGCCGGGCGCATGATGGCCAAACGCGTCATGGGCAAGGTGAGCTTTGCGAACATACAGGACCGTTCCGGCCAGATTCAGCTGTTCATCGAGCGCGACAGCGTCTCGTCCGATCGATACCGGGATTTCAAGGCCTGGGATCTCGGCGACATCGTCGGTGCATCGGGTGTCCTATTCAAAACGAAAACGGGTGAGCTGTCCGTGCGCGTGGACGCGTTGCGTCTACTCGTGAAATCTTTGCGGCCGATGCCCGAGAAATGGCATGGCATGACCGATCAGGAGTTGAGGCTGCGGCAGCGTTACGTCGATCTCATCGTCAACGAGCGATCGCGCGAGGTTTTCGCGCTGCGCACTGAGCTCGTTCGCTTTTTACGCGCGTTCCTCGATGCGCTCGACTTTACCGAGGTCGAGACTCCGATGTTGCACCCGATCCCGGGCGGTGCGCTCGCCAAGCCTTTCGTTACGCATCACAACGCGCTCGACATGGACATGTACCTCAGGATCGCGCCCGAGCTCTATTTGAAGCGTTTGCTGGTCGGCGGCATCGAACGTGTCTACGAGATCAATCGGAGCTTCCGTAACGAGGGGTTGTCCACGCAGCACAATCCCGAGTTCACGATGCTTGAGCTCTATCAGGCCTACGCAGGCGCTGACGAGGTCATGAATCTGACGCAGAACCTGATCCGGGAAGCTGCAAGGACGCTGCTCGGACGAGATGTCGTCGAATACCAGGGCCGCGAGTACGATCTCGGTCAGCCGTTCGCGGTGATGACGATCGAAGATGCCCTGGAAACGCACAATGCAGAGATCGCGGCCACCAACGTTCGGGATCGGGATTTTCTCGAGTCGGTGTGTGAGCAAAAGGGCATCGAGGTCAGGCCGGAATACGGCGCCGGCAAGCTGCAGATCGAGATCTTTGAAAAGACGGTCGAGCGCGAGCTCGACGGCCCTGTATTCATGACGCGATTCCCGGCCGAGGTCTCTCCGCTCGCGCGCATGAACGACGAGGATCCATTCGTCACCGAACGATTTGAGCTGTTCATCGGCGGACGCGAGCTTGCCAATGGCTTCGCAGAGCTCAACGACCCCGAGGATCAGGCCGCGCGCTTTCGTGCGCAGGTGCAGGCCAAGGTCGGCGGTGACGAAGAGGCGATGTTCTTCGACGAGGACTATATTCGCGCGCTCGAGTACGGTATGCCGCCGGCCGGCGGGCTCGGTATCGGCATCGATCGGGTCACGATGTTTCTGACCGACTCAGCGTCGATTCGCGACGTCGTGCTTTTTCCTCATCTGAAGCCCGAGGCGGACTGACGAGCACGCCGTCAGGACCGTACGCCTGGAACGGTATAGGGGAGCTGCGCGAGATGCAGCTCGGCTCCGGCAGGCGCCTCCATTGCCAGCG
>JBFJXA010000160.1:0-4514 GCA_041623375.1 Gammaproteobacteria bacterium | reverse complement strand
GGGCACCGGTCTGGACGGGGCGATAGCGCAATCGGCCGTCTCAGAACGTATCGAGCCCCTCGCTCAGCTCGATATAGACCCCGGACGGGTCCGTCAGAAACGCAAGAGCGATGCCTAGCTCCTCGATGACCCGATAATCGACGTCGAACTCGATACCGCGCTCTTTGAGTCGGTTTACGAAGGCTTCGAGATTATCGATCTCGAAACCGATGTGGTCGAGCGCGCGACCGGCGGTGCCGACGACCGGTTCTTCCGACGTCGCGAAACTCATGTTCATACCGGGCACGTTGGTCGTCGTCGGAATTCTTCCGCGGGGCCGAATCTCCAGATCAAACACATCGACATACCAATCGAGCAAGGACTCGTACTCCGGCGTCCGATAGTGAATATGGTATCCCCACACCTCTACAGGCAGCATCTGGTCCTCTTGCAGCTCGACCCAGACGCCGTCGGGCATCGTTACGTAGGCGTTGGGCTGGCCCTCGGAGCCGATGAACTCTCGGTCGACGGAATAGCCTGCCGCGCGCCACTCGTCGAGGAATTTCTGCAGGTCCCGAATCTTGAATCCGAAGTGATTCATGACGGAGCCCTGTGTGCCGCCGGTCGGTTTCTGCTCTCTGAGGGCGAGAAAAAATCCCGGGAATCTCACCAGTCTCAGGTTACCGCGCTGAACGACCTCACCATCGAAATGCTCGGTCCAGAGCCGCGCGTGCTCGTCCGGGTCGGAAACGTTCAGATGGATGTGACCGAAGGTGATCCCGTTATCGTTAGGAACGGCAAGTTGGGCGGACACGGGCGCTGACAGGACAACCGCGGCCATCGCGCCGAAGATACTTCTCATTGGTTTACCCTCTGATTATCTTCTCAGTCTATTATCGTCTTAGTTTACCGGAGTCGCCCGTGATTCGGAGCCGCTGCCGAGCCTGAATTTCCAGTAACGTACCTGCTTGCTGCGGATTCCGCTTGCCATCATCACGCGCTCTCGGCATGATTCCGATTGCCGAAGCGCCGTAGAGAACGGATAAAAGCATGAAGTTGACTAAGGTAATTCAGGCAGCGCTCATAGTCACGGCCGCCGGGCCTGCGTCGGCGCAGGACTGGGCAACGTTCAAGTTTATCGAAGACGGTTTTCGCACGAACTTCCCAGGTGAACCGACGATCGAGCCCATTACTTACGAAACTGAGTTCGGCATGCAGCTGCCAGGCCGCCGCTACTTCGCGGCGGACGCGCTCGGCGACTACAGTACGACCGTCGTTGACTACCGCAACGTTCGACAGCTCCATGACGAGCGCTCAGCCCGGTGTCGCGCTGCCGACGGCGCCAACCAACTGGACGGCGATTCGTGCCAAAACAGCTGGGAGATGGAGATTTTGGGCGCGACCGACCACGCGGCAGCGACTTTTGTGGAGCGAGCAGGTGTGACCGTCACCCAGTTCGGTACGTACCACATCGATCGTGTCCTAGGTCGACACCTACAGCTCACCAATGCCGATGGCTCACGTACGTCTGTCGGAATCCACCAGCATACCGGGCGCTTGTACATCCATGAGGCGACAGTGCCCGCCGGCATGCCGGAACCGCTGCTGTTCATGCAATCACTCGCATGGGTCAACGCAGAGGGTCTGGCCATCCGTTATCTATCGCTTTACAGCGAGGGCTATGGAGAGTGGCAGTTCCCGCAGTCCGACCAACCCGCGTATAGGCTACGCGACATGGATACCTCGTTGGAGCGACCGGCGACGCCGCGGCCAGCGCCGCCGCCACGCCGTTTGGAGCGTTAATCATGTTGAGACAGCTATTTGCGATCGTCTTGCTAGCCGTAGTCGTTATGCCGCAAATCGCGGGCGCCCATCACTCGCACGCGGCCTACGACATTCGCAACTGGACCGAGATGGAAGGAACGGTGCGGCAGGTTGTTTTCATCGCACCACACTCGGTCGTCTATCTCGACGTCACGGATGACAGTGGCGCCGTCGTGACGTGGTCGCTCGAAGCCGCGGCCCCGGCCGGCATTTTCGCCAACGGGGTAAGGCGTGGCGATCTCCGCCCCGGTGATCTCATCAAAGCACGGTGCCATCTCCTTAGAGACGGTTCCAACGGCTGCCTGCTCGGCTTTATTACGCCATTGCACGGCGACGAGGCACGCGACCACGGCGTCGAGCGTCATTGGGATTGATTTTTGGAGCCACCTCGGCGAGGCGTATCGTCCATCGCGAGCAGATCCGGGTTGCCTCCGAACGCCGCCGTATTGACGGTGACCGTCTTCTCCACGCCAAACCGCGCAAGATAATGGGGCCCGCCGGCCTTCGGCCCCGTGCCGGATAATCCGAGGCCGCCGAACGGCTGTGAGCCGACGACGGCACCGATCATGTCGCGATTGACGTAGACGTTGCCGACACGCATGCGCGCCGTGACGTGCTCAGCAAATGACTCGATACGACTCTGAATACCGAGCGTGAGCCCGTATCCGAGAGCGTTCAGGCCGTCGATCAGGTCATCGATGGCTTCGTTATCGTACCGAACCACATGCAGCACCGGCCCGAAGACTTCCCGTCTCAAGTCTGTCACGTGGTCGAGCTCGATTAACGTCGGCGGAACGAATTGCTTGTTACTCGAGCGCTCGGCGAGCGTGCACCGGTGCAGCACGCGATCCGACTTGAGCGCAACATACGCTTCGAGCGATTCGAATGCTGCGCGATCGATCACGGGACCCACGTCGGTCCGGATCTCGGCGGGGTCGCCAATCACGAGCTCATCCATGCGACCCGTCAGCATCTCGATGACTTCGTCGGCGGTCTCGTGCGGCACGCAGAGCAAGCGCAGCGCGCTGCAGCGCTGGCCGGCGCTGTTGAATGCCGACGTAGCAGCGTCCCTGACGACCTGCTCGGTCAGCGCCGAGCTGTCTGCGAGCATCGCGTTGATGCCGCCGGTCTCGGCGATCAGCACGGCGATCGGCCCGTCGCGCTCTGCGAGCGCCCGCTCGATACTCTTGGCCGTCTCGGTCGAGCCCGTGAACGCGACACCGCTGATGCGAGTGTCCGGCAGCAGCGCTTCACCGATCTCGGGCCCGCTGCCCGGCAGGAACTGCAACGCCTGCGCGGGCAGCCCTGCCTCGATAAACAGGTTCACGATGCGTTGCGCGACGAGCGGTGTTTGCTCGGCGGGCTTCGCAATGACCGTATTGCCGGCTGCGAGCGCTGCGGCGATCTGGCCCGTGAAGATCGCGATCGGAAAGTTCCACGGGCTGATGCACAGGAAAACGCCCCGGCCTTCGAGATGAAGGGTGTTGCGCTCGCCCGTCGGCCCCGGAAGCTCGATGGGCTCACCGTAGAGCGATTCGGCACCGCGAGCGTAGTAGCGCAGGAAATCGACCGCCTCACGCACTTCGGCGACGGCGTCCGGGATGGTCCTGCCGCCTTCGGCCACGCACAGCGCAACGAGCTCCGCGCGTCGCGCCTCGAGGAGCCGCGCCATAGACCTGAGTACTGCTGCACGTTCCTGGGCGAGTGTCGCGTTCCATTGCGGAAAAAACTCGTGCGCGCTCGCCAGCGCCCGGCTTGCAACATCGGCAGTCGTGAGCACGACGGTGCCGATCGCAAGCTTCGGCTCGGTCGAGTCGTAAACATGGCGCGGCGCCCCGTTCTCGGCGTTACCTGCAACGAGAGGCTCGGCCTGCCACTCGCTCGCGGCTGCAGTGCGCAACTCGATCGCAAAATTTCTAAGCTCGAGCGGATCGTGCAAATTGAGTCCCGCCGAGTTATCACGCTCGGGCCCGAACAGGTCGGACGGTAACGGAATACGCGGGTGGCGAACAACGGTGCCGAGCGCGCGGGTTTGTGCCACTGGGTCCTGGATCAGAGCGTCGATGTCTAGCTCCGCGTGCACGAAGCGGTTGACGAACGAAGTATTCGCACCGTTCTCGAGCAAGCGCCTGACGAGGTACGGCAACAGGTCCTTGTGCCTGCCGACCGGTGCATAGACGCGGCACGGCGGCGGCTCATCCGAAACTGCACGGATCTCCTCGTAGAGCGCGTCGCCCATGCCGTGGAGCCGCTGCAGCTCGTAATCCACGTCCCGGCCCTCGTGCATGACCCATGCGGCCGTGTGCGGGTTGTGCGTCGCGAACTGCGGATAAAGGTGTGGCGCCGATTCGAGCAAGGCGCGTGCGCATGCGAGGTAGGACGCATCTGTCGAAGACTTGCGGGTAAACACCGGGTAGCCCGCGAGGCCGCGTATCTGCGCGAGCTTGATTTCCGTATCCCAATACGCGCCCTTGACGAGACGCACCGGAATCACGGCGCCGCGCTCGCCCGCCAGGTCCGCGAGCCACTCGACGACGGCAAGGCCCCGCCGCTGATACGCCTGCACGGCAAGCCCGAAGCCTGCCCAACCGGGGCTGGCGGCAAGCGCGCGATAGACTTTTTCGAAGACGCTCAGTGTCGCCTCGAGACGCTCGGCATCCTCGGCATCGACGGTCAGTGCGATACCGGCGTCGCGCGCCTGCTCTGCGAGC
>JBFJXA010000159.1:0-4640 GCA_041623375.1 Gammaproteobacteria bacterium | reverse complement strand
CGCAGCTGCGACCGCGCCGCATCGCTGTCGCTTTGCGCCTGCTCTCGAACCGTGGTGTCCAGCAGGGCCTGCGGCTCCTGCGTCCAACCGGTCTGAAACAGCAGCGCGGCTGCCGAAACGATCGGCACGTAGCGCAACAGGGTACGCTCCCAGCCCCGAATAGCGTCCATCGGCTAACCCTTTGTTTTTTGAAGCCCAATCCCCAAAGGCTGGGGCTTCAGTGCTCCGGGACGTTAGCAGAACACAATATCTGGGCACAAGGTCGAACCGCGCCGAGCCGGCCGCCCACCGGGCGTTTACGACGTGGATTCGTCAGCAACTCCGGTCACATCGCCGAGTAGCTGGGTCCGCCGCCGCCCTCGGGTGGCACCCACGTGATGTTCTGCGCAGGATCCTTGATATCGCAGGTCTTGCAGTGCACGCAGTTCTGCGCGTTGATCTGAAAGCGCGCCTCGCCCGCTTCGCTCGTGACAATCTCATAGACGGCTGCAGGACAGTAACGCTGAGCGGGCTCGGCGAATTTCGGCAGCGTCTCGCGCACGGGCAAGGTCGGATCGGCCAGACGCAGATGGCTCGGTTGATCTTCCTCATGATGGGTATTCGAGAGAAACACCGACGAAAGCCGGTCGAAAGAAATCACGCCGTCCGGTGCGGGATAGTCGATGGGCTCGGTCGACGCCGCCTCCGTCAACGTCTCATGATCGGGCACCGTGTTGTGAATCGTGTAGGGCGCCTTGCCGCGAAGCAGATTGTGCTCGACAACTGCAAGACTGCCGCCGAGCAGCGTGCCGAAACGTGCCAGCCCCGCACTGAAATTGCGCGCAGCCTTGAGCTCATCGCCGACCCACGACGCCTCGAGCGCCGCCGAGTAATCGGCGGCACGTGCCCCCTCGTAGAGCTTCGCAAATACGGTTTCTGCCGCGAGCATTCCGCTTTTCATCGCGGTATGAATGCCCTTCATCTTTGCACCATTGAGCAAGCCCGCCTCACAGCCGACGAGCATGCCGCCCGGAAAAACGAGCTGCGGCAATGATGCCCAGCCGCCTTTGTTGACGGCGCGCGCGCCGTAAGCGATGCGTTTACCGCCGTCGAGCACCGAGCGTATCGCGGGATGTTGCTTCCAGCGTTGAAACTCGTGGAAAGGCGAGAGATACGGATTCGTGTAGTTCAACGCGACGACGAAACCCGCGTAAACCTCGTTGTCGGCCGCATGGTAAAGAAATCCGCCGCCCTCTGTATGATCGTCGAGCGGCCAGCCAAACGTATGAACGATCTTGCCGAGTTCGTGGCGCTCGGGGACGACGGTCCAAATCTCCTTGAGCCCGATTCCGTAGTGCTGTGGATCACAGCCCGCGCGCAACTCGAAGCGCTGCTCGAGCACTTTGCCGAGGCTACCGCGGCAGCCTTCAGCGAAGATCACCTCGCGTGCTCTGATCTCTATGCCCGGCTCGTGGTTGGGCTTGGCGCTGCCATCGGCCGCGATTCCCATGTCGCCCGTCACGACGCCGCATACGGCGCCGTCATCCGCGCAACAAATATCGACCGCCGCGAAGCCGGGAAACACATTCACACCGAGCGATTCGGCCTGATCGGCGAGCCAGCGGCAAAGCCGGCCGAGGCTCACGATGTAGTTTCCTTCGTTGCCCATGGTTCTGGGAACGAGCGCGCTCGGCATGCGAATCGAGCGGCGTTCGTTGATGAGCCAATGCATGGTGTCAGATCTTGCTGACACGGATACCGGAGCGCCCCGCTCGCGCCAGTCCGGAAAAAGCTCCGCAAGCGCGCGCGGCTCGAGCACGGCGCCCGACAGGATATGTGCGCCGACCTCGGCGCCCTTCTCCAACACACAAACGCTCGGCTCGACGCCCTGCGCGCGCGCAAGCTGCGCGAGGCGGCATGCCGCTGCAAGCCCGGCCGGGCCCGCACCGACGACGACGACGTCGAACTCGAGGACCTCTCGTTGCACGGGAAAACCTGCAGAGGGTGGGAATGACATTGTAACATCGCTGACCGACTCACCCCGGCTCGGAGAATCGATCGACGTCATGACTGCGCCGCTGTGGACACCGTCGGCAGAACGCATCGCTGCGAGCAACATGCAGCGATTCATCGACACCTGCGGCGCAAGGTTGGCTGCGCGCGACTACGCGAGTCTTTACGCCTGGAGCGTCGATGAGCCGCGCGCATTCTGGGCAGCGGCCTGGAAGTTTCTCGATATCCGCAGCTCGTCACCGTACGCGTCGGTCGTCGATGACTTCGACCGCATGCCCGGCGCGCGCTGGTTCGAGGGTGCGCGGCTCAACTTCGCGGAAAACCTCCTCAAGACCGAGCACACGGCTACGGCCATCATTGCCTACGACGAGACGGGCCGGCGCACCGAGCTCGGCCGGGACGAGCTCCGACGCCAGGTCGCCAGCGTCGCGCACGCGTTGAGGCGCTACGGCGTCGCGCCCGGCGATCGCGTTGCGGGATTCTTACCGAACGGTGCCGAGACCGTCGTCGCGATGCTCGCCACGGCAAGCCTCGGCGGCATCTGGACCGCGTGCTCGCCGGATTTCGGCACGAACGGATTACTCGACCGACTCGGGCAGGTCGGCGCAAAAGTGCTGTTCGCGACGGACGGCTACAGCTACAACGGCAAGCCCATCGATTCGCTGCCTCGCGTCAGAGCACTCGTCGCCGCGTTGGATACGCTCGAGCAGCTCGTGCTCGTACCCAACCGCGACGAGCGTACGGCGCGGAGCGCGTTTCCCCGTGCAGAGATCTTCACGGATCTGCTCGAGACCGATGCGGAGCTCGAGTTCGCGCAGCTTCCGTTTGCGCAGCCGCTTTACATTCTCTATACGTCAGGCACGACCGGTATTCCGAAAGCGATCGTCCACGGCGCCGGCGGCACACTGATCCAGCATCAGAAAGAGCTCGAGCTGCATATCGATATCAAGCCCGGCGACGTCGTTTTCTACTACACGACTTGCGGCTGGATGATGTGGCACTGGCTCGTCTCGAGCCTCGCGAGCGGCGCGACGCTACTACTCTACGACGGCTCTCCGTTTCACCCAGGCCCCGCGCATCTCTGGGAAATCGCCGAGCGCGAGAACCTCGCAGTTTTCGGCACGAGCGCGGGCTATCTGACGGCGCTGGAGAAATCGGGATTCGAGCAGTGTACGCTCGGCACGCTGAAGGCAGTGCTGTCGACAGGCTCGCCACTGAGCCCTTCGAGCTTCGATTTCGTCTATTCGCGGATCAAGGAGGACGTTCAGCTGTCCTCGATCGCGGGCGGCTCGGACCTGATCGGCTGCTTCGGCTCCGGCAGCCCGACACTGCCCGTCTACCGCGGTGAGCTGCAGTGCCGCGCGCTGGGCCTCGACGTCGCCATCTTCAATGAAAAGGGTCAGCCAGTCCGGGAAGAAAAAGGCGAGCTCGTTTGTCGAGCGCCGTTTCCTTCGATGCCAGTGTCGTTCTGGAACGATCCCGACGGCAGCCTGTATCGAAGCGCCTATTTCGACCGATTTGCAAACGTCTGGTACCACGGCGATTACGCTGAGATCACCGCGCACGACGGACTCATTATTTATGGGCGCTCCGATGCCGTGCTGAACCCCGGTGGAGTTCGCATCGGAACGGCCGAGATCTATCGCGTCGTCGAAAGATTCGACGAGATCGCCGAGAGCGTCGTGATCGGCCAGGATTGGGACGGCGACGTGCGTGTCGTGCTGTTCGTCAGGATGCAGCCCGGTGAGGCACTCGACGATGCGCTGCGTGATCGCCTCAAAGCCGCGCTGCGCCGCCTTGCCAGTCCGCGCCATGTGCCGGCGAAAATACTCGACGTGCCTGCAATCCCGCGCACGATCAGCGGCAAGGTCGTAGAGCTCGCCGTGCGCGAGGTCGTGCACGGTCGAGCAATCGCCAATCTCGACGCGCTCGCAAACCCCGAGTCCCTCGCGCATTTCAGAGACCGGCCCGAGCTAGCCGAGTGAAGGCGAACGCAGGCTCAATCGGGGTCAGACCCCGATCGAAAAAGCCGGGGTCTGACCCCCGGTTCCGCGGACCCCGAGTCCGTCGAGCATTTCAAAGACCGGCCCGAGCTAGCCGAGTGGGGGCGAACGCAGGCTCAATCGGGGTCAGACCCCGATTGAAAGAGCTAGGGTCTGACCCCCGTTTCCGGGGGCCCTTCGAGCGCCAGCCGGAGCCGACGCAATGACGACGCCCGCTGCGCGATACGAGCGACTGCTGCGCGATCGCGAGATCGCGCCCGATCCGTCTCAGGGTGCGGCGATTGCCGCGCTCGAGACGGTACACGATGCGCTCATCGCAGCCGGGCCACCGCCGCGCGGCTGGCGCCGGCGGCTCGCAAGGCTCGGCGGCCGGATACGACGCCCCGTCAAAGGCATCTACCTCTGGGGACCGGTCGGACGCGGTAAAACCTTTCTCATGGATTTGTTCTTTTCGAGTCTGCCGTTCGCGGATAAACGCCGGCAACATTTTCATCGCTTCATGAACGACGTTCATGCCCGTCTAACGGGGCTGCGCGATCGGGCCGACCCGCTGGAGCTCGTCGCCGAGCAGATCGCGAGCCAGACGCGAGTCATTTGTTTCGATGAGTTTGCGGTCTCCGACATCGCCGATGCGATGATCCTCGG
>JBFJXA010000158.1:0-4714 GCA_041623375.1 Gammaproteobacteria bacterium | reverse complement strand
GCTCGTGCGCAGCGACTGTGCGACGGCGGCGCCGGCGTCGGCTTCCTCGTTCGGGAGTATGCGATCGGCGGCGTCGAGCAGGTGAACGGGAACGCGCAATCGCGACAGTGCCTGTGCGAGCTCGCAGCCGATTGGTCCTGCACCTATGATGGCAATACTTTTTGGCGCGTGCCGCAAATCGAAGACGGTTTCGTTGGTAAGCGGCTCGGTCGCGTCGAGACCCGCAATGCCCGGCACGGCCGCGCGCGCACCGGTCGCGATGACGATGCGCCGCGCCGCGAGCTTCTGGCCGCCGACCTCGACCGTCGAGCCGTCGACGAATTGCGCCTCGCCGAGAAAGACATCGACGCCATGCTCCGCGTAGCGCGCCACCGAGTCGTGCTCGGCAATGCCGGCACGGACCTCTCGCATCCACGTGAAGGCGGCTTCGAAGCTGCCGTCGCCCGACTGGCGTTGCGTATACTCGAGCAGCGCTTTCGAAGGGACGCAGCCGACGTTCAAGCAGTCACCGCCCATGGCGTGGCGCTCGATGAGCGCGACGCGCGCGCCGAGCCCGGCAGCGCCAATCGCGCAGATCAGTCCGGCAGGCCCGGCGCCGATCACGACGAGGTGGTAACGCGATTGCGGTCGCGGATTGACGTGATCCTCGGGAAAGACGAGCGATCGCCAACGCGCGTCGTGAGCGTGGCCCGGATAGCTGCCCACTGTGCTCGCGTCGCTCATCGGGCCTCGACTTCGTCGCGCAGCTCGCGCTCGAGATGCTGACCAAGTATGCGTGTGGCCTTTTGCGTGATGAACGCGATCAGCAAGGCGGTTGCAGCCAGCCCCGCGAGCAGCGCCACGCGCCCGGCCAGGCCCGTTTCGATCTCGCCACCGATGAGCTGACCTACGTCGCTCGCAGCCGTCCCGATGTAGACGTAGAGCACCGTGACCGGCAGCATGCCGATCCACGATGCAAGCGCGTAATCGCGAAAGCGAACCGCCGTCAGCGATAGGCCGTAATTGATCAGATTGAATGGGAACACCGGCGAGAGCCGAACGAGGAACACGATCACGAAGCCCTCATGCCGGGTCGCCAGGTCCAGTGCCCGAAAGCGCGCGTGATTCTCGATTTGCTTCTCTACCCACTCCCGGGCGAAATACCGGCCGATGAGAAACGCGCTGCATGCACCCAATGTGCTTCCTGCGGAGACGAGCACGACACCGAGCGGCAGGCCGAATACGAAGCCCGCGGCGAGTGTCAGAATAAACGCCGGCATCAGCATGACGGTCGCCAACACATACATGATCACGAATACGGCCCAGGCGAACGCGCGGTGTCCCTCAATCCAGACGATCGCGAGGCCGAGCCACTCGTTGACGGGTAGGGTTCTGAGCGCGACGACGATCGCAACGATCGCGAGTGCGAGCAGCGCGAGCGCATGACGCCTTCTCACGGGATTGCCATTCCGAGCCCCTCACGAGAGCGCAGCCAATCGACGAGCGCCCTGCGCGCCGAACGATCGTCACTGACGAGCGTGTCGCCCGCTGTCGTGAGGTCCTCGATCGTGTCGACGTCGGCCCGCATGTCGAGACGGGCAATCGACCAGCCCTGCTCGTGTAGCCGCGCGCACAGATCCGTGCGCAGCTCCGACGTGCTCCAGGCGAGATCGCCGAGCTCCGGCCACGGCCGGCGCGCGCCCATGAGCACGACACCCCCGTCCGATGCCGGCCCGATCACCGCATCGTTACTCTCGAGTGCCGTGTCGGCACGCGCAAGATAGGCGGAATCGAGCGCGGGGCAGTCGGCACCGATGAAGATGAGCCGCTCGCGGCCGCGTGATCTCAATGCGGCGTCGATATGATTGATGCGGGCTCCGAGCGATCCGCCGCGCTGCACGATCGTTGCGAAATCGCGGCCCGCTCGCGCGAGCAGCCAGTCGGCATCCTCGTCAGAAGCCGGTGCGACCACGGCCTCACCCGGCCAGCCCGCCAGGTCCTCCAGGGCGCATGCGAGCAGGTGCTCAGCGGCCGCGGCTGCCGCCTCGCCGAGCTGCGCTACCAGGCGGCGCTTCGATCGCCGCGGCGCCTTGCAGCACAGCACGAGGCACGTTGGGGGCCGTTGTGACGCATTCATCCTGGCTAAACCCACGTGGCCTCAGACCGGGCCCGAGCTGGGGTTATTACAAGGCCTCGGTGCGACAGCTCATCGGCTGGATTATGACAAATTGGATGCCGAGCCGGGCTCGTCTGTCGTGCGCATAACGTGAGTGGGCGCACAGCAATTTGCGAGTTTCCTAAATAGAATAGAGACGTTCTCATAGGTAATACGGCGTGAGAGTCATGTCGGATAAGAAATTTTCGAGCATCCAACACGAGAATGCAGCCGGACGAGTCGAGTTCAACGGTGGCAAGGCCGTCTGGCAATGGGCTCAAGACGCAAACGATAGCACGTCGATACTCATCAAAAGTCTCGACAATCCCGATCTGCAGCTCGAAGTGACCCAACGGACGCCTATCGCGCGCCCACAGCGCGATTCCGCCGGTGCAGGCGGATCCAAGCGCCGCGCCTCGTGTCTGGACGAGACGGGCCTCGACTGGGGAATCCCGGACAGCGGCGGCTCGGGCTTCGACCCTTATAACAGCGGTAGCTGACGTTCATCGGCTGCGCCGGCGCCGGCGCGTCGGTCTGGTCTGGTATAGTCCCGCTCGATCGTCCGATCGGGAGCTGCAGGGATGCCAACGGTTGTCGTCAAGAACCGCAACGGGGCCGAGACGCGCATCGACGCGCAGACCGGGATCTCGGTCATGGAAAATATCCGCGACCTCGATGCGAGCGTCGACGCGATCTGCGGCGGGCTGTGCTCGTGTGCGACCTGCCACGTCTTTATTGCACCGGAGTGGATTGCGCGGCTGCCGGGGCGCAGTCCCGAGGAGGCGGCGCTGTTGGAGAACAGCAAATCCTTCGATCCCGAGCGCTCGCGTTTGAGCTGTCAGATACTCGTCTCGGAGACGCTCGACGGCATGAGCCTGGAGGTAGCGCCAGCGGATTTTTAGCGGGCTGAGCAGCAACATGAGCGGTACCGATAGCGTCATCACGGGTCGGCTCGGCGCCACGGCGCTGATCAAGTTAAACCGACCCGATGTCCTCAATGCCTTCGACGCGGGTATGCGCAACGCGCTGCGCGATGCACTTCGCGCTGCCGGCGCCGACGCCGGCGTGCGCGCTGTCGTGTTGACGGGCGAGGGTAGGCTGTTCAGTGCCGGGGCAGATCTCAAGGCCGGCCTGCCGGATGCTGCGCAAGCGCACTCGCAGCTTCTCGAAGAGTACGGCCCGGCGTTGACGGCAATCGCCGAAATGCCCAAGCCCGTCATCGCCGCGCTCGACGGGCCGGCCGTCGGAATCGGTCTTGCGTATGCGCTGATCTGTGATCTGCGCGTCATGGCTGAGAGCGCCTACTTGCAGGCGCCATTCCTCGACATCGGCCTGCTTCCCGATGGCGGTCTGACCTGGCTGCTACCCCGCTCGCTCGGATATGCACGCGCGTACGAGTTCGTTGCAGAGTCGCAGAAGCTCGACTCGGCACAGTGCCTCGCGCTCGGTCTCGTCAACCGCGTCGTCGCCGACGGAACCGCTATCGCCGAGGCTCTGGATTGGGCCGACGCGCTCGCACAACGCCCGGCGCTGGCGCTTGCCGCCACCAAAAAGGCGATGCGTGCGGCCTCGGGCAGCACCTATGCGCAGACGCTCGTCACGGAGGCCGAGTTGCAGGGCCCGCTCGTAGAATCCCGAGATTGTGCCGAGGGCATTGCAGCCTTCATCGAGAAACGTCCACCGAAATTCTCAGGCCGCTGAGCCTGCGGGCGCGTCTCACACGCGAACGCACGCTACGTCCCTCGCTTCGACACTTCACCCGCTGGGGCGAATTCTCTGCTCCATGTCGGTGCATCGAATGCACCACGAGTGTGCGCTCGCGGTGGCGAGCACGCCCGGCGCCGTTCTATAACCCTATGATTTTAAAAAGGAACGTAATCTGGCACGGATGGTGCACTAGGCGAGCGTGCAATCAATAAACCATGGTTCAGGAGGAAAACGGTCATGCATCGGCAACTAACAGGGATGCGCACCCGGGAGGGCAATTAGCATGAAACTCATAACAGCGGTCATCAAGCCCTTCAAGCTCGAGGACGTCCGCCAGGCACTTGCCGAGGCCGGCGTGCAGGGATTGACGGTAACCGAGGTCAAGGGCTTCGGTCGCCAGAAGGGCCATACCGAGCTCTACCGCGGCGCGGAATATTCAGTCGACTTTGTGCCTAAGACCAAGATCGAGGCGGCTGTTTCCGACGAAATACTGGACGCGGCAGTCGACGCCATAACCGGCGCTGCCGCAACTGGCTCTATCGGCGACGGCAAGGTCTTCGTCTCGGATCTCTCTCAGGCGATTCGTATTCGCACGGGCGAGTCCGGCGACCAGGCGCTTTAGGGCCGGAGGAGTAAAGAGAAATGGATATCGCAGAACTTAGTTACGCACTCGACACGTTTTACTTCCTCGTGATGGGCGCGCTGGTCATGTGGATGGCCGCCGGATTCACGATGCTCGAGGCCGGTCTCGTCCGCTCGAAGAACACGGCGGAAATTTTGACCAAGAACGTCGGGCTGTACTCGATCGCCTGCATCATGTACATGGTTTGTGGCTACGGCATCATGTACGGCGACGGCAATGGCATCATTCCG
>JBFJXA010000157.1:0-4769 GCA_041623375.1 Gammaproteobacteria bacterium | reverse complement strand
TGCTCGCTCAGCAGTACGCCGCCGGGCGGGCGCGCAGCTTCGATGTAATCGGTCTCGACTACGCCGACATCGATCCCGCCGGCATGCTCGCTGCTCACGAAGATCTGCGGCCGTTGCTCGCGGCAATCGACTTTCGTGGCGGCGTGCGTATCGAATCTTCGGGGCTGGCGGCGGACAGCGTCGATCTCCTGACGAGCCAGTACGGATTCGAATACGCAGACACCGATGCCGCGGTTGCCGAGGCTTGGCGCGTGCTCAAGCGTGGCGGGCGCATGACACTGATCCTGCACCACGATGAGTCGATCGTCGTTGCGCATGCGCGCGAGGGCCTGGATCAGGTTCAGTTCTGTCTGCAGAAGGAGCAGATCGACAAACGGGTCGCGGCGCTCGTGAAGATCGTCGGACAGGCTGTGACTTCGGAGCAGCGTCGTGCGCTCAAAAGCAATCGCAAGGCCGAGAGTGTACGCAAAAAGCTCAACGCATCGCTGACCCGCATCAAGCAAAGGTCGCAGGCCTATACGGATCCTGACGGCTTCATGGGCGTCATGGTGCCGAACCTATTGAAAGTATTCGGTGAGTACAAGCAGGCCAGCGTCGCGCAAAAGCTCGCGCATGTGCGCGAGATCCGAACGGCTTTTGACGCCTACCGCGAGCGCATGGCCGATCTCGCGGGCGCGGCCTTATCGCCGGAGCAGCTCGAAACGCTCGTCGAAAAACTCGCAGCAACCGGTTTCGTCGTCGAGAAGCGCGGCACCTTGCATTACAAGGGCGGTCTCATGGGATGGACGCTCGAGGTCGACAAGCCCCTCGCGTAGACGAGCGCGTTACTCGACGCGGCGCACTCTAATCGTGCGGTTCACGCCTTCGACGCTGAGCCGATAGGTACCGAAAGCGCCGCGGCGAATCGTGACGCTCGGTGCATTGGCGCGAAACACGAGGCGACCCGTCTCGGCCTGTCGCCAGACCTGGCCGTTCTCGAGACGAAACGTGGTATTGCCGCGCCAGCCCGTGAACTCCCCGATCAGACGGCTCTCGATCTCGTCGAGGCCGAACGCTTCGCGCTCACCGAGGAGCTCGGCGCCAAACGCATCCTCGTTCCCGTCCTCCCCAGGGGCATCGGACGTTGCGCGTTCCACCGGCCCCGGCGCAGCGGCCTCGGCACCGGGCCGTTGTCCTGTCTCGCGCGCGAGCGCGTCGAAGCAGGCGAGCCGTACGGCGTCCGTGGTGATACGGGCACAGCGCGCCAGGTCCGTTATCGCCGAGTCTGTCGTGGAGCCCGCCGGCTGAGCGGCGGTGCTGGCGACTCCGAGACACGTCAGAAGTCCTGCGCCGAGCGTCAGGGCGATCCGGTTTGCGGTGCTAGCCGGGTACATCGCCGTGGAGCCTAGCGGAACTGATCCTGGCCTTGCACCCAGCCGACGATGGCCCAGCGCTCGCCTTTCGTGACCGGCGTTACGCGATGCAGCATAAAGGCCGGAAATAGCACGATCGCTCCGGCTTCCTTGGGGGCGGTCAGGATCCTTCCCGAATTGAGCTCGAGATCGCCGCCCTCGTACTCGCTCGGGTCCGTGAGCTGCACCGTAATCGAGACCTTGCGTCCGCTGTCGGGACCTGGCCCCATGTCCATATGCCACGTGTAATGCTGTTGCGTGTCGGATTCGTAGCGCAGTAGCTGCAGATCCTGAAAAAAGCCCGTGATATCGAACTGCCAGCACTTGTCGTTGGCCGCAACGGCTGCCGTCATGAGCTTGTGGTAAAGCCAGTTCGTATCGGCGTTGTGCGGAATGAAGTGCACGGTGGTGTCGCGAAAGTTGCGCTCGGCTTCGCCCCCCTCGACGCGCGCGGCCTGGCCCGGAAATACCTTACTGAGCCCGATCACGCGCCGGCACTCGTCGGCCGACAAGCGCCACTCGCAGGCAGGGTCGTTCTGCTCGTTATAGCTCACCATGAGGTGCAGCGATTCACGCTGACGAGGAAAGCCGATGAACATGATCGATGGGTCTCCGTCAGTCGATGTTCAGCGAGGATTCGCGCAGGCCGAATAACCGAGCTGTGCATGCAGCGCATCGATCTGCTCGCGGCGGTCGGCGGATAGCCTATCCATGGCCAGGCGTTTACCGTGGCCGATGGAATCTGCGTGTATGCCGGTCGTCGTCAAGATCTTGCTGTCGCCGGGGCCTACGACGTGTGGCGTCGAGAAAATCGAGTCTAGCATGTCGGCCGAACGCGGCTGGTCGAGAAAATCGAACAACGCATCGAGCGAGGCCCGCGGTTCGGTGACGAGATCTTCGTAACGAACCCGCAGGCACGAGTCGGCCGACTTCTCCTCGATGTCGAGCAGCCGGCGCGTCTTGTCGAGCCAGTAGTCGGCTAGACCGTCAACGGGGTTACTCGTCGCCGCGGCGACGAAGGGCTCGAAACCGAAGACGCCCTGGCGTCTCTGGGCTGCCTGTGCGCAGGATGCCATCGCGTCGGGTGCCTGCCGATGCAGACAGATGAGTCGCGCATGCGGGTAGAGCTGCCCGAGCAGGTCGACGTGGTCGATCGTCGATACGGATTTCTCGGCCCAGACGGTTTTGCCCGCGCGCGCAGTATGCTCGTCCATGATCGATGAGATCGTCTCGCGTGCGCGCTCGATCGCATAGGCCGTCGCATCGAGCGGTCGTCCATCCGAACCCGGTACCTCAGCCGTATGCTCGAAGACCCAGGTCAGATGCTTCGCCGCGAGCAGCAAGTGCAGCTCGGGCGGGCAGACAATCTGCGGGTGCGTGTCGAGCACATAGCGTACGAGCGTCGAGCCGGAACGTGCGTAGCACAGCACGAAGATCGGTGCGGCGGGCTCGGTCATCGCGAAACTATAGCAAGCCTCTGCGTGGCGCCGTGATGACCGTCAGCGCGCACAAAAAAACTGCCGGCCCGTGGGCCGGCAGCTCGAGTTGGACACGGAACGTGCCCGAGATTTGACGATTCCTTAGAAGGAGTGCCGATACTGCAAGTAGGGCACGCGACCGTCCATCGTGTAGATGTCGCTGTTGAACGGTTGAGCCGTATCGTTGTTGGGATCGAGCGGCGGATCCTCATCCATAAGGTTGAGCACGCCGGCCACCAAACGCCCGTTAGCAGTGATATCCCATGCCCACTGCAGATCCCACGTGGTCATCGCGCCGATTTTGTCATTGCTCGTGTTCTGGTAACCATCGATGTGATTGGTGATCAGCGAAACGCTGTGGTCACCCATGCTCCAGTTGGTGACGAGCACAGAGCGGAACTCGGGACTGTCCTGCATGCCTGCTTCGTCCAGGACGGGAGACAGCGGTGTCGTCTGCTCGTTGGCCTCGAGCATGTGCGAGTGAATCCAGCGGAAATTGAGCTCGCTACCACCACTCAGCGGCAGGCTGTAGTCGAGCCGCAGATCGATGCCCGTGTAGTCGAGGCTCGCGAGGTTCAGCCAGGGCCGGATGATACCGCATCCGGAGGTCTGGCCGGGCAGACAGTCGGTAATTGCTCCGGTTACGTCACGTGTAATGCTCGCTCCCGGAGGCAGAGCGATGCCGCGCTCCTCGAGGTTGATGAGACTCTGTGCCGTCGGGATGGTCAATGCCTCGTCGATCTTGATATTCCAATAATCGGCCGTGAGGTTCAGCCGATCGACGTTCCAGCCGAATCCCACGCTGAATGATTCCGACGTCTCCGGGGCGAGGTTCGGGTTGCCGCCCGAATAGGTATCCGCCTGACCGTCTATGCACGGGTCGACGTTGTTCGCGTTGCAGAACACGGTATCCGTGACGCTTTCCGCCGAGAACGACGTGGCGCTGTAGAGGTTCGTCATGTTCGCCGCGCGGAAGCCCTGACCCCACGATGCGCGCACGAGCCAGTTATCCGCGGGTTGCCAACGCAACGCCGCAAGCGGTGACGTCTCAGAGCCTGCCGAATCGTCATAGTCGTCGTAGCGCGCCGCGAGGCTGAGCTCGAGCGTGTCGGTCAGCGGAATCAGCGACTCCACGTATACGGCATAGTTTGTGCGCTCACCTGCGCTCGAGTTCCCAGCGCTGCCGATGACGTTCTGAGCCTCGCGCTGCGGGTCATAAGTGTCGCGAAACTTCTGGTCGAAGTACTCGAAGCCAACGGCCCAGCCGATAGGTCCGGCCGGCCCATCGAGCGCATCGAAGCTCAACGATCCACCGAGCCGTTTGAAATCTGTCTCGATATCGCGCGTCACTGTGTGGCGCATCTGACCGTAGGCGGCCTGGTTGGCCGGGTTCAGCGGATCGAACGGGTCGTAATCGCCGTCGTCCACGAGTTGCGTTGCGACGCTATCGACCACGTAGTTGAAGCCACGATCCTTACCTTGGTAGATGGTCGTGCCCGCCCAGAGGTTCCAGTCGAACATGCCGGCCGTGCCCTCGAACGTAATCTGATTGTCGAACAGCGTGTTCGTGGCGGAATCGTCACGCGGGCCCAGGCCGACGAACCGATGGCCGAGCAGGGCGTCGTAGGGGCCAAGCCCGTCGAGGCCCTGCAGATCGTTCCATGCCGCGGGTCCGTTCGCGGCGTCGAGGTCTATCAGGAAGCCGCCGACGGCAGGCGCGTAGCGTCCGAAGGCCTCTACCTGGCTGATCGTGCCCGTGTAGATCGCCGTGACGTCGGGGGTGATCTCGTACTCGGCGTTGATGAACACACTGTCGCGGCTGATGTTCTGGGTCTCACCGGCGACTGCTGCGTAGGCGTAACCGCAAACTTCATTGCCGGCTCCCGCGTCGTAGATCCCC
>JBFJXA010000156.1:0-4815 GCA_041623375.1 Gammaproteobacteria bacterium | reverse complement strand
GATCGCGCTATCAGTCGAAGCTATTCAACCCGAGCTTCCTCGAGACGAAAAATTTACCGCCACCGCCGTGGCTCGGCGGGCGTTGAGCGCCGGCGCATCTCGGCACGCTCGAAACTGCACTTGACGTAATACCTGTCGCGGCCCGCGCGCACGCGCCGCCGTCGAATCTGTGATCCGTCGCGTAGCTCGTTCGCCGGGAATGGCTTAGCCTCTTCGACGGCTCGTTCACGATGCGTTCAGCGACCCGGGGGCACACTGCTCGACATGCGATTCTCGAATTCTGCCGCGTTTTGCCTCCTCGCTGCCACGGTGATACTGAGCGGCTGCGCTCAGGCGCCGGCCAGACCGACAGCAGCCGCGACTCGGCCACCGCATGCGCTTATCCCGCAGGGCGATCGTGGCGAGCGCGCTGCATGGATCGCGCGAGAGCAGGTGGGCGTCGGCTATCAGTACGGCGGCATGAGTCCCACGACGGGGTTCGACTGCAGCGGTCTGGTGCATTACAGCTACGCTCAAGCCGGTGTTACGGTGCCGCGCACGTCGCGCGACCAGTTTCGAGCGTCGCAAAAAATCTCTCTCGCGGCCGCTCGACCCGGCGACATCCTCTTCTTTCAGGACGAGGAAAAGCTGTCGCACGTCGGCATCTATCTGGGCCAGCGGCGCTTCGTGCACGCACCTTCGTCGGGACGCACGGTCTCCGTCGCCGACATCGACTCACCGTATTATCAGGCGCATCTCGTCGCGGTCGGACGGCTGACGTCCCTGTAGCGCGGCTGCCTGTCCCTCAATTGAACGTTTTGCCGAACGCTCGCTCGATATCGGCGAGCAGGTCCTCGACATGTTCCAGCCCGACGGAGAGACGCACGGTGCCGTCCGTGATCCCGGCGAGCTCGGCTTCGGCGTCGCTGAGGTCGCGCCCGAAGTAAAGCTTGACGGGCGCCACGAGCGACTCGGTCGAGCCGACGCTCGACACGGTCGCGAACATCTCGAGCGCATCGACGAAAGCCCACGTCTGCTCTCGCGCGCACGCCAGGTTGAAGCTCAGCACGCCGCCGCAGCCGCTCATCTGCCGGGAGGCCAGCGCATGCCCAGCATCGGACTCGAGCCCCGGATAAAACACGCGCTCGACCTCGGCGTGACCCTCGAGGTGCTCAGCGATCCGCAGCGCCGACTCGCAGTGTCGCTCGAAGCGCAGAAAATAAGTGCGTAAGCCGCGCAATATCAGATAGGCCGTATCGGAATCGAGCGTTGCGCCCATATTCACGGCCCAGGGCTTCAAGGCGGCGATGCGCTGCTGGTCGCCCACGACGATACCGCCCATGACATCGCCGTGCCCGCTCGCGTATTTCGTCAGGCTGTGCGTGAACAGATCGACCGGAAAGCGGCCATGGTTGTGCAGGCCGCCAAACGTGTTATCGAGTACCGTCGTTACATCGTTCTCGCGTGCAAGCTCCAATATGGCATCGAGATCCGGGACCTGCAGCATCGGGTTTGTCGGCGCCTCGAAGACGAGCAACTTCGTATCGTCTCGGGCGAAGGTCTGGGCAATCGCCTCGTGGTCGTGAATGCTCAGCATCGTGTGCTCGATGCCGAAATGCGGTAGACGATCGCGCACCATCGTGCGGATGGGCCGATACGATTCCACAAAAAAAACGACGCGATCGCCGGCGCTCAGATTACCGAGCAACGCGAGCCAGATCGCCGCCATGCCCGTCGACACGCAGATCGCATCGTCACGATCCTGAAGCTCCGCGCAGAGCTTTTCGAGCTGCCGCGTTGTCGGGTTCGCATCGCGCGAGTAATCGAAGCCTTCGTGGCGAGCCTCGGGCGTCATCGCTGCGCGGATGCTCGGGAACGAGAACTTTACGGACCGATAAACGGGACCGATCAGCGATTCGTTGCCGTCGGGCAGGTCGACGCTCGGCTGATGGATGACCCGGCTTTCTTTTTTCATCGGCTTGAACGAGCGCGCGCGGCGCCATCACTGATGCTACACGGAGTCCAGAGCCGCGCTCAAATCGTCGATGAGGTCCTGCACATCCTCGAGCCCGACGGAAAGTCGCACGAGCCCGTCGGTAATACCCACTCGCTGGCGCTCCTCGAACTCGACATCGGCGTGCGTCATCGTGACGGGATGCGTGATGAGTGTCTCCACGGAACCGAGATTCTCCGCGAGTGAACAGACTTCGACGGCGTCCATGATGCGCTTGCCCGCCTCTACGCCGCCTTCAACCTCGAACCACAACATCGCGCCGAAACCGTCCGCCTGCGACTTTGCGAGCGCGTGCTGAGGAAACGACGTTAACCCCGGATACTGTACCCGCGTGACTTTAGGATGCGCCTCGAGAAACTCGGCGATAGCGAGCGCATTCGCCGACTGGCGATCCATGCGCACCGACAACGTCTTAATACCCTGTAGCGTCAGCCAGGCCACCCACGGAGACATGATCACGCCCGTGGCGTTCTGCACGAAACGGATCGCCTCGTCCCACTGCGCCGTTTTTGTCACGACCGCACCGCCGACCGTCGCATTGTGGCCGTCGAAGTATTTCGTCGTGCTATGCACGACAATGTCGGCGCCGAGATCGAGAGGGCGTTGGTAATACGGGGTCAGGAACGTATTGTCGACTGCGTGCGGAATATTGGTCGCAGCGGCGATCTCGGAGACGGCTGCAATGTCGGTCAGCTTCAGAGTCGGATTCGCCGGCGTCTCCGTCAAAATCAGGCGCGTGTTGTCGCGCACCGCCGCCGCGACGGCATCGGGGCTCGCGGTATCAGCGAACGTGAACTCGACACCGAAACGCGCGTAAATTTTCGTGCAGAGCCGGTACGTACCGCCGTATGCGACGTCCGATACGATCGCGTGATCGCCTGCGCTCAACGTGGCCTGAACGATCGCCTGTATGGCCGCCATACCCGTCGAGTAGCATGTGCACGCGTGGCCGTTCTCGAGCACTGCGAGCTTCTGCTCGAGCGCAGTCACCGTCGGATTGGCGCTTCTCGAGTACGAGTATCCCTTCGCCAGGTACTCGTCGACGGAGTCCTGGACATAGGTCGTCGTTTGATAGACGGGTGTCAGGATCGCGCCAGTCGTCGGATCCGGTTTCACGCCGGCATGAATCTGTTTCGTGGTGAAGCCCATGGGCTGCCCCATCCGCTCGATAAGGGCCGCGATCATACCGGAAACGCCGGCGGGCGGCATGACGAGGCCGAATCGTTCGCCTGCTCAGGCCGGCCGGTATCGCCGCCGCGTGTACAAGACAGTCGTCGCAATGACGACTGCACCGCCGACGACGGCCAGCGATCCGGGGACCTCATCGAGAATGAGCCAGGCCCATACCGGCGACAGGACGGGCTCGATCAGTAGCAGCAAGGACGCTTCCAGCGCGGGGACGTTGTGGATTCCATCGGCGACGAGCAGGTACGCGAGCGCAATCTGAAAGACGCCGAGATACAGGACGATGAGCCCATTGCCCAGCGTGAAGCTTTCGAGAGGCAACGCGAACCCGGCTGCCGCGGCGCTGGCGAGAAAGCAGCCGGCGATTACGGCGGCGATAGGCTGCTCGGGGCTCGTGGCCGATCGCACGGCAAGCCAGCGTAGGCCCAACACGGTCAGCGCCCATGTCAGCCCTGCGCACGCGCCGAGAACGTTGCCGAGAACCGGATCAGTCGCCGTGGCGCTCGGCGCAGCACGCGATGCGAATATCAGCCCGAGACCCGCGCCTAGCGCGACCATGAAGCCGAGATCGGCAGTGCGAATGCGCTCCTTCAGTAATAGCGGCGCGAGAACGAGAATATAGAGCGGTGCCGTGTCCTGAAGAAAAATCGCATTGGCAGCCGTCGTGAGTTTGTTCGCAAGCGCGAATAGCGTAAACGTCGCCGCGTAAGGAACCGCCACGATCATGGCCCGCCAAGAACAGATGTTTCGAACGCGTGGAAAGACGAGGAGAAGCACGATCCCGGCGACCAGGCTTCGCAGACAAGACACTTGCCAGCCGGTCAGAGACGACAACTTTATCGCGACACCGCCAGTCGAGAAGAGCACCGCACCGGCGACGATATTGAGTTGGTCCTTGTACACGCCGGCCTCGTAGCGGACGAACGATGCCCGCTTCTTAACACGGCCGATGCGCTGCGCTCAACGCAGAGGGCATGGGGATCGACCCGCAGCAGCCGTGCGGCCGAACGACGGGAGGCGCCGACAATCAGTCGCGGCAGTTGATCGAGAGCGGCGCGCGGATCGTGAGGTACGGGGCGACGATACGCGACGATCCGACCGCACCGGGGCCATCGGCGGCGGTCGTCGGAGAAAGATGATAGAGCCCCGCGACAAGCAGCTCGATCGAGCCATCGATCTCCGAGCCCCACGCCAAGCGAGCCTCGCAAAGGTCGTAGGCGCGCAGCAGGTCATCCTCGTGCGGCTCTATGCTGCCTTCGATCGGTTGACCGCACTCGTCTGTCTCGCCGATCTCCGCCAACCCGCCTTGCGGTCCGTTGGGGTAGTAGACATAGCGATCACGCTGCAGGCACGTCTCCGTCAGAGCTGGCTCGACCGGAAGCGCGAAGCTCACGCTGAAATCGGCATCCCCTCGGAGCCGACCCTGACCGCGACGTCCTTGCGAGACCGTGGCCGACGCGCGCGAGCGCAGATCCAGTTCGTAGCTGCCTGGGTCCGCGGCGTATGGGCTTGCGAACGCACCCTCGAACGCCAGGCCCGCACGACAGCCGAGCACCTTACCGGCGGCGAAGAGCGTGCGGCAGTGCTGATACTCGTGAACCGTGCCGCAGAGCAATATACCGGGCTCGGTCTGATCG
>JBFJXA010000155.1:0-4839 GCA_041623375.1 Gammaproteobacteria bacterium | reverse complement strand
TTCAGTCATATGCGTTCGTTCCCGGTAGCGCTAGCGCTCATGCACGCGCTTGAGCGCCTCGCGAATCAACCCCTCCGCACCGAGGCGCGCAGTGTCCAAATCCTTGAGCATCCTAACAGCCTCGGTCGGCTTGTAGCCCAGCGCCAACAGCGCGCCGTGGGCCTCGGTTTCGGCATCCGAGCGGCCCGCCAGGCCGTTGCCGCCGGCGGCTTCCTCCGCCGGGAGGCGATCAGCCATCTCGACGAGCAATCGCTCCGCCGTCTTGCGACCCACGCCCGGCAGCCGGGTCAGCATCGCGACGTCCTTGTCGAGCACGCAGCGGCGGAAACCCTCGACGGTAATGCCCGACAGCACACCGAGCGCGATACGCGCTCCGACGCCGGACACTTTGAGCAAATTCCGGAACAGCGCCCGCTCGGCTTCCGATGCGAAACCATAGAGTATGTGTGCGTCCTCGCGCACGACGAGATGGGTAACGAGGTGCAGCGGCTCGCCGGGATTCGGCAGGTTGTAGAACGTCGACATCGGCGCTTCGACCTCGTAGCCGACGCCACCGACATCGACGACGAGCAGCGGCGGCTGCTTGGAAATCAGCGTTCCCTTGAGGAATCCGATCATGAGCTCGCCGCAGCCGCTTTGAGCAATGCGTGCGTACCGCGCTCCTGCGCATGACACAGCGCTGCGGCGAGCGCATCGGCCGCATCCGGGCCGGGCGCCTCGCGCAGACCGAGCAGCATTCGCACCATATGCTGGACCTGGCCCTTATCCGCCGAGCCCCTGCCGACCACGGCTTTCTTGATATGTCGCGCCGCGTACTCGTGCACGGGAAGCTCCGCGGCGAACGTTGCGCATAGCGCGGCTGCGCGTGCCTGGCCGAGCTTGAGCGCGCTATCGGCGTTACGATGGACGAACACACGCTCGATTGCGATCTCATCCGGCCCGTGCTTGGAGACGAGCACCTCGATCGCGTGAAAAATCCGCCTCAAGCGGTCGGCGTGATCGCCATCGGCGCTGATGGATCCGCAGTCGACGAATCTGAGCCGTGTGCCCTGCGCATCGACGATTCCGTAACCCGTGAGCCTGGAACCCGGATCGATACCCAAAATGCGGACGACTTCTCTCACCCTCCGGCGTGCCCCCGAATCATCAGGCCGACTCCTCGAGCAGCTCGTCGGGCAAGTCGGCATTGGAATACACCTGCTGGACGTCATCGAGCTCATCGAGCACGTCGAGGAGCTTGAGCGTGCTCTCCGCCTCTTTGGCTCTGACCGGCACGAGCGTCGTCGCGCGCATCGTGACCTCGGCCTGCTCGGCGACGAGATTGGCCTGCTCGAGAGCCTCTCGAAGCGCGTCGAAATCGGACGGGTCGCACAGCACCTCGATGGAGCCGTCGTCGTTGGTCACGATATCGGTTGCGCCTGCGTCGATCGCGACTTCCATGATCCTTTCTTCGTTGCTGCCGCGTGGGTAGGTCAACACGCCCGTGTACGTAAAAAGATATCCGACGGATCCGTCCTCACCCAGGTTACCGCCATGCTTCGAGAACGCGTGACGAACGTCGGCGACCGTCCGATTGCGGTTATCGGTCAGACAATCGACCATGACGGCGACCCCACCCGGCCCGTAACCTTCATAGCGCGCCTCCTCGTACGACACGCCTTCATCCTCGCCCGTGCCGCGCCGGATGGCCCGATCGATGTTGTCGTTGGGCATGCTCTGGGCCTTGGCCTTGGCGATTGCGGTGCGCAACCGAGGGTTGGCCGCCGCGTCGCCGCCGCCTTCGCGGGCCGCGACCGTGATCTCGCGAATGAGCTTTGTGAACAGCTTGCCGCGCTTGGCGTCCTGGGCACCCTTCCGAAACCGGATATTGGCCCATTTACTGTGGCCAGCCATTGAAAAACCGCTCCGTCCGACCTGACTGCGCGTTCGTCGCCGGAATACGGCCCCCGCCGCACGATTCCGCCCCGACTCGCGGGCGGCCATCGGTTCCCCTGCAACTATGCGCTCCGTAACTCCCGTGCCGGCGGGCAGCGGCCCGCCGAACGCCCTATGATAACGGGATTTCGCGGGTCAAACAGCAAGGAAATCGGCCAGTTACGGCCGCATCTCGGAGATTTTGGCTCGCTTACCGGTTTATCGCGTGAATGGCGCGCTTGTCGGCGGCCAGCGCCGCCTCGTGAAGCGCCTCCGAGAGCGTCGGATGGGCATGCACTGTGCGCTGCAGGTCTTCGGCCGACGCCGAGAACTCCATGGCCAGCACCGCCTCAGCGATGAGCTCACCGGCGAGGGGGCCGACGATGTGCACGCCGAGCAGCTCGTCGTCGGACGTTGCCGAGATGAGCTTCACGAGGCCGGCGGCCTGCTCCATGCCCTTCGCCCGGCCGTTGGCCGCAAACGAGAACGTGCCGACCTTATATGCAATCCCCGCACGCGTAAGCTCCGCCTCGGTCTTGCCTACCCACGCGATCTCCGGCGCCGTGTAGATGACCGACGGTATGACTTCGTAATTGACTTCCGCAAACTTGCCCGCAAGAAGGTCGGCGACCATGACCCCCTCCTCGGTGCCCTTGTGAGCGAGCATCGGACCGCGCACGACGTCGCCGACGGCCCAAACGCGCGGCACACTCGTCCGACATTGCTCATCGACGACGACCATGCCGCGCTCGTCGACCTGCAGCTCGACGCCGTCGCCGAACAGACCGTCCGTATAAGGCCGCCGTCCGACGCAAACGATGAGCCTGTCGAATTCGAGGTCGTGCGTCTCGCCGCCGAGCTCGTAACGCACGGCGACGTTATCATCCGTGCGCTTTGCCTCCAGCACCTTCGCACCGAGTCGAATGTCGAGGCCATGACGCTCGAACTGGCGCAACGCCTCTTTTGCAACCTGCACATCGGCCATGGGGAGAAAGTCCTCGAGCGCCTCGAGAATCACGACTTGCGCACCGAGTCGCTGCCAGACACTACCGAGCTCGAGGCCGATGACGCCGGCGCCGATCACGCCGAGGCGTTGCGGTACCGCATCGAACTCGAGCGCCCCCCAGGAATCGACGATACGATCGTCGTCGAACGGCGCGAACGGCAGCTCGATCGGCACGGAACCCGTCGCGATCACGACGTCCTTACCGCGGATGGTTTGTGTCGAGCCGTCCGCTGCGGTTACCTCGACGCGATTGTCCTCGAGCAACCGCGCTCGACCTTGCAGCGCGGTGACGCCGTTGGATTTCAACAGCGCCTCTATGCCGCCCGTTAGCTGCTTGACGATGCCCTGCTTGCGCGCCTGCATTCGGGCGACGTCCATGGCGACGGAGCCGACCTCGATGCCGTGCTTGGCGAACTCCGCGTTTGCGCGGTGATACAGCTCGGACGACTCCAACAGCGCCTTCGATGGGATACAGCCGGCATTCAAACACGTGCCACCGAAACTGCGCGTGCCGTCGCGATCTTGCCAGTCATCGACACACGCGGCCGTCAAACCGTTTTGCGTTGCGCGTATCGCCGCCGGGTAACCTGCGGGTCCGGCGCCGATCACAACGATATCGAACGATTGCTCGCTCATCGAGTCCCCTTCTAGACTTGTAAGACGAGCCGCGCGGGATCCTCGAGAACTTCCTTGAGCGCTACGAGAAATTGCACGGCTTCCTTGCCGTCGACGAGACGGTGATCGTAAGTCAAGGCCGTATACATCATCGGCCGTACCGCGAGCTCACCGGCAACCGCGACGGGTCGCTCTTGTATTTTGTGCATGCCGAGGATGCCACTTTGCGGCGGATTGAGAATCGGCGTCGACATCAGAGAGCCGAAGATGCCGCCGTTCGTAATCGTGAAAGTACCGCCGGTCAGCTCGTCCATCGTGATTCCGCCGCTACGCGCGCGCTCGCCGAAGTCCGCAATCGTCTTCTCGATTTCGGCGTAGCTCAGCGCATCGGCATCCCGGATGATCGGCACCATGAGACCACGATCGGTCGATACGGCAACGCCGATATCGAAGTACTCGTGATAGACGATATCCCCCTCGTCGAGGCTCGCATTGAGCACGGGAAAACGCCGCAACGCCTCGATGGAGGCCTTGACGAAGAACGACATGAAGCCGAGCTTGATTTCGTATCTCGCCTGAAATTCGTCCTGGTAGCGCTTGCGCAGCGACATGACGGCGGTCATGTCGACCTCGTTGAACGTCGTCAACATCGCCGCGGTGTGCTGCGCCTCGACGAGACGCTCGGCGATCCGTGCGCGCAGCCGGGTCATCGGCACGCGCTGCTCCGCGCGCGTAGTTGCGGGTCCTTTCGCCACAGGCGCCGGCGCCGCCAACTCTTCGCCACCGTCGCCCGCGCTCGGACTGCTCTTGAGGTAGTCGAGCACGTCTGCCTTGGTGACGCGGCCCTCACGTCCGGAGCCTGCGATCGCGGCCGGATCCAGATCGTGCTCCTCGACGAGCCGGCGGGCGGCCGGACCGAGACGCTCGCCAGCCCGAGACGGCGCCTCGGCCTGCACGGCCGCCTCGGGCGGCGGCTGCGCCGCTGGCTCGGCAGATTGCGAGCTCGACGCCGCCGGTGCCTGGCCGGGCTCGAGCACGGCAAGCACCTGACCCGTCGTGACGGACGCACCATCGTCGATCCTGATCTCTGCCAGTACGCCGTCGCTGGGCGCGGGCACCTCGAGCACGACCTTATCGGTCTCGAGGTCGACGAGATTCTCGTCGCGGCGCACGGCGTCGCCGGCGCGCTTGTGCCACGTTACGAGCGTCGCGTCGGTAACCGACTCGGGCAGTTGCGGAACTTTGACCTCGATACTCATGATGACCCGGCCTCTGCGGACTTTTCGTCGATTTCGTAGCCAAGG
>JBFJXA010000154.1:0-4880 GCA_041623375.1 Gammaproteobacteria bacterium | reverse complement strand
GGTGTAGGCGTCGGCGCTGGCTCGGCGGAGACCGGGGCGGGCCGTTCGATGACGGCTGCGGGCTCTGCCGGCTGCGGCGCACGCACGACCGCGGGCTCGATCGGCTCGATGACGGCCTCGGCTGGCAGCATCACGGGCGGATCGAGCAACACCGTATATTCGCGAAGCAATCGCCCGCGATTCCACGTTGCCTCAACGAGCACGGTAACGAAAGGCTCGGTAATCGGCTCGAGCGAGGTCACTCGAATGACGTCGCGCCCGGCTTCGTCGCGAGCGACATTGAATGACAGGCGAGCGAGAAATCCGGGCCGATCGAGCCCGTAGCGCTCGAACGTTTCGGGCCCCGCAAGCGCGACGCGCAAATCGGACAGCTCCTCGGGGGTTGGCGATACGAGCTCGATACTGGCCTCGAGGGGCTGATTCAGGGCAGAGCGCAGCTCGATGTCGCCCAGGCCCAGGGCCCACGCTCCAAAGGGTGCCAGCAGCAGGGAAAAACAGCCCCAATGTGCCCGTCGTATCATGAAAAATCCCCTACCTGTCTCAGTCCGCGCGTGTAAGCCATCGAGCCCACGTCGTTAGCGAGGAATCGCCTCGGGTTGCGAGCCAAAACAATACATTACATAACCCGATTTACCAAAATCTCCGCAATCTGCACGCTGTTCAGGGCCGCGCCCTTGCGCACGTTGTCGGCCACGACCCAGAGGTTCAATCCCCGCGGATGGGTCATATCCTCCCGGATCCGGCCTACGTACACGGCATCGCGATGCGCAGCGTCCGTCGCCGCGGTCGGATAAGCACCAGGCATCTCGCCGTCGATAACCAGGACTCCGGGAGCTGAATTTAACAATTTCTGGGCCTGCGGAACTGTGACTTTCGTTCGAGTTTCGACATGCACCGCTTCGGAATGCCCGTAGTAGACGGGCACCCGCACGCATGTGGCATTTACCATAATCTCGGGTGCCTCGAGGATTTTCCGGGTCTCCCAATACATCTTCATCTCTTCTTTCGTATACCCGCTGTCCATGAGCTGATCGATCTTCGGCACGGCGTTGAATGCCACGGGCTTCTCCGGTCCAGGGGCAGGCACATCGGCATCGTCCAGCCACGCCCGGCTTCCCGCAGTCAGTGCCTCGATGGCGCTACGCCCGGCACCCGAGACGGCCTGATACGTCGCAACGTTGACTCGCTCGATCCCAGCCGCGTCGTGCAGAGGCTTAAGGGCAACGACGAGCTGAATCGTCGAGCAGTTCGGGTTGGCGATGATGCCGCGATTGCGGTAGTCGGAGATCCGCTCGGCGTTGCACTCGGGCACGACGAGTGGAATGTCGTCGTCGTAACGAAACTGCGACGTGTTGTCGATGACGACAGCTCCCGCGGCCGCTGCACGCGGCGCGGCCTGGGCAGACACGGCGGCGCCGGCGGAAAACAGCGCAATGTCGATACCGCTGAAGTCGAAGCCCTCGAGCGCCTCGACCTCGTGCTCAGTACCGCGAAACGCCAGCTTGCGACCCGCCGAGCGCGCGCTCGCGAGCGGCACGAACCGCCTGACCGGGAACTCTCGTTCTTCCAATATCTGACGCATGGCCTCGCCGACGAGACCGGTTGCACCGACGACGGCGACAGCATATTTCTTGCTCATCTTCGACTACTCGAGGTTCAAAACAACGGATCGGATTCCGGCAACAGGCGCGGGTGGCCTCAGCCTTTCGGCTTGAAGCCAATCGCCGGCGTCGTCGGGACGACGTCGGCGTTTTGCGCGCGATGCCGCAGGTAGTGGTCCATGATCGTCAGCGCGATCATCGCCTCGGCAATCGGCGTTGCACGTAGACCGACGCACGGATCGTGGCGGCCCGTCGTGACGATTTCCGCAGCGGCACCCTCACGATCGATCGTACGGCCGGGAATCTGAATACTCGACGTCGGTTTCAGGACAATACTTGCGAGTATGTCCTGCCCTGTGGAGATGCCGCCGAGCGTCCCGCCGGACGAGTTCTTCGTGAATCCTTGCGGCGTGAGCTCGTCTCGGTGCTCACTACCGCGCTGCGCGACACACGCGAACCCGTCGCCGAACTCGACCCCCTTGACGGCGTTGATACTCATGAGGCCGTGCGCGAGCTCCGCGTGTAATTTGTCGAACACGGGCTCACCGAGGCCGGGCGGCACGTGGCTTGCGATCAGATTGATTCTCGCGCCGACGGAATCACCGTCCTTGCGCAGCTGGATCATGAACGCTTCGAGCTCGGGCACGCGATCGGGGTCTGCACAGAAAAATGGGTTGCTATCGACGCTCGATAAGTCGTGCGCTTCGAGCTCGATCGGCCCGAGCTGCGCGAGGTAACCACGAATCTCGATTCCGAGCTTTTCGCGCAGGTATTTTCTCGCGATCGCTCCCGCGGCAACACGCATGACGGTCTCGCGTGCCGAGGACCGGCCCCCGCCTCGATAATCGCGTATCCCGTACTTCTGCTCGAACGAGTAATCGGCATGACCAGGACGAAAGCGATCCTTGATTTTCGTGTAGTCGCGCGTGCGCTGATCGACGTTTTCGACGTACAGGCCGATCGCAGTGCCGGTCGTAACGCCCTCGAAGACGCCGGACAAGATCCTGGCCTCGTCGGGCTCCTTGCGCTGGGTGACGAAGCGGGACGTGCCGGGTCGCCGGCGATCGAGATCCTTCTGCAGGTCCGCCTCGCTCAACGCCAGCCCGGGTGGGCAGCCGCTGACGACGCAGCCCAGCCCCGGCCCGTGACTCTCGCCAAAGGTCGTTACCGTGAACAGTTTGCCGAATGTGTCGCCCGCCATGCGCCCGCAACTCGCCCAACGTCGTCGTCCGGCGGACCTATGAGCCAGTTCCCGGACGGCAAACGTGTAATTGCAGCACGCTAGCTTGTTGAGTGTCCAGTCAAATCGTCGCGCGAGACGAGAAACACGCCTTCGCCACCGTGCTCGAACTCGAGCCACGTGACACGCAGCTCCGGATAGGCAGCAGAGAAGGCCTCCTGCGCCTCGCCGACCTCGACGATCAGGCTGCCGCCGGGGGCGAGATGCGCAGGCGCCTCGGCGAGCAACCGCGCGATGACGTCGAGGCCCGCCGGACCACCGTCGAGCGCAAGCGTCGGCTCGTGCGCGTATTCCTGCGGCAGCTCTGCAAGCCGAGACGTGGGAACGTAAGGCGGATTGGAGATTACGATGTCGTAAAGCGCCCCGTGCGGCGGAAAAAGGTCTGCGTCGATCAGCGTGACGCGATCCGTGAGCCCGAGCGCCGCGGCGTTCGCGTCGGCGATCTCGAGAGCGGCACGGGACACGTCGGTCGCATCGACGCGCAGAGCCGGGCAGTGATAAGCGGCTGCAAGCGCCAGGCAACCGCTACCCGTGCCGATGTCGAGCAGACGATCGCCGGGCTCGATCCGCCGCCAGGGCTCGAAGCCGTTCTCGATCAGCTCGGCGAGCGGCGAGCGCGGCACGAGCACACGGCTGTCGACGGCGAACCGCAAGCCCGCGAACCAGGCCTCGCCGAGCACGTAGGCCAACGGTTTGCGTTGCTCGACGCGCGCGCGCGCGAAGGCGAGAACGCGCGGGACGTCGCCGGGGTCGGGCGGCGCCGACCAGGCTGCCTCGCTCCAGTCCTGCACGGTGCGCACGAGCCAATAGGCTTCATCATCCGCGTTGTCGGTGCCGTGACCGAAGTGCAGCGCGTGCGATTGAAAGTAGGCGGAGATCCGCTCGACCCAGGTTTCGCAGCTCGCGCCTTCGCGCAACGCCCGTTCGAGCTCGATGAGATGCATCGGCCGCGCATGATACCTCGTATGAGATAATGACCGCCATGATCGGCGGCATGCTCAGAATTCTCGTCATCGGGCTCGTACTGCTCGTCGGCGTCATGCTCGCGACGACGGGCTTACGCCGCCCACTGCCTTTACCGGCCCATGCAAGCTATTTCGACACGCCGCTCGAGCTGCCGGCGTTCAGCCTCGAGGGCACGGGCAACGAGGCGTTCTCGCGTGACGATCTGCGCGGGCAATTCAGCCTGGTATTTTTCGGCTTCACGAACTGTCCCGACATTTGCCCACTCACGCTCGCGACGCTTGCGCAAGCCTATGGCGAGCTCGAGAACGCCGTGAGTCAGTTGCCGGAAGTCGTGTTCATCAGCGTTGACCCGAGTCGGGACACGACCGACGGGATCGCGACCTATCTGCAAAATTTCGACAGTCGGTTCATGGGCGCGACGGGATCGCGGCGCGACTTGGATCCGCTACTGAGGACGCTCGGTGTCAGCGTCATGGTTCACGAGCTACCCGATCAGCCGAGTTACACGGTCACACATAACGGTACCATCTTCATGATCGGTCCGGATGCCGAGCTCGTTGCAACGATAGACGGGTCCGCTTCCGCGGGCGATATCGCGACCGACTTTCGGCGCGTTCGAGCGCTCGATCTGCAACGACGCGCCAACCGCTCCGGTTCATGAAGGCGACGTTGTTCGTCTGGATGCAGTATCTGCTGCCGCAGCGTCTGCTCGGGCGTTGCGTTTACTACGTAACGCGTTGCGAGTGGTCCGTGCTCAAGACACCACTGATCCGGTGGTTTGCGAGACGCTACCGCGTCAACCTCGAAGAGGCAGACCGCTCGAGCCTCGACGACTACACGAGCTTCAACGATTTCTTCACGCGCGCGCTGCGCCCGGGCGCGCGACCGATCGCGGCGGGCGATTCGGCGTTGCTTGCAGCAGCAGACGGTCGCATCACGGAGCGCGGCACGGTAGCGGACGGGCAGGCGCTGCAGGCCAAGGGCATGCCCTATGCGATCGACGAGCTGCTGGGTGAGTGCCCGCCGAGCGCCGCCGACGCTCGGTTAGGCGACTTCGTTACGATCTATCTGGC
>JBFJXA010000153.1:0-5030 GCA_041623375.1 Gammaproteobacteria bacterium | reverse complement strand
TTGTCGACGTTGCCCGATGACTTTACCGGCAGCAACACGACGGCTGAGATCGCCGTGCATCGATCGGGACGTTTCCTCTATTGCTCGAATCGCGGCCACGACAGCATTGCGACGTTCGCCATCGATCAGACGAACGGCTCGCTGAGCCGCCTCGGATGGACGCCGACCGGCGGTGAGCGACCGCGGTATTTCGGCCTCGATCCTTCAGGCACGTTTCTCTATGCTTGTAACGAAAGGAGTCACACGATCGTGACTTTTCGCGTCGATCCCGCAACGGGTGCGCTGAGCCGAACCGGTCAGATCGTGGAAACTGGCAGCCCGGTTACGATAGTCTTCGGCAGGCCCGGCGCCTAGGACCGTGTCTTCGCGTCGCGTGCCAACGGCAGTCGCTCGGGCAGACGTTGGACGGTTGAGAACGCAGAAAGGAAAACGGCGAAGTCATGAATAAAAAGATATCGGGTGCCGCGCTCATGGCCATGCTGGCTGCACCGGCAGTCGGTCATCACAGTGACGCGGCGTTGGATATAGAGACGGTGCTGACCATCGAGGGCACTGTCACCGAGTGGTCGCTCAGAAACCCGCACAGCTATTTTGCCGTCGAGACCACGAACGATGCCGGCGAGACGGTCAACTGGGAAGTGCAGATGGGTTCGGTGCCGAGCCTCATGCGACGTGGGTGGACGCGAGACACGCTTGCGATCGGTGATCACGTCACCGTTGGCCTTCACCCGGCGCGCGACGGCAGGCCTTACGGCCTGATCGCAACGCTGGAGAAGGACGGTCGGGACATCTCCTACGAGCCCCGGCCGCTGCCGAGCATCGCAGCCAGCACGACGACGCTCGAGGGCGTTTGGATCGCCGACCGCGAACGATTGCCGGCGGATTATCCCGGCGGCCTCAACGAGCTCATGTCGCGTGATCTGGTGCCGACTGGGGCGGGCCGCGCGGCCGCCGAGGCTTTCGACGAGAATTCGCTCGAGAATCCGGAGCTCTCCTGCATCACCAAGCCGACGCCCGGTGGATTGATCTACACGGATCTGTTCCCGATGCAGATCGAGTTTCTCGACGACGAGCAGATCATCATGATTCGGGGTCAGTACTTCGATCAGGAGCGCACGGTCTACATGGACGGGCGCGGGCATCCGCCGGCCGACGAGCGAACCCATGAGGGACACTCGATCGGCTGGTGGGAAGATGACGTGCTGGTCATCGACACGGCAAATTTCGCAGATCACCGTTCGCCCTATCAGAACGGCGTGCCGTCGGGCGCGCAAAAGCATGTCGTCGAGCGTTACCGGCTGCTCGAGGGCGGCACGCATCTCAGGGTCGAGTTCACGCTCGAGGATCCTCAGTTCATCGTCGGAACGATGTCGCATACGCGGGATCTGGCGTTTTCGCCGCACCTGCAGATGACGCCGTTCAACTGCGAGATCGACTCGACGCGACGCTATCTGCCGCCCGGCTCACTCTGAACGATCGACGGCCTTGCCCCGCTGGCGCGCTCGCTCATATGCCGACGAGCCGCGGCAACCACGTCGCGATGGCGGGTATGTAGCTGATCAGCAGAAGCGTAATCAGCGCAATGCCGATGAACGGCAGCACGCTGCGCGCGATCTCGTGATACGGCAGCCTGAACGTTGCCACGCCGACGAAGAGATTGAGGCCGAACGGTGGCGTGATCATGCCGATCGCGACGTTGAAGACGATGACTGCACCGAGATGCAGCGGGTCGATCGACAGAGCCAGGGCGATCGGGTGGAACAGGGGCGTCAGCACGATGATCGCGGAGTTCGGGTCGATGAACATCCCCGTGATGAGAAACACGAGATTCACGGACAGCAGGAATCCGGTCGTTCCGGTGTCGCCCATGAGCCCGGCGAGAGCCTGCGGGACGTCCTGCAGTGTCAGAAAGTACGCCATGGCCGACCCGGCTGAGAGCAGTATGAGCAACGAGGCAATGACGATGGACGATTTCGCCGTCACTTCGTAGAGCACGCCGATAGTCAACTTGCGATAGACGATCGTCTCGACGAACAACGCGTAGACGCAGGCACCCGATGCGGCTTCGGTCGGCGTGAAAGTGCCCGCATAGATCCCGCCGAAAATGATCGCCGGCAGCCCCAGCGACCAACCCGCATTGCGCAGCGCTGTGTAACGCTCTCGCCACGACGCGCGCGGCTGGCGCTCGACGCGCCGCGTGCGCGCGTAGGCGTAGCAATAAATCGCGAGCAACAGCATGAACACGAGCCCTGTTCCGAGACCCGCCAGAAACACGCCCCCGACCGAGCTCGTCGTCGCGAGTGAGTACAGGATCATCGCGACGCTCGGCGGTATCAGCATCGCAAGCGTCGACGCGCACAGGATCAGGCCGGCCGAGAAGCCGCGGCTGTAGCCCTGCGCCACGAGGGCCGGATAGACGATCGGCCCGATGCTCACGATTGCGGCCTGGCCGATGCCTGAAACGGCGCCGAACAGCGCACACGTGATCGCCGTCGTTATGGCGATACCGCCGTTGAGGTGTCCGACGGTCGCCTGCACGAGGCGCAACAGGCGCTCTCCGATCTCGCCGCGGGAGATGATGTCGGCGGCAAACATGAACAGCGGTATCGCGAGCAGGCTGAACTTGTTGATGCCCTGCATCATCTGCTGAGTCAGCGCCATCGTGGGCAGCGGCGGGCCGAACAGCTCGAACGTGAGCAGGGTCGGCGTGAGAATTGCGATGAAGACGGGGGCCGAGATCAGCAGCAGGAATAGCGCGACGAAGGCGAAGAAGACGGCAGCCATGGCTCAATCCGGTCTGGCCGCGGCCGTCGGTTCCGGAGCCGGCGGATGGGCCTCGAACGCCGACAACAGCGCGACCTGCAGAAACGCCAGCGCCATGAGCAGCGATCCGATCGGCACGGGCAAATAAAACAGCCCCGACGGGATCTCGAGCATCGGATCGATCTGGCCGGAGGAGAACCGAGTCCACGTGAACGCGGCACTGAGCCATGCAACCCAGGCGCACGTGAAGGCGCTGATGAGCCCAACGACAATCGCGAGTCGGTCAACGGCACGCCGCGATAGCGAGCGGCGCACGATATCGACCGTGATATGCGTACCCGCACGGACGGCGAGATAGGCACCGAGAAACGTCAGCCAGATTACGAGCAGCCGTCCGAGCGCCGGACCGCCGACGAACGATATGTTCAGGACACTACGCCCGATCGAGTTCAGGAACAGCACGGCTGTCATCGACAGCAGAGCGGTCACGCATATTGAGCGCACGACGATGTCGATGGCAGTAAACAGGCGTTCGAGCTTTTGCACGAGTCGGCGCACGTCAGCGTCTACCGACGTGCAGCTCGATCGCGCGACGGACGCTCAGCGGTCAGTCCTCATAGCTTGCAATCTCGCGCTTGAGACCTTCGAGCAGCACGCGGCCGCGCTCGCCGTTCTGCGCGATGTAGTCCTGCTCGATGCCCGGCAGCACGGCATCGCGCATCTGCTCCCACTGGGCTTGCGTCGGCGTCACCATCGTGACGCCGCGCGCCTCGAAAGCCGGCAGCGCGAGGTCCTCGATGACCGAGTACGTCAGTGCCACAGTCTGCCGTCCGCCTGCATCGACGGCCTCGCGAATCGCGGTCTGACACATCGGCGTGCGCGCGTCCCACCAGCGCTTCGAGACCATGATGACGTTGTCGAGCACCCCGTGATTCGTCATCGCCGCGAACGACTGGACCTCGTAGAACTTCATGAAAAAGTTCAGATCCATCGGATTCTCCTGCGCGTCGATGGCACCGTTTTGCAGGGCGCTGTAGGTCTCGGCGAACGGCATGCCGACTGCCGTCAGCCCGAGCAGGCGGCTCTGCTCTTTGAGCACCATCGAAGGCATGACGCGTACTTTGAGACCAGCGTAATTCTCGTACCGATCGAGCGGGCGGCGGTTACTCGTCCAGATCTTGTAGCCCGTATGCCAGATGGCCAGAGAGACGATGCCTTTCTCCTCGGTCGTATCGAGCAGCGCCCGCATCGCGTCGCTGCGATGCACGCGCTGCAGGTCTTCGAGCCGCGGCGGAAAGAAGAACGGAAAGTCGAGGATGCCCATGAGCGGCTGAAAGCCGACGAGGAACGCGCTCGGCAGGATCACGAGCTCGATCGAGCCGATCTGCAGACCCTCGATGAGATCGGTATCCCCACCGAGCTGGCTTGCGGGAAAAACCCTCGCGGCGATGTTGCAGCGCGCATCGGCGTTGAGCAGCTCGGCCATCGTATCGGCACCGCGCCCGCGTGGCGCCACGGCCGGCACGACGTGGCCAATCTTCATCGGCACCTGCGCCGATGCCGCGGCGCCCAACAGCAGGGCGACAATAGCCACCATGCTGCGTCGCCCGCGTGCGGGGGCCGTCGCTAGCCGCGCCTCAGACGTCGCTGCCGCGGAGTCCTTCACAGTCGGCCTGGGCTCGCCGGCATCCGGACCGTCACTTTTGGCTCAGGTACCAATCGAGAATCTGCGAGCCGGTCCAGAACAACACGCCGGGCTTGTGCCGAATCGACTCGTAGATTTTGCGAAAGTACTTGATGCGATGCGGCACGCCGACGATATAGGGATGACAGGGTAAGGCCATGACGCGCGGCTGCTTGAGCGAGTCCTCGTAGAACGTCTCGAACTGATCGAGCGCGCGATCGGCGTACTCGGATGCCTTGTGATGCTGGATCAGCATCATGGCGACATCGTTGGTTTCCTGCGTGTAGGGGACGTTGACGATATTGCCGGCGCGCGTTTTGAGCTCGACGGGCTGATCGTCGAGCACCCAGTCGGCGACATACTCGAAGCCTTCCTCCTTGAGGATGTCGACGGTCTCATCGGTTTCGGTCAACGCCGGGCCCAGCCAGCCGCGCGGTCGCTTGCCCGTGAATTTTTCGATGACGTCGCGCGTTTTTTGAATGTCGAGCCGCTCGTCCTCGACTTTCTGCATGCTGAGCTGCGAGTAGCCGTGGCCCATGAACTCCCAGTTCGCCTTCATGGCTTCCTCGGCAATGCGCGGATA
>JBFJXA010000152.1:0-5040 GCA_041623375.1 Gammaproteobacteria bacterium | reverse complement strand
GGTCGAGCTCGCGCAGGCTTACATCGAGGAGCGCAGCGGCCGGCTGCTCACTGCGCTGGCAGCCTACGACCGAGTGCTCGAGCACGACGCCGATCATTACGAGGCGCTTCGCGGCAAGGCGCTCGTGCTGCGGCGACTGCTGCTGCCGACCGAGGCGCTTGCGCTGGCCACTGCGCATCCCGGCATTCTCAGCGATGCGGAGATCACTCGGCTCAGGGCCGACGAGATCGCGTTGCAGGTGCGATTCGGCGAGCAGGTCGCCTATCCGGTCGAGCAAGAGCACGTCATGAGGGACCGCGCAATCGATGCGCTCGACGACTATCTTGCATCGGGTGTAACTGACCCGCAGACCGAGGTCGCGCTGAGGCTCGATCGCATCATCGCGCTCGCGGGGCGCCGCGCGAGCCGTGAGGCGATCGACGCGTTCGAGGCCATGCGCGCGGAACAACCCGTGCTGCCGGTGCCCGTGCTTGCTGCGGCGGGCAAGGCATACCTCGATCTGCGCGAACCGGCGCTTGCACTCGACGTCCTGCAGCAGGCCGTCGCGCTCGAGCCCGGGAACATCGAGCTCGAGTCCGCGCTGTTCTATGCCTACACGGATCTCGATCGGCTCGATGCTGCGCTTGCGCTCGCGCAGCAGGTCGTCGCCCGGCTACCCGTCATGCTCGGACCGGCCGACTCTCCGACGGCCCAGCCGAATCCGGATCGCATGCGCGCCGAGATGCTCGTCGGTATCGCGCTGACATACGCCGGCCGGCTCGACGAAGCGCAAGCGCATCTGGAGAAACTGCTTGCTGCGGCGCCCCACAACCCGGACGTCCGCCACGAGCTCGCCAACGTCTACCGCTGGCGTGGCTGGCTGGATCGCTCGCTGTTCGAGTATCAGCAGGTTCTCGCGGTCGAGCCCGAGCTTCTCGAGGCGCGCGTCGGTCGGGCGTATACGGAGCTCGACCGCGGCCACTTCGACGCCGTTGCGGCCGAGCTCGCCAGCCTGAACGCGCGTTTTTCAAGGCGCCCGGGTGTCGCGCGTTTGAACACGTTGTGGACGGTGCACAACCGCAGCGAGCTGCGCGTCGACGCTACTGCGCTCGACAGCTCCGGAGTCACATTCGGTGCCCGCCAGCGCAGCCTCGGTCTCATGTGGCTCAGCGCGCCGATCGACTACCGGTATCGATGGTTCGTACGCAGCTTCGACAACTTCGCAGAATTTCCCGAGGGTGAAAGCCACCGGCGCCGTCTCGGAGCCGGACTGCAGTACCAGTATGGGCGCTGGCTCGCGAGTGCCGAGCTTTCTGGTAGCCGTGACGGCGGCGGCGAGCTCGGTCTGCGTGGCAACGCCGAGTATCGCTTCAACGACTACTGGGCGCTGTTCTCGTCCGTCGAGATCCAGAGCGACCAGGTGCAGCTACGCGGTCATCGCGTCGGTGTCGAGAGCGACCTGATCGGTGTCGGCGCACGCTACGCGCCCCACGAGTCTTTGACGCTGCAGCTCAGCGCCGAGCTCGAGAACCTGTCCGACGGCAACAGCCGTCGGCAGCTCGCGGCCCAGGGACGCAAGCGGCTCGTCAACCGGTCGAAGCTCGTCGTCGAGGCGCTCGGTGAGGCGTACGTCGGCAACCGCGACCGCGATGATGTGCCGTACTTCAGCCCGCTGCGCGATGTCGGCGCGTTCGCCGGCGCGGAGGCGCAGTGGCGTGTCCTGAGCCGTTACGAGCGCCGTGTCACGCACATCCTGCGCGCCGAGGCCGGCTTCTACGATCAATCGGGATTCTCGCGCGGGCGCCTGTGGCGAGTCTCCTACATGCTGCCGGTCGACCTCAGCCCGACGTTGAGCACGTGGTTCGGGCTCTGGCGTGCCCGGATGTTTTACGACGGTGCCGAGGAATACCAGACGACGGCATCGTTTTCGCTGCAGGTGAGGTTCTGACCGTGGGCCGTCGACTGGCTTGCCTCCTCGCGTGTGTGCTCATCGCCGATGCAGCGCATGCGCGCCTGCATGCGTTCGCCTACCACGATGTGCGCGACAACGTAGCGAACGTCGCGGACTCCGATCGTTACGCCGTGTCGACCGAAAATCTCATCGCACATTTTTCCTGGCTGCGGGCCAATGGCTACACGCCCGTGAGCATCGACGACCTCATCGCCGCGAAGTCCGGTCGTGCTGCGTTACCCGAGAAGGCCGTGCTGTTGACGTTCGACGACGGTCTCGTGAGCACGTACACGCACGTGTTTCCGCTGTTGAAGCTCTTCGGCTATCCGGCAGTCGTCAGTGTCGTCACGGATTGGATCGGCAACCCCGAGCCCGTCGACTATGGCGGCCGGCCTCTGGATCCTTCCGGGTTTCTGAGCTGGGCGCAGCTGCGCGAGATGCATGCATCGGGCCTCGTGGAGGTGGCGTCTCACACCGACGACCTGCACAGAGGCATCGAAGCAAACCCGCAAGGCAATCTGCAGCCGGCTGCGATAGCACGCCGCTACACGGCCAGTGGTTACGAATCAGACGCGGCCTACACGGCACGCATCGCGGCGGATCTCGAGCGCAGCGTCGAGCGGATCCGCGCGAAGCTCGGCGAAGCGCCGCGCGTGCTTGCGTGGCCGTACGGTGCCTACAGCCATGCCGCGCTCGAGATCGCCGAGGCGCAGGGGTTCGAGGTCATGCTCGGTCTGGACGCCGCGTTCAACCCGGCCATCGAGCTGCATGAGATTCAACGCGAGGTCATCACGGGTAACCCGGATCTGGAGAGCTTCGCGCCGAGCTTGTTGTACCCGCCGAGCGCACAGATCGTGCGCGCTGCGCAAGTCGATCTCGATTACGTCTACGACGCTGATCCCGCGCAGCAGGAGAGCAATCTCGGTCGGCTGATCGATCGTATTCATGCGCTCGAGATCAGTCACGTGTTTCTGCAGGCGTTTGCCGACCCCGATGCCGACGGCGGCGCGGCGGCCGTCTATTTCCCGAGCGCGCATCTGCCGATGCGCGCCGATCTGTTCAATCGCACGGCATGGCAGCTCAAGACGCGCGCGCAGGTCGAGGTGTATGCCTGGCTACCGCTGCTGAGCTACGTCGGGCCCGGCTTCGATCCGGCCTGGCGAGTGCTCGAGCAGGGCGAGGACGGCAGCCGCGCGCCCGATCCGGATGCCGAGCCACGCCTGTCGCCGTTTCACCCCGAGGCACGCAAGCGGATCGCAGCCGTTTACGGTGAGCTTGCGGCGCATGCGAATTTCGACGGGATCTTGTTTCACGACGACGGGCGCCTCAACGAAAGCGAGGATGCCAGCGATGCCGCTTCGGCAGCCTACCGGGAAGCCTTCGGGCAGGATTTCACGATCGAGGGCGCGCGCGAGGATCCAGTGCTCGCTGCGCGATGGGCGCGCTTTAAGTCCCGTGCGCTCATCGAGCTCAGCCAGGAGCTCGCCGCGGCTGCCCGGCGCTACCAGCCCGACCTCAAGACCGCGCGAAATCTGTTTGCGACGGCACTGTTGGATCCGCGTGGCGAGATCTATCTCGCGCAGAACTTTGGCGACTACCTCGACGCATACGATTACACGGCGCTCATGGCGATGCCGCGCTTCGAGGGGGCTGAAGACCACGAAGCGTTCTATTCGGTACTCGTGGCCGCCGTCGCGCGCGATCCGCGGGGCTTTGACCGAACGCTGTTCGAGCTACAGACCGTTGACTGGCGCAGCGGTGAGCCCATTCCCGCACTGGAGCTGCGCGACACGATGCGCTGGCTGCAGTCACGAGGCGTCCGCAATCTCGCTTACTACCCCGACGATTTCATCGTCGGTGAGCCCGAGCTCGATACGCTGCGACAGGGCATTTCGCTGGCCGAGTATCCGAGAGTGTTGCCATGACCTCGGACGGTATCGTTTTCTGGCTCTTCAACTTCGCGTTCTACTACCCGCTCATCATGTCGTATGTGTGGATGACGGGCGCGATGTACTACTTCTTTTACCGCGAGCGCGTCGATCACTGCCCCGTCGACGAGCCGCCGCCGCTCGACGAGACGCCGCCCGTGACCTACCTCGTGCCCTGCCACAACGAGGCCGACAATGTCGAAGAGACGATACAGTCGCTGTTGAATCAGGACTACCCGGCGTTCGAGGTCATCGCGATCAACGATGCGAGCCGCGACGATACGGGTCGCGTGCTCGCTGAAATGGCCGAGCGTGACGACAGGCTCCGAGTGATCCACTTTCAAGCCAATCAGGGCAAGGCAATGGGTCTGCGCGTCGGCGCCCTCGCCGCACGCCACGACTATCTCGTCTGTCTCGACGGCGATGCGATTCTCGACCGGCATGCCACGCGCTGGCTCATGCGCCATTTCGTCGACGGCGCGCGCGTCGGGGCCGTGACGGGCAACCCACGCGTGCGCAACCGGACGAGCCTGCTCGGCAAGATCCAGGTCGGCGAGTTTTCCTCGATCATCGGGCTGATCAAACGCGCTCAGCGCATCTACGGTCGATTGTTCACGGTCTCCGGCGTCGTCGCGGCGTTTCGCAAATCGGCGCTGCACCGCGTCGGCTACTGGGGACTCGATACCGTGACCGACGACATCGACGTCAGTTGGCGACTGCAGCTCGCGCACTGGGATATCCGGTACGAGCCCAATGCGTTGTGCTGGATTCTCATGCCGGAGACGTTGAAGGGGCTCTGGGGGCAGCGCTTGCGCTGGGCCCAGGGCGGCTTCGAGGCATTCGCCCGGCATTTCTCCAAAGTGAAACAGTGGCGCAGCCGGCGTATCTGGCTCGTCGCGCTCGAGCTTGCGATCAGCACGTTCTGGGCCTATACGATGGGCGCCGTGGCACTGCTGTGGCTGCTCGGTCAGTTCATCGCATTACCGCCCGCGTTGTATATCTCGACGCTACTACCGGGGTGGTCGGGTGTGCTGCTCGGTACGACCTGTCTCGTGCAGTTCGGCATCAGCCTGTCCATCGACAGTCGGTATGAGCCGAAGCTCGGTCAGTTCTACTACTGGATGATCTGGTATCCGATGATTTACTGGGCGATTCACACAGCCGCGACGATCGTAGCGCTGC
>JBFJXA010000151.1:0-5094 GCA_041623375.1 Gammaproteobacteria bacterium | reverse complement strand
GAGTCCGAGGGCCTCAAGTACACGCTGGATCATCTCGAGGAGCTTGTCGTAAAACCGGTCGGCGAGTCGGGCGGCTACGGTGTCGTCGTCGGCCCGAAAGCCACTAAGGCCGAGCTCGAAGAGACGCGCAGGCGTATCGAAGAGAAACCTGACAACTACATCAGTCAGCCCGTCGTCGAGCTCTCGGTTTGCCCGACGCTCATCGACAGCACTGTGGAGCCCCGGCACGTAGATCTGCGCCCGTATATCGTCACGGGCAAGGAGAGCTGGGTATTGCCCGGCGGACTCACGCGCGTCGCGCTGCGGCGCGGGTCATTGATCGTGAATTCGTCGCAAGGCGGTGGAACGAAGGATACCTGGGTCCTTGAGTAACCTACTCGCACGATTTGCAGAGAACAGCTTCTGGATGGCGCGCTATGTCGAGCGTGCCGAGAATCTCGCGCGCATTCTCGACATCAACGAGACGTTCGCGCGCGATTCCCGGGGCGAGAACGATTGGCTGCCAATACTGCGGCTGCATTGCGATGAAGATCGTTTCCTCGAGCGATATCGCCATGTCGAGGCAGGTAGCGTTGTCAGGTTTTACGTCATCGACGAAGAGAATCCGAATTCCATTCGAAATCTGATCGGTGCGGCCCGCGAGAACGCGCGCAGCATCCGCCACCTGATCAGCCTGGAAACCTGGACGCAGCTCAACGTGCTCCACAACTGGGTCCGTACGCTCAACTCGCGCAATCTTCGCCTGACGGAGCTTTCGCGAATTTGCGCGCAGATCAAGGAGGGCTGCCAGCTACACTACGGCATCGTAAGCAGCACGCTATTTCGCGATCAGATCTGGCTGTTTCACCGGCTCGGAACCTATCTCGAGCTCTGCGATCAGACGACACGGCTCGTGGATATCAAATACCATGCTCTGTTGCCGAGCGCATACGACGTCGGCACGCCCATAGACGTCGCTCAGTGGAATGCGTTGTTGCGCTACGTGGCCGCCTATCATGGCTATCGGCGCGTCTACCCGCGAGTCATGACGCCGCTGACGGTCGCAGGATTTATCTTGTTCGACCCGCGTTTTCCGCGCTCCATCCGCAACTGCGTTGCGGAGATTCGCCAGACCGTCGAGCGTCTACTGAGTCAGGACGAGCTACGCGAGGTCGAGTTCCCGATGGCGTCGATCGAGTCTCTCGAGCTACTGGCAGGCCGAACTCCCGAAGACGTCGTCGGATCCGGTCTTCACGAGTTTCTCGACGACATTCAGGTGGCGCTGCTCGACGTGGATAAAGATATCGCCGATACGTTTTTACAGGCGCGCTATGCGGCCGCTTGAATAGCGTCCACGAGATCTACGCGGCCGGGGCGACGTCGACACTGACAGCCAGCGTATGCGCACCGCCGCCCGTAATAAAGCCGTTGATGGGACTGACGTCGCCGTAGTCCCGGCCCCAGCCGATGCCGATATGCTCGGCGCCTGGAATCGCATTGTTCGTCGGATCGAAGTCGATCCAGCCGAGCTCGCCCGCCCAAACGGAGATCCAGGCGTGCGAAGCGTCGGCACCAACCAATTTGGGTTGGCCCGGCGCAGGATGCGTCAGCAAATAGCCGCTGACGTATCGGGCCGCGAGCCCGAGGCTCCTCAGGCACGCGATCTGTAAATGGGCGAAATCCTGGCATACGCCTTTACGCATCTCGAGCACCTGGCCGACGGGCGTGGAGACGTCAGATACGCCCCCGGCGTACTCGAACTCCGAGTAAATTCGCGACGTCAGGCTCATGACCGCGTCCAGCAGTGGGCGGTCCGCCTCGAAAGACGGCAGCGCGTAGTCTCGCGGCGCCGAACCGCGCGCGATATAAGGCGAATCGAACAGGAACGGCGCAGCCTCGAGCGCTGGACTCTGCGGCGAAGCCAGCGTGGCAGCGACGGTCTCCCAGGACGCTCCGCTCGTGAGATCGACCGGCGCGGCAGGCTCGTAGACGTCGATGCGAAAACGCGATTCGAAGCGTAGCCGATCGTGTGGCTCCTGCATCGTGAGGTGATGGACGTGATTGCCGAAATAATCGACCGCATCGGACTGGTGCGTCGGCTGCGGCTCTATCTGTAACTCGAAGTTCAAGCAGCGCTGTCGCTCGTAGTCACGCGGCTTCAAATGCAGCACGTGATGCGAGATAGAGACGGTCTGCTCGTATTCGAAGATCGTCTCGTGACGGACGTCGTAGAGCATCACTCGGCTTGCCAGGCGCCAGAGACCCTCTTCGGCGCAGAGTGGCTGAAGAACCGTCGCGAGATCTGATCCGACAGATCACTGATCGCCTGGCCGGTCTGGCGGGTCAGACGGTCGATCTGCGAGCGCGCGCCGAAACGGTTCTTAGTGGCGCAGATCGTAAAGACGTCCGCTAGCTGAAGCGTGTTGACGAGCTGCGTCGTAATTCGCCTGTCCGCGCTCAATAGACCTTCTTCGTCGGCTGACTGTACGACGCTCAAATGCTCATCGATGGTCTGAATCTGAAATGCAATCGAGCGGGGATTCGAGGTGTCGGCAAGCACGAGATCGAGGACGTGGGCGAGCTGCGGCATCGCGTGATAGCGCCCCCGATACGTCATCGTGCTGTCGGCGAGCTCGAGCAGGAGCTCCAGGCTGCCGTCGATCTCCGGGTCACCGTGCACAGTCAGGTTTTTCACGAGATGGTTCATCGCGCGCGCGCGCTCTATGCGTCTGCCCATGTCGAGAAAACGCCAGCCGAAGCCGCGTGTCATATTCTCCATGACCATACCGCTGAAGGCGGCGAGATAGTGTGTCAGACGGTTCAATAGCCGTAGGGCCTCATCGACTTCACGACCAACGGGACGCGTTGCCTCGTCCGGAACCTCCGTGAGCTCTGTCAGAATGCGAAAGGCATCGAACGAGAGACGTTCGCGTACGACGTCGGCCGTGCGGCGCACGTTGCCGAGCACGTTGGCGAGGCCATCGCGGCAGTCCGGATCGAACAGAATCGTCCAGAGCTCGCTCTCGACGGCGTCCCGTCCGCTGCGCATCGCGGACTTGCCCCGTCGTTGCGATAAATGCTTGTGGGTAACGAGCAGGGAAACGATGCGCTCGTGAGAAACGAGATGCCTATTGCTACCGATCTCCCCGCGCAGCCGAATGACGAGGCTGCGAAACAGCCGTACGGCAGCCTCGGCACGCTCGGCATAACGGCCGAGCCAGAACAAGTTGTCGGCTGCGCGTGACGGCAGGTTTCGGTGGCCGCGTTTCAGGCGTGCGCTGGCTTGCCGTTGGGCCAGCAGGCTGAACGCCTCGACGGGTTCATCCGACAGGACCCAGGTATCCTTGCTGACGTCGGTTGCTGCGAGCCATGCCGCGTGCGGATCGGAGCTCAGGGACACGCGTGTGAGCCCGCCCGGCATTACCTCGTATCCGTTCGCGGTTGCTGCGACGTACATGCGCATGACGATCGGTTGCGGTTGCAGCGAGCCGTTGACCCAGGCCGGCGCCGTCGACAGCGCGAGGGGCTCCTGACCGACGAAATCGTGACCGCTATCGCGAATGAGCGCCGTCAGCTCGTCACGTCCGACCGTGCTCGGGTATTGGCCGACTCGGCCGTCGCCGTCCTCCACGAGCAAGCTACGTGTGGAGGAAATCCGGCGTACGATGAGCGCATCGATATTTCCGAGCACGTGATCGCGCTCGGCTTCCTGACCGCACCACCACGTGGCGACACTCGGTATTTCGAGGTCCTCATCGAGGAAGTACTTGCTCAGGCTCGGCAGGAAGCTCAAAAAGGCTGCGCTCTCTACGAGGCCGCTGCCGATCCGATTGCCGATGACGACGGTGCCGGCCCGTGCGGCCTGCAGCAGGCCTGGTACGCCGAGGAGCGAATCCATACGTAGCTCGAGCGGATCGCACATCTCCGAGCGCACCGAACGAAAGATCAGATCGACCGGCCGCAAGCCCTCGATCGTCTTCAGGTAGACGCGATCGTCGCGCACGGTCAGATCGGAGCCCTCGACGATGTCATGACCGAGATAACGCGCTAGATAGGCATGATCGAAGTATGTGAGCTTGCTCGGTCCCCGCGATAGAAAGACGGCCAGCGGCTCATCCTTTGCGGCGAGATTGATGAAGTTTTCGTTGAAAGCCCGAAAGAAGCTCGCGTGCCGGCGCACGTTCTGGCTCTCGAACAGGTCTGGAAGGCAGCGCGATGTGACGACCCGATTCTCGAGCGTGTAGCCGGCGCCCGAAGGCACCTCGGTCCGATCGCTCAGGACCCACCAACGCCCGTCCGGCGCACGGGCGACGTCAAATGCAATGAAATGCAAGTGAACCCCGGCCCGTGATTCGATGTTCGCGCAAGCGGGCAGGAACCGCGGGTTGGCGAACACGATGTTCGGTGGTAGCACGCCTTCCGAGATAGAGCGCTGCGCGCCATACAGATCGCCGAGGATCTCGTTGAGCAAGCGCGCACGCTGAGTCAGACCCGAGCGCAACGTGTCCCACTCTTGTGCCGAGACCAGCATCGGGAACAAATCGAGCAGCCAGGGACGGTTCGTGCTCTCGGTATCGTCCTGCGCGACGAACGTCACGCCGTTCTCGCGCAGCATTCGTCGAGCCTGCTCGTTGAGCTCCGTGCGCTCGGGCTCGCTCATGCCGGCCAGTGCGGCGAGGACGGAGGTCCAGGCCGGACGCACGTTTCCGGTCTCGTCTACGAGCGCGTCATAGACGCCGGGGCTCGCACGGTAGGTGCCGAGCAGATTTAGAATTGCGTCATGGGCATTGCTGGTCGTCGCGGACATCGGGTCCTCGGCTGGAAATATCGCAGGCGCAGTTTAACGCAGCCGCGACGCTCGCCAGCCATTTCCACGTCTCACAATTGGGCCGCGTATGCGTCGCAGTCTCTCGGTAGTCTCTAGGTGGCGCCGTGCGTCCAGCGCAGGTCGAGCGTGCACGGGAACTCCGGGCGGCCCGTCTGTTTTGGCGCCTCGCCCGAGCCCGCGCTATGGCCGAACGGAAAAAAGCGCGCGAGGCGCCGACTCTCGGCCTCGTAGGCGTTCACGGGAAACGTCTCGTAGTTGCGTCCGCCGGGATGGGCGACGTGGTAGGT
>JBFJXA010000150.1:0-5106 GCA_041623375.1 Gammaproteobacteria bacterium | reverse complement strand
GTTATCGCCGCCTACGAGCAACAGTGTGACGCGGTCGAGTCCGCGGGCGGCAGGATCGTGCTGATGGCGAGTCGGGCGTTGGCCGCGTGTGCGCGCTCGCAAGAAGATTATGCGCGTGTGTACGGCCGCGTCCTGAGCCAGACGAGAGAACCCGTCATTGTCCACTGGCTGGGCGAGATGTTCGATCCGGCACTCGCCGGTTACTGGGGCTCAACTGATCTCGCTGCGGCGACCGAGGTTTGCCTTCAGGTGCTCGCGGACAACGCGTCGAAGGTCGACGGGATCAAGGTCTCCGTGCTCGATCGCGCTCACGAGATCGCGATGCGGCGTCGTCTGCCCGAAGGCGTAAGAATGTATACGGGCGACGACTTCAACTTCGCCGAGCTCATCGCCGGCGATGCGCAGGGATACTCGGACGCGCTGCTCGGAATATTCGACGTCATTGCGCCGGCCGCGAGCGCGGCCCTGGATGCGCTTGCCAGCGGTGACCGCGAGTCCTACACGCGCATCCTCACTCCGACAGTACCGTTGTCGCGGCATATCTTCACGGCGCCGACGCAGTTCTACAAGACGGGCGTCGTGTTCATGGCATACCTCAACGGGCTGCAGGATCATTTCACCGTCGTCGGGGGACAGCAGGGCGCGCGCTCCCTGCTGCATCTGGCCGAGCTGTTTCGACTGGCCGATGCAGCCAATCTCATCGGTGATCCCGAGCTCGCCGTGGAGCGGATGCGCAGGGTGCTCGCCGTTCACGGCATCGAGTGAGGCACGCGGATATGGCGGCCGCAGCCCGCTTGAGTCTCAATACCATGACGGTCCGCGAGCAGTGGAATCTGCGAGAGGCAATCGAGGGCTGCGTGCGTCACGGCATTGCCGCGATCGCTCCGTGGCGCGACCAGCTCGATCACTGCGGTGTCTCCGAGGCGGCCACTCTGTTGGCCGATCACGGGCTTGCGGTGAGCTCACTGTGCCGGGGAGGCATGTTCACCGCGCCCGATGCCGCTGGCAGGATGCGGGCGCTCGACGACAATCGCCGCGCCGTGGACGACGCGTCCGCAATCGGGGCGCACTGCCTCGTACTCGTCGTCGGCGGGCTGCCCGCGGGGTCGAAGGATCTGACTGCTGCGCGAGGCCAGGTTCGCGACGCGCTGGGCGAGCTGCTCGAGCACGCGAGAGCCTCGCGCATGCCACTCGCGCTCGAGCCGCTGCATCCGATGTATGCGGCCGACCGAGCCTGCGTCAATACGCTCGCGCAAGCGCTCGATCTTTGCGATGCTCTGGGCGACGGTCTGGGTGTCGTCGTCGACGTCTATCACACCTGGTGGGACCCGGATCTCGAAGCGCAGATCGCGCGTGCCGGGAACGAACGTATCCTCGGTTATCACGTCAGCGACTGGCTCGTTCCCACGCGGGACCTGCTGCTCGACCGCGGCATGATGGGGGACGGCGTCATCGATCTGCCGCGGATCACCGCGGCAGTCGAGCGGGCGGGATACCGGGGATTTACGGAGGTCGAGATCATGTCGGTTCTGGACTGGTGGAAGCGCGATCCGGACGAGGTCGTCGCGATCTGCCAGGAGCGTATGCAGACGGCCGTCGGGACGACGGTTTCAGGCGCGGGCGAGCGAAAGTAGTTGTTCGGGGGGAAGGTTCGAGACGACGCTCAGCGGATGTCGAGTGCCGTCCAGATAGTCGTCAATGCAGCGCCGCACCATCGGGCTTCTGAGCTGCGTCTCGCGAGCGAGAACCTGCGCAGGCGTGAGCCAGTGTGTCGCGACGATCCCTTCGTCGAGACTCGGGTTCCCGGCCGGTGCCGCGGCGTCGCCGCAAAAGGCGACCCGAAGGAACGTCGTGCTGGCTTCGATGCAGTGCCAGACGTAAATTCCGAGCAGCGAATCCGGCTTGAACCTGTAACCCGTCTCCTCGAGCGTTTCCCGTATCACGGCCGAGGTCAACGTCTCGCCGGGTTCCAGGTGTCCGGCGGGCTGGTTGAACACGAGTCCACCGCCGGCCTGCTCCTCGACGAGAAGAAATCGCCCGCGATCTTCGATGAGGGCGGCTACCGTGACGTCAATCTGTTGGCTCATGAGTGCGGGGGTGAAACGATGCGACGGGCTAGACCTGCATCAGGCGAAGTGTAGGTTCTGTCTCGCAGGCGCGCCAGAGCTCGTCGAACTGCTCGAGATGCCTGTGCGCGGCGGCAGGATCGTTGCGGTCGGCCATTCCCTCCCAGCGACTACTGTCGCTGCGATAGACGAGCGCGCTTTCGTCAGCAATGCAGAAGGCTTCGTCTCGACCTCGGTACTCCTGCTTTGCGTTTCGGAACTCGATGTAGCTGTTTAACCTGCGGCCCATATTGACGAAGTCGTTGCCGATTTTCATGGCGCGCGCAGGATCTGTAATGAGCACCCGCACGCGCGCGAAACCGCGGGCCAGGATGAACTTCTTCAGAGCCTCGAGAAAGTCTTCGTGGTCGTAGATCTCGGGTTCGAGATCGGGAGTCAGGATCGTCAGGGAACGCTCTGCTCGCCGTATTATCGAGATCACGGCATTGCGCACTTCAGTGCTGCTCGAGAGGATTCTCCTCGTGCCCGTCGCGTCCGCTGGATCCGTCATCCTCGGTCTGTGCCCTGCGTTAGATTCTGGTCTTGCGGCCCGAGGCGCTTCGACGAGCTCGGAGCGTTGCTATCACGGGCTCGAGCCCGTGTCGATCGCCAAGCGTAGCCGCGGGACCGGACTGTGGGTCGCAGTTTACCGAGGCATGCCGGCAGCGCTGTGCCTTGCGTCACGTTTCCCGGGTTCAGGCGCGTAAATCCGGCGTCGTTTCAGTCACTTGCGACAATGCGCCCGTCGCCGCGGGAGCTTTCGGCGTCAGATTTCCCGAGCCAGCTCGATAGCGAGTCCGACGTAGCCGGCCGGCTTCAGATCGAGCAGACGCTGCCGCGCATCGTCGGGAATGTCGAGCGTCTCGATAAAGGACTGCAACGCGTCGGCTGTGATCGGCCGGCCGCGCGTGAGCGCCTTGAGCTGCTCGTAGGCGTCGCCGATACCGAAACGGCGCATGACGGTCTGAACGGCCTCCGCAAGCACCTCGGGACTGGCCTCGAGGTCCGCCGTGATCCGGTCCTCGTCCGCTTCGAGCTTGCTCGTGCCCTTTGCTGCCGACTCGACCGCGATCAGGCTGTGACCGAGCCCGACGCCGATATTTCTCAGCACTGTGGAATCCGACAGGTCTCGCTGGAACCGGGATCGGGGCAGCTTCGCTGCGAGATGCTCCAGAACGGCGTTGGCGACGCCGAGATTGCCTTCGGCGTTCTCGAACTCTATCGGATTCACCTTGTGCGGCATCGTCGAGGAGCCGACCTCACCCGGCACGGCGCGCGAACGGAAATACCCCAGGCTGATATAGCCCCAGACATCCTGACAGAAGTCGATCAGCACGTTATTGAGCCGGCACAGCGCGTGTGAATATTCCGCTATCCAGTCGTGAGACTCGATTTGCGTCGTATACACCGCCGGCGTGAGGTCCAGCAGCGCGAGAAACCGATCGCTGATGCCGCGCCAGTCCGCCTCGGGATAGGCCGTGACATGCGCATTGAAGTTACCGACTGCGCCGTTGATCTTGCCGAGTATCGGTACGGCTGCGAATCGCTCCGTTTGTTGCTCCATCCGATACACGAATACGGCGATTTCTTTTCCAAGCGTCGTCGGGCTTGCCGCCTGCCCGTGCGTCCGTGCGAGCATCGGAAGCTCCGCGAGCGCGTGCGCGAGATCGCGGAGATCCGCGGTCAGGGACCTGACCGCAGGCAACATGACGCGCTGCCGCGCGTCGCGCAGCATCAACGCGTAGGCCAGGTTGTTGATGTCTTCGGAAGTACACGCGAAGTGTACGAAGGGCATGAGGCTCGCTGCGGAGGACGAGACTCCGGCGAGTGTTTCGCGGAGGAAATACTCGACGGCCTTGACATCGTGATTCGTCTTCGACTCGAGCGCCTTGATACGGCGCGCGTCCTCGGTCGAGAAGCCGTCGACTAGGCGGTTGAGGGCATCCTTCACCGGCGCTTCGAGATGTCCGAGCTCCGCGATCGCGGGCTCGCCCGCGAGATGCTGCAGCCAGCGAACTTCGACGAGTGTGCGATAACGAATCAGCGCGTATTCGGAGAAGTATTCTCTTAGCGCCGTGGTCTTGTCCGCGTAGCGGCCGTCGAGGGGCGAAAGTGCAGTAAGGACGGAGGGGTCCACCGGGTGGCTCTGCATCCCTATACAAGCAATGGCGGAGTGCGCATCATACACTGTTCCTCGGTTTTCTCCGACTCCGGGAGGCGAGGAGCGCTTCTGTCGGAGTCGAAACACTAGAGGAGCACGCATGGCAGGCGATACGCGCATCGAGCGCGACAGCATGGGGGAGCTCGAGGTACCGGCCGACGCACTCTGGGGCGCGCAAACGCAACGCGCCGTCGAGAATTTCCCGATCAGCGGCATACCCATGCCGCGGCAATTCATTCGCGCGATCGGACTCGTGAAGTCTGCCGCCGCATCGACGAACCAGGTCCTCGGACTGTTGCCCGCCGACATCGCCGCGGCGATCAAGAACGCCGCCGAAGCCGTTGCGAACGGCGATCACGACTCCGAGTTTCCGGTCGACGTCTTCCAGACGGGCTCAGGTACGAGCTCCAACATGAACGCCAACGAGGTCATCGCGCATCTTGCGACCGAGGCTGCCGGACTGGAGGTTCACCCGAACGATCATGTGAACATGGGACAGAGCAGCAACGACGTCATACCGACCGCGATTCACGTCAGCGCCGCGCTGACCGTCACGGAGCAGCTGCTGCCGGCGCTCGAGCACCTGGCCGGGACGATCGAACGCAAGGGTCAGCTGCTCTCCAACGTCGTCAAGACCGGTCGCACGCACCTCATGGACGCGATGCCGGTGCGTTTCGACCAGGAACTCGGCGGCTGGGCGCAGCAGATTCGCGCCGCGCATCAGCGCGTGGCCGGCGTGCTTCCGCGGCTGAGCGCACTCGCACAGGGTGGCACGGCCGTGGGTACCGGAATCAACGCGCATCCGGAGTTCGGCGCGCGTGTGGCCGCGGAGCTTTCCGG
>JBFJXA010000149.1:0-5108 GCA_041623375.1 Gammaproteobacteria bacterium | reverse complement strand
TTTCCATTGGGGTCTGACCCCAACTTTTCCCTACGTCACTGCGCTCGGCGCGCACAGCGATCGTCGGCGTTTCCCGCGGGGCCTTGCCGTCAGCCGATGCCGATGGGTGCGCGCCAACGCTCTGCCGGCGCTCGATTCCGGCCGCCGGGGCCAGTTTCCCGGGTGCCAATGCCGGGGGCACGGCGTACAATAGCCGGTCCACGCTCGGCTGACCGGGGTGGAACGAATACTCAAGGAGCTAGCATGGCAAGGGGCATCAACAAGGTCATTCTCGTCGGCAATCTCGGTGCAGATCCGGAAACCCGCTACATGCCGAGCGGCGGTGCCGTGACGAACATCCGCGTCGCCACGAGCGAGTCGTGGAAGGATAAGAACACGGGCGACCAGCAGGAACGCACGGAATGGCATAACGTGGCCTTTTTCGGCCGCCTCGCCGAGATTTCGGCGGAGTACCTGCGCAAGGGTTCTCAGGTCTATATCGAGGGCAAGCTCCGGACCCGCAAATGGCAAGACAAGGACGGCAACGACCGCTGGTCCACCGAGGTCATCGCCAACGAGATGCAGATGCTCGGCAGCCGACCCGGCAGCGGTGCACCGGCTCAGTCGAGCGCCGCGGCCGCGCCTGCCGGCCCGCCTGGCGGTAGTGGTGAGTTTGACGACGACATTCCATTCTAAATCCGGTCCCGCACACTGCGACGGCGGCAGTCTTGCTCAGCGCGAACGATCCGCTCCGACCGGCTTCCTGAGAGTCAGAGCACTGCCGTGAACAACAGGCTATTCGTCGCCACGCATGGCTGTCAGATGAACGAGTACGACTCGGAGAAGATCGTCGAGGTACTCGGCGAGTCGCTCGGAGCCGAGCTCGTGGAAACGCCCGATCAGGCCGGCATCCTCTTGCTCAATACCTGCTCCGTGCGTGAGAAAGCGCAAGAGAAGGTCTTCTCGCAACTCGGCCGCTGGAAAGCCTTCAAGGCCGAGCATCCCGAGACGATTATCGGGGTCGGTGGTTGCGTCGCGAGCCAGGAGGGCGAAGCCATTCTTCGCCGCGCTCCGTTCGTCGACGTCGTCTTCGGTCCGCAGACGCTGCACCGTTTGCCTGCGATGATCGCCGAGGTCCGTTCCGGCAATCCGGGTGTCGTCGACGTGAGCTTCCCCGAGATCGAGAAGTTCGACGAGCTGCCGCTGCCGCGAGCGTCGAGCTGCACGGCGTTCGTCTCCATCATGGAGGGTTGCAGCAAGTACTGCACGTTCTGCGTCGTGCCGTATACGCGCGGTGAGGAGGTCAGCCGCCCCCTTGATGACGTGATCGCTGAGGTTGCAGCGCTCGCGGAGCAGGGCGTCAGAGAAGTCACATTGCTCGGGCAGAACGTCAACGCCTATCGAGGCGCCGTCCACGACGGTGGGACCGCGGACTTCGCGACGTTGCTGCACTACGTCGCGGCGATCGACGGCATCGAGCGACTGCGTTACACGACTTCGCATCCCGTGGAGTTCACCGATGCGCTCGTCGAGGCGCACGGTGCCATCCCGAAGCTCGGGAATTATCTGCATCTGCCCGTGCAGAGCGGCTCCGATCGCGTGCTTGCGCTCATGAAGCGCGGTCACACCGTCGCCGACTACCTCGCGAAGATCGACAAACTGCGTGCCGTGAATCCGGACCTGTCGATCTCGTCGGACTTTATCGTTGGCTACCCCGGCGAGGAAGAAGCCGATTTTGCGGCGACGCTCGAGCTCATTCGCGCCGTCGGGTTCGACCAATCCTTCAGCTTCATCTATAGCGCCAGGCCGGGCACGCCGGCCGCGGCCTTGGACGATCCGACACCGCGCGAGGTCAAGCAGCGCAGGCTCGGCGAGCTGCAGGCACTCATCGACGCGCAGGCACGAGCGATCAGCGATGCGATGGTCGGCAGCGTGGAGCCCGTGCTCGTGGAGCGAATGTCGAAAAAGTCGGTGGCAGAGGTCACGGGGCGCACGTTGAATAATCGCTGGGTCAATGTCCCGGGCGACGCGCGGCTCATCGGTCAGATAGTCGACGTATACATTGCGGCGGCGTTACCGCATTCGCTACGCGGCCGGCTCGCCGAGCCGAGTCAGGAGCAGTCCGTTGCCTGAGGTCAGACCGAGCTTGAGCTCAGTCGAGCTCGATCTCGTGCCCGCAGACTCCGCGCGCATGGCAAATTTGTGCGGCCAGATCGATGCGCATCTGCGACAGATCGAGCGAGGCCTCGCGATTCAGATCAAAAACCGTGGCAGTCATTTCGAGCTCACGGGTTCCGCCGACGGCACCGAAGCCGGCCGCCGTGTTCTCGAGGATCTGTATGCGCTGACCGAGAAAGAGGAGCTCGATCCGGAGCGCGTGCACATGAGCTTACAGGAGCACACGCGACTCGAGGCGCCGCAGCGCTCGTCAGTCGCAGTCATCCATACGCGCCGCCGCGACGTGCGCGCGCGCGGCACGAATCAGCTCGCCTACGCACGCGCGATGCGTGAGCAGGACTTGACGTTCGGCATCGGTCCTGCCGGACCCGGCAAAACCTATCTCGCGGTAGCCGCTGCCGTCGAGGCGCTCGACACCGATAGCGTGCGGCGCATCGTGCTCGTGCGGCCGGCCGTCGAGGCCGGCGAGAAGCTCGGGTTTCTGCCCGGAGACATGTCACAGAAGGTCGATCCGTATCTGCGCCCGATGTACGACGCGCTCTACGAGATGCTCGGTTTCGAGCGCGTGGCGCGACTCATCGAGAGGAACGTCATCGAGATCGCGCCGCTCGCATTCATGCGCGGGCGAACGCTCAACGAATCCTTTGTGATTCTCGACGAGGCCCAGAATACGACGATCGAGCAAATGAAAATGTTCTTGACGCGTACCGGATTCGGCTCACACGCCGTCGTCACAGGCGACGTGACGCAGACCGACCTGCCGCGCGGCAAAGAGTCGGGCCTCAAGCACGTGATGCGCGTCTTGCAAGGTGTGCCCGGTATCGAGTTCGTCCAGTTCGGCCCGAACGACGTCGTGCGTCATCCGCTCGTGCAGAAGATCGTCGAGGCCTATGCTCGCGAGGAGCGGCGCGCCCGCGATACGCGTGAAGGCGACAAGCCGGAGTAGAGCCTGGTTCGGGGTTTTGCATGACCGCATCGGATGTCCAGGTCGAGGACGTCTCCGGTTTCGAGCCGGTGCCGAGCGCCACGCAGATCGGTCGCTGGGTAGAGCGCGCCCTGGTCGCCGAGACCAGCGGCGAGATCTCGATCCGAGTCGTCGGCGAGGCCGAAAGCGCGGCGCTCAACGACCGCTATCGTGGATGCAACGGCCCAACCAATGTTCTCGCGTTTGCCGGGCCCGATCCCGTGCAGGGGTCGGAGCATCGGCTGCTCGGCGATGTCGTGATCTGCGCGCCCGTCGTTGCCCATGAGGCCGTCGAGCAAGGTAAAACGCTCGAGGCGCATTGGGCACACATCGCTATTCACGGCGTGCTGCATCTGCTCGGCTACGAGCATGACAGCGAAGCCGGCGCGCAAGCCATGGAACGCCACGAAGCGGCTCTGCTCGCGACGTTCGGTTTCGACGACCCGTACCGGTAGCTTGCAAGCGACTCGACGGGGCTGCAAGATAGGTACGGTCGATGTCAGAAGATTATCCTCCTAGTAGCGACCCCACTTCGAAGTCCGGCTGGTGGTCGCGCCTGTTCCCCTTGCGTGGTGACGAGCCGCGCGGGCGCACCGACATCGTCGAGTTTCTGACCGAATGCCGCGAACGCGGCCTCCTGGCGAGCGACGAATATACGATGCTCAAGGGCGTGCTCGACGTCTCCGAGACGCAGGTCAGAGACATCATGATCCCGCGCTCGCACATGGTCGTGCTCGATCTCGACGAGCCGCCCGACGTCGTGCTCAAGACCATCGTGGACTCCGGTCACTCACGCTTTCCCGTGATCGGCGAGCATCGCGACGAGGTCATCGGCATCCTGCTGGCCAAAGACCTGCTTAGACGTTTCGGTGAGCATAAAGATTCCGACCGTTTGATCGTCGACGATCTCTTGAGGCCGCCCGTGTTCATCCCCGAAAGCAAGCGCTTGAATGCGTTGCTGACGCAGTTCCGCGAGAGCCGCCATCACATGGCGATCGTCGTCGACGAGTACGGTGGCGTCGCCGGGCTCGCGACGATCGAGGACGTCATCGAGCAGATCGTCGGTGATATCGGCGACGAGCACGACCCCGAGGCGGCCGAGCAGATACAGGAGCTCGGCGACGGCCGCTACAATGTACTTGCGCTTACGCGTATCGACGAATTCAACGCGCACTTTTCCGATCGGCTCAGCGACGATGAGTACGATACGGTCGGCGGTCTCGTCATGCACGAGCTCGGGCGCCTGCCTCGTCGAGGAGAGGTTCTCGATTTCGGCGGCTACACGTTCAAGGTCCTGCGCGCAGACCGGCGGCGCATCCATGCGCTCGAGGTCTCGCGCGGCGAAGGGACCTCGGCCGCTTGAGCCCGGGCTGACAAGAGCTCTCGTGCTGAATGCGGGACGTGTCAGGCTGATCCTCGTCCTCGCCGCGGGCGCGCTCATGCCGCTCGCCTACGCGCCGTTCAGTTTCTTCCCGCTCGCGCCCGTCTGCCTTGCCGTGCTGCTGCTCACATGGGCCGAGGCGACGCCGCGCGAGGCATTCGTGCTCGGCTATGTTTTTGGCTTCGCGAGCTTTCTCGTCGGCATGTACTGGTTGTACATCAGCATTCACGTTTTCGGCAACGCGCACCCGCTGCTGGCTGTTCTGCTCATGCTGGCCTTGGTCGGGATACTCGCTTTGTTCCCGGCTGCGACGGGCTGGATCGCAGCGCGCTGGTTCCCGGTCAACGGACCGATGGCGTGGCTCGCCGCCGTGCCGGCGCTCTGGGTACTGGCCGAGTGGCTGCGTGGCTGGATTTTTTCCGGCATGGGCTGGCTCGCCGTCGGCTACAGCCAGGCCGACAGCTGGCTCATGGGCTATGCCGGCGTGGGCGGTATCTACCTGATGAGCTGGTGCGTATTGCTGACGGCCGGGGCGACAGTCACGATCGTCAAGGGCGCGCGTCTGGCACGCCTGATGACGGTCGTTGTCGTCGTCGCGATTTGGTT
>JBFJXA010000148.1:0-5139 GCA_041623375.1 Gammaproteobacteria bacterium | reverse complement strand
TCCTCTACAGAGAGCTCGAGGATCCGACCGGTGCCGGATCGATTTTCACGAACGAGATTTTTCGTACGAAGTTCAACTACCAGTTCACGAAGGAATGGTCGTTGCGCTTCATCGTGCAGCAGGACGACATCCAGCCCGGCGTTGCCTCATTGACGTCGTTGGGGCGTGACCGAAATAGAAACTACGACGTGCTCGTGCGATATGTGATCAACCCCTGGTCTTCGCTCTACTTCGGCTATAACACCAACTCGAGTAATTTCGAGCTCGTCGACATGGGCTCGGGAACCGAGATCGTCCGGACCGATGAATTGCGCCGCGACGGCGATCAGCTGTTCGTCAAGTTTTCCTATTTGCTGCAGCCGTAGGCGCCTCAGCCCCCGCGCGCGGGCTTGCCTGCTACCGCCCGTCGGGCAATACTCGGCGATTACAGAATTTCGAAGATTCGCAGCGGTCGAGCCGCTTTGGCAGGACCAGGGGGACGCATATGAACATCAAACGAGTCGCATTGGTGGGCCTTACAGCCGCCGGCGCCATGCTTATCACGAGTTTGGGCCAGGCCCAGGCGCCGAACCGAGAGATCACCCAGATCGCGGACAACCTGTACAGAGCGACGAACGGCGGCCACCGCGCTGTGTTTCTCGTCACCGACGAGGGTGTGATTCTCGCCGATACGATCAATCGGGAGTTCTCCGAGTGGCTCAAGAATGAGATCGATCAGCGATTCGGCGTGCCGGTTCGCTACGTGATCTATGCACACCATCATTGGGATCACGCCTCGGGCGGCGCGGTCTTCGAGGATACCGCGACATTCATTGCGCAGGAGAACGCGCTCCGACATCTACAGTTACCACCGGCGGACACGCCGCTCAATGATGCAGCGGCGGCGCAGGACGCCAACGGTGACGGGCGCTTGCAGCAGTCGGAAGCGTCCGGCATGTTCGGCCAGTTTTTCTCGCTGTTCGACGAGAACGGTGACGGAACCTTGAGCGGCGCCGAGGTCGCCTGGGGCCGGCTCGCCGACGTTCGCCCGCCGGACATCGTATTCAAGGACCGAATGACCGTGACGCTGGGCGGTTCCGAGGTCGAGATCATTCACGTCGGGCAGATGACTCACACGCTCGACATGAGCGTGATTCATTTTCCCGACCAGCGGGCCGTGTTTGCCGTCGATTTCTTCAGTGTCGGACGCCTGCCGTTTAGAACGCTCAATCAAGGTCCGCTCAACGAGTGGCTCAACGCGATCCGTGCCGTCGAAATGCTGGACGTCGACGTTGTCGTGACCGGTCACGGTACCGTAGGCGACTTGAGCGATGTCGCCGCGCATCGGCGCTATATCGAGGAACTCAGGGATCTCGTCGCGGCCGGCATCGAGCGCGGTGCATCGGTCGAGCAGCTTCAGGCCGAAATTCTCATGGAGCCGTATCAGGGCTGGATGAACTATGCAGATTTCCGGGCCCAGAACGTCGAGGGCATGTATCGCATCCTGACGGAGCACCAATAGACAAGCCCCGATATCTGAACTGGCGGTTGCCGCGCTGAGCGTAGTCCGCCGCCCGGTGAGACGGCCAGCAACAGATTCTCAGTCGCTGGCTCGCAACCCGGGCCGAGACGCGCGCGTTGTTGCAGTCAGCGTTCGAGCTGGTTGAATTTACCGGCGACGTCTTTCCATTCGTCGGCGTCCTCGGGTGGGTCCTTCGCCTGCGTCAGGACCGGCCAGTTCTTTGAGAGCTCGGCATTGAGCTCGAGAAATTGCTCCTGACCCGCGGGTATTTCGTCTTCGGAGTAAATCGCCTCGACCGGGCATTCAGGCTCGCACAGCGTGCAATCGATGCATTCCTCGGGATCGATGACGAGCATGTTCGGGCCTTCGTGGAAGCAATCGACCGGGCAGACCTCGACGCAGTCGGTGTACTTGCATCTGATGCAGCTTTCAGTGACGACGAAGGTCATTGGCTCGATCCTTGTTGGCCCGCTCTCGGCGCGCGTATTTTAGCCGCTTGGCTCGATTTGTCACCTCGACGCCAGAGCGGATCGGCGCATATCGATATAAGCGAACCTGCTTTGAATTTGCTTCGAAAACGCTGACTTAGCTACGCGCGAAGCTTGTGAGCGCTGACGCCGAGGCGGTATCATCAGCGCCGCAAACCGTCGCCCGTCACGCGGCTCGACGGTGTTTCGGCGCCCGGTCCACGGTCTTTATCGCCGGGAGCCAGGACGAGGAGACTGTGGGACCTCCTCGGGGCTTTGAACGGAGATTCCAGACCATCGACGCGCAACCGATAAGCGATTCGATCGTCGTCCGGCTCGCGGGCGACTCGGGCGACGGCGTGCAGCTGCTGGGAACCCAGTTTGCCGCATCGACGGCCGTGGCCGGCAGCGACTTCGCGACGTTCCCGGACTATCCGGCCGAGATCAGGGCGCCGGCTGGAACGACGTTCGGCGTATCGGCCTACCAGATCAATCTCGGTGCGGGCCCGATCTCGACTGCCGGGGACTCGCCGCAGGTCCTGGTCGCATTCAACCCGGCAGCGCTCAAGGTCAGTTTGCCGCTGATCGAGTCGGGCGCTCTGATTCTGCTCAACACCGATAGCTTTACGGCTCGCAACCTGACGAAGGCCGGATACGCCGAGGACCCGCGCGAAGCCGGCGATCTCGATAGCTACCAGGTCGTGCCGATCGAGCTGACGCGGCTGACGCTGGAGGCCGTCAAGGACTTCGGCCTGAGTAAGAGCGAGGCAGGGCGTTGCAAGAATTTTTATGCCCTCGGTGTGCTGCTGTGGATGTTCGGCCGTGAGCTCGAGACGATCGAGCAGTGGCTCACTCGCCGTTTCGCGAACGACGCTACCGTGCGCGACGCGAACCTGGCGGCGCTGCACGCCGGGCATGCCTACGGAGAAACGGCGGAGCTTGCAGCCGCTGTGCCGAGTTTCACGGTCTCGCCCGGGGAGTTTGCGCCCGGCGATTACCGCGGCATCCGTGGCAGCGATGCGCTCGCGCTCGGACTCGCGGCGGCCGCAGAGCTGGCCGACCGACGACTGATTTTCTGCTCGTATCCGATTACCCCGGCATCGCCGTTGCTACATCGCCTCGCGCAGCTCGGCGAGCTCGGCGTCGGTGTGTTTCAGGCCGAGGATGAGATCGCGGCGGTGTGCGCGGCAATCGGCGCGTCGTACGCCGGTGCGATCGGCGTGACGTCCAGCTCGGGTCCGGGCATTGCACTGAAGACCGAGGCGATCGGTCTTGCGATCAACGCGGAGCTGCCTCTCGTGATCGTCAATTCGCAGCGTGGCGGTCCGTCGACGGGGCTGCCCACGAAGACGGAGCAATCGGACCTCTATCAAGCTGTCTACGGGCGCAACGCAGACTCGCCCGTGCCCGTGCTGGCCGCACGCTCGCCCAGCGACTGTTTCGAGACGGCGATCGAGGCCGTGCGCATTGCCGTGCGCCATATGACGCCGGTGATTCTGCTGAGCGACGGCTATCTTGCCAATGCCGCAGAGCCCTGGAAGATTCCGGACATGGCATCTCATCTGCCGATCGAGGCGAATCCCGTGCCCGAGAATTCGTCCGGCGGCGACGGCGAGCTCATGGCGTTTCGCAGAGATCCCAAGACGCTCGGGCGGCCATGGATCTCGCCGGGTGCGCCAGGGCTCGCCTACCGCGTCGGTGGCCTCGAGAAGGACATCGATACGGGTCAAATTTCCTACGACGCCGAGAATCACCAGAAGATGTCGGACATGCGTGCGGCCAAAGTGCAGTCTGTTGCCGATTTCATCCCGGCTCAGACCGTCGAGCTCGGCCCACAGCGCGGCAGGCTCGCGGTCGTCGGTTGGGGCTCGACCTACGGCGCGATTTATCAAGCCGTGCACGCGTTGGCCGATCGCGGCGTGAGCCACATTCACATTCGTTATCTTTCGCCGCTGCCGAGGAATCTCGGCGAGCTGCTCGCCGGCTTCGACCGCGTGCTCGTGCCCGAGATGAACATGGGTCAACTCTCGACGTTGCTGCGCGACAAGCTCGGCGTCGATTCCGTATCGCTCAGCAAAGTGACGGGTCAACCGTTTCAGGTCAGGGCGCTGTGCGAGGCGATCGAGCGCGAGCTCGACGCGCTGGCATCGCCCGCAAGGAGTGCAGTATGAGCGTGCCCGCGAAGCTCACGGCTAAGGACTTTGCCTCGTCGGAGGAGGTTCGTTGGTGTCCGGGTTGCGGCGATTACGCCATATTGAAGACCATGACCCAGGTGCTCGCCAAGGTCGGCGCGAGCCGTGAGAACACGGTGTTCGTCTCTGGAATCGGCTGCGCGTCGCGGTTTCCGTACTACCTCGATACGTATGGCTTTCATACGATTCACGGTCGCGCGCCCGCGATCGCGACGGGTATCAAGCTCGCCAATCCGGACCTGGACGTCTGGGTCATTACGGGTGACGGCGACGGGCTTTCGATCGGGGCGAATCATCTGTTGCATGCGCTGCGGCGCAACGTCGATCTGAGAATCGTGCTGTTCAACAACGAAATATACGGTCTGACGAAGGGCCAGTACTCGCCGACGTCACGCGTGGGCACGCGCTCGCCATCGAGCCCTGCGGGTTCGATCGATCAACCGGTTTCGGCCGGGCAGTTCGCGCTCGGTGCGGGCGCCCGGTTCATTGCCCGCGGGATCGACACCGACAAGGTGGGGCTCGGCAGCGTGCTCGAGGCAGCGCACGGGTTCGAGGGTGCCGCATTCGTCGAGATTTTTCAGAACTGCATCGTTTACAACGACAACGTCTTCGGCGCCTTCACGGACAAGGCCAACGCCGCTGACGCGCAGATTCGAGTCGAGCACGGCCAGCCGATGCTGTTCGGAGCGGATGGCGCCAAGGGCTTGCGGATTAATCCGCAGACGCTGTCGCTCGAGGTCGTCGATGCCAAAGCGCGTGCTGACGAGGTTGCCGTGCACGATGAGACCAATCCCGTCTTCGCTCAGCTCTTGCTCGCGATGCAGCCACCGCATTTTCCGGTAGCGCTGGGCGTCATCCGTCGCGATCCCGGTCCGAGCTTCGAGCGAGCCTACATCGCGGGCCATGTGAGCCAGCTCGAGCGCACGAAGAGCGTGGCCGAGGCGCTGCGCGAGACCAACGTCTGGCGCGTCGGCTAGCC
>JBFJXA010000147.1:0-5297 GCA_041623375.1 Gammaproteobacteria bacterium | reverse complement strand
GATTCTCGGCCTGGGCGAGGGCCGGCAGATCGTCGTCAATCCGCAGTCCGGCGTCATCTTCGCTCGCGGCATGCCCGAGGAGCTGCGTGCCGTCGGCGACTACCTCGAGCGCATTCACGACGCCGCGCGCCGCCAGGTCGTGCTCGAAGCCAAGATCATCGAGGTTACGCTCGACGACGGCTTCCAGGCCGGCGTCAACTGGGCGGCCGTGCAGGTCAACAGTGACGGTGATACCTTCAGTGGCGGGCAGTTGTCGGGTGGCCCCGAGCTCGGCACGGGCACCACCGCAGGTGGTGACAGCGTGACAGTCGGTCCCGGCAACCCGGTCACGGAATTTCTCAGTCAGTCGATCGGTGGCGCGTTCGCGCTCGCCTTCGATACCGGCGACTTTAATGCCTTCGTCGAGCTGCTCGAATCGCAGGGCGAGACGCGCGTGCTCTCGAGCCCGCGTATTGCGACGCTCAACAACCAGAAAGCCGTCATCAAGGCCGGCACGGACGAGTTCTTCGTGACGGATATCGCCAGTAACACCGTCACGGGGACGGCGGCGACGACGAGCAGGGACGTCACTCTGACGCCGTTCTTCTCCGGCATCGCGCTCGACGTCACGCCGCAGATCAGTGCCGACGGCGAGGTCATCCTGCACATTCATCCGACGGTCAGCGAGGTCACGGACCAGACCAAGGCCCTGACGGTCTCGGGCGAAACCGACGAGCTGCCGCTCGCATTCAGCGAGATCCGCGAGTCCGACAGCATCGTCAAGGCCCGCAGCGGACAGATCATCGCTATCGGTGGGCTCATGCGCAACAGCTCGCGCCGCCAGGAGTTCTCGACACCGGGTCTCGGACGGATACCGGGCTTGAGACGTCTGTTCGGCAGCACCCGCGAGGTCGAGACGAAGACCGAGCTCGTCATCCTGCTCAGGCCCATCGTCGTGGACGACGATGAGGATTGGCGGCACATCATACAGCCAACCGCCGACCGGCTGAGTCAGCTCGGACAATCATCCGGGCGCTGAGAGGTAACAGGCCGTGATCCCGAAACGCGTACGGCTCGGCGATCTGCTGCTCGAGAAGAAGCTGATCTCCGAGGAGCAGCTCTCCGCCGCGCTCATGGAGCAACGCGAGACCGGCCGCAAGCTCGGCCGCGTTTTCGTCGACATGGGCGCCGTCTCGGAGACCGATCTGCACCACTGCCTCGCAGAGCATCTGGAGATTCCGTTCGTCGATCTCGCTCATCTGAGTATCGACCCGAAAACGGTACGCCTGCTACCCGAGACACATGCACGTCGCTATCGGGCGCTCGCGTTGAAAGACGATGCCAAGGGCGTACTGCTCGGCATGGCCGATCCAACCGACATCTTCGCGTTCGATGAGCTCACGCGTCTCATCGGCAAGACCGTCAAGCTCGCACTCGTACAGGAAGCGGCGCTGCTGCGAACGATCGACCTCGTGTATCGCAGAACCGACGAGATCATCTCACTCGCCGAGGAGCTCGACGAGGAGCTGAGCTCGGCCGATCTCGACGTCGATGCCCTCGCCGCCGAGGAAGGCTCGGCCGACGCACCGGTCGTCAAGCTCATCCAGAGCATGTTCCACGACGCCGTGCGCATGAAAGCGTCCGACATTCACATCGAGCCCGAGGAACACATTCTGCGGATCCGCCAGCGTGTCGACGGCATGCTTCAGGAGCAGATCCTCGACGGCCACCGCGTCGGACAAGCCCTCGTCACACGCCTGAAGCTCATGTGCGGTCTCGACATCTCCGAGAAACGCAAGCCGCAGGACGGGCGTTTCAGTATCAAGGTCGACGATGCCTCCCTCGACGTTCGCGTCTCCACGCTGCCGATCTACGGCGGCGAAGGCATGGTCCTGCGTCTGCTCGATCAAGCGTCGGCGCACTTGAGCTTCGAGGATCTCGGGATGCCCGAAACACTCATCGCGCGCTTCTCGAGCCTCATCGAGCAGACGGCGGGCATGGTGCTCGTCACAGGACCAACCGGCAGCGGCAAGACCACGACGCTCTACGCCGCGCTCGACCACGTCAACACGCCAATGGTCAAGATCATCACGGCCGAGGATCCTGTCGAATACCGGCTCGGGCGCGTCAACCAGGTCCAGGTCAACAACCGCATCGGTCTCGACTTCGCTGCCGTGCTCAGAACTGCGCTTCGCCAGGATCCCGACGTCGTGCTCGTCGGCGAGATGCGCGATCGCGAAACCGTGGAAATGGGCCTGCGGGCGGCGATGACGGGCCACCTGGTGTTCTCCACCCTGCATACAACCAACGCGATCGCGACGGTTCATCGGCTGCTGGACATGGGGGCCGAGGGCTTTTTGATCGCGAGTGCATTACATGGCGTCCTAGCACAGCGTCTGATACGCCGTCTGTGCAAGAGCTGTACCGAGCCGGCGGAACTGACCCCGCAACAACGCAACTGGCTCGCAGGCCAGAACGTCAGCAATATCGGCGAGAGCACCGTGTTCCACCACGGTAGCGGCTGCACGTACTGCAACATGACCGGCTACCGCGGACGTGTGGGTATTTACGAGATGCTCGAGATCGACGGACCGCTCGCCGACGCCATTCGTCGCGGCGATCTCTCGCACTTTGCGAGCCTTGCCTCGCGCCAACCGGGTTTCGTATCACTGACCCAACAGGCACTCGCCAACGCGACCGCGCACGTCACGTCGATCGAGGAGGTCATGCGCGTAACGGCCGGCCTCGAGGAGCGTGAGATCGGCAATCCGCTGCTCGACGACGTGCTCGCTAGCGAAGACGGGCTCGTTGAATCCGGCTGATGGCCACGTTCCGTTACACGGGTCGCACGAGCCGCGGCGCTACGGTGAACGGGGTGCTCGAGGCTGAGACGCCCGAGTCGTTGGCAAACCATCTTTTCGCAAACGGCATCACGCCGACGGACATCCGCCCGGCCGTGGGCTCGCAGGACGTGCTGCAGGATCTCTGGCAGCGGCTCGGCGGCGGCCGCCCCAAGATCTCCGACTTGATTCTGTTTTCACGCCAGATGCATGCGGTCACGCACGCGGGGATACCATTGCTCAAGGGCATGCAGACGCTTGCCGCCTCGACACCCAACGTCTTCTTGCGCGAAGCGCTCACGCGCGTGATCGAGAACCTGCAGGCGGGGCGTGATTTGGCATCGTCTCTGAGCCATCACCCCGAGGTCTTCTCGAGGTTTTACGTGAGCATCGTTCGCGTCGGCGAGGCCAGCGGTACCCTGCCGGTCGCCTTCAAGCGAATGTATGAATATCTAGGACTCGAGAAGCGCATCCGTGAAAAGCTGTCGGTCGCCCTGCGCTATCCGACGACTGTCGTAATAGCCATTGCGACTGCGATTGCGGTCATCACCGTGTGGGTACTGCCGAAGTTCGCACCGATTTTCGCGTCGCTCGGCGACAATCTGCCGGTGCCGACGAAGGTCCTTCTCGGCGTATCCGCGTTCGTGTCCACGTATTGGTATGTGATAGCAGCGGTCGTGCTGGCGAGCGCGATCGGATTTCGCCTCTACGTCCGCAGCGAGGATGGCCGGTACCGCTGGGACCGCTTCAAGCTGCGAATTCCGGTTACGGGAAACATCGTCGTCAAGGCGACGATGGCCAGGATTTGCCGCTCGTTCGCACTGGCGCTCGAAGCCGGCGTCCCGATGACTCAAGGCCTGAGCCTGATCTCACGTGCCGCGGGCAACGAGTACCTCAGCGAGGGCGTACTTGCGCTGCGCAACGGTATCGAGCGCGGCGAGTCGCTGACGCGAACGGCACAGACGTCGGGCCTGTTCACGCCGCTCGCGATGCAGATGATTACGATCGGCGAGGAAACCGGCTCGCTCGGTGACATGCTACTCGAGGTCGCGGACTTCTACGAGAGAGAGGTCGACTACGATCTCGAGAATTTGAGCTCGGCACTCGAGCCGTTCCTGGTTGTCGCAGTCGGCATCATGGTGCTGATTCTCGCTCTCGGCGTCTTTCTGCCACTCTGGGACCTCGCAGCATCGGGCGGTGGCCTGACGTGACGGCCCGCGGCTTCACGCTGCTCGAGCTCGTGATCGTCATCGTGATCATCGGCGTGCTCGCGGGCTTTCTTCTCGACCGCGTGCTGCCGCTCGTCGGTCAGGCCGAACGCGTTGCGTTTCAGCAGGTCCGCTCGCAGGTTCAGAGCGCGTTGCTGCTCGAGGCCGCCGAGCGAATCGCGCGCGGCGAGTCGAGCAGCCTCGGCGAGCTCGCCGGCGCCAATCCCATGTCACTGCTGCTGCTGCCGCCCGGAAACTATGTCGGTGAGCGGTCGCGCCCACGGATCGGCGACCTGCCTCGCAGGGCCTGGTACTTCGATACGCGCGACGGCCGTCTCGTCTACCGGCCCGGCCGTCAGGCCAGGGTCGAGACGCTCGAGGGCGCGCAGGACCGCATCGAGCTTGCCGTGAGCTTTGCCTTTCGCGACCGTGACGGCGATGGCCGCTACCAGCCCTCGATCGACCACTTCGACGGCTTGCGGCTCGCGCCCGTCTACCCGTTTCGCTGGCTCGACTGACGGTCCGCATCCGTGGCAAGGCCGAGTGAGGCAACAGTTGGAGACTATGAGACGGGCGTCACACACTGGTGCGCTAAATCGCGCATTTCATCACGGCGCGGATCAGATTTTGTCAATACAGTATCTCCAATCGCGGGGCTTGCGCGCATGCGGGCGTGTCCGTGGCAACTGAGTGTTTTTGGAGAATCCCGGAGGAAATTCTCATGCGAACTACGACTAGACAGGCTGGCTTCACGCTCATCGAGCTCGTTGTCGTGATCACCATCCTTGGCATTTTGGCCGCATTCGCCATTCCGCGGTTCGCCTCCCTCGAGGTCGAGGCCCGCTCAGCAGCCACGCAGGCCCTCGGCGGCAGCGTTCGCTCGGGCGCAGCGCTGGCGCACGCACTGTGGCTCGCCCAGGGCCAGCCGGCGACGGTGACCATGGAAGGCGCCGTGATCACGATGGTCAACGGCTACCCGAATCTCGCCACGATCGACGACACGTTGTCGGACTCGACGGGATTCACGTACGCAGCGGGCACGGGCATCTTCACGAAGGACGGCGCGACCGGCACGTGTCAGGTCGATTACGACCAGGCTGCAGCCCCCGGCACAGCGCCCGCTATCGTTGTCGACGTGTCCAACTGCTAAGGCAGCCGCTATAGGGTACGGGCGCCTCCAATGCCCAGACGAGCAATGGCGCCCGTGGGCGCCTTTGCTGCTTCAAGAGCCATGAACTCACAGCGCACTCGGGTCACCACGACGGGCCTT
>JBFJXA010000146.1:0-5303 GCA_041623375.1 Gammaproteobacteria bacterium | reverse complement strand
CAGCGGCTCGTAGTCGACGCGCACGTTCTCGGCCGCATCGAGTGCCTGGCGATATGACTCGGCAACGACCATCGCGATGCCCTCGCCCACGTGACGCGCCTTGTCGAGGGGCAACAGAGCGTGCGGCCCCTCGAAGATCGCCCCGCCGCCGGGTGCCGTGAGCTTTAAATCCGAGCGCGTCGAAGGCACCGGGCTGTGTGCGATGATGCCGAGCCCGTCGGCGCGGCAATCCTCGCCCGTCAGCACCGCGAGAACGCCCGGCATCTGCTGCGCGGCCGTCGTATCGATTTGCTTGATACGCGCGTGCGGATACGGCGAGCGCACGAGCACGGCATGGGCCTGCCCCGGCGCGTTGAAATCGTCCGTGAAGCGGCCTTTGCCGGTAATGAGCCGCAGGTCCTCGCGCCGGGCGATCGGCCGGCCGACGGATTTGAAGGCCGCGGCCGCCAGCGCGTCGAACTCGAATTCTCGCTTTTCAGTCATCGCCTTCGATATCGCGCGCGGGCGTCTCCGGTTTCATGCCGCCGCGTCGCCGCGCAAAGGTCTCTGCGCCGTTCTCATCCCAGCGCCCGGCCACGGCGCGTTGGGCGAAACGCTCCCAGGCCTCGTCCCAGTCGCCGAGCGAGTAACCGTGCCACGGCGCGCGGACCTGCAGTTGCGGAAGCTCCAGTGCCTCCCAGATTTCGCGTGCACGTTCCATGTAGGTCCGCGCCGGTAACGCCAGCGGCGGGAATTCGTGCTTGCGCGTTGCGTCTACCAGGAAGCCGGAGTCGCTCGTGGCGCGCCCCGTTTTCGGACCGTGACCGGTTTTGCGGTCACGCACGATCTCGAGGTCCTCGGCCGCGCGAGATCGATATGCCAGGGACCAGAAAATCGCATCGAGATTGTGCGGATCGATATCCTGACTGACGGCGATGACGATCTTGCCGCACTGCGCCTGCAGCGTCGCAGCGCCGTGCAACCCCTTCCAGACTTCATCGCGCGGCGTACCGTCGGCGAAGCGCAGAAAGATCACGGGTCGGATGTTGGACAGCGCCTCGTGCATCGTGACCTCGAGGATGCCATCGACCTCGAGCTCGTCGCGCAGGTGAGTCAGAAACAACGGCTCGTAGGCGACGCGCTTGAGCACGCTCGACTCGCTCGGTGTGACCTGGCTGATGATCGAGGCGAACACGGGCTCGCGTTTGCACGTGATGGCCGTGATCTGCATGGACATATTGAAATCTTCGAGCGCGACGTAGCCGTGGCTCTCCCCGAACGGACCCTCGGGCTCGAGCAGCTGCGTATCGATGAGGCCCTCGACGACGATCTCGGCGTCGGCACACACCTCGAGATCGACCGTCTTGGCGCGGGTGACGCGAATCGGTGCACCGGCGAGCGCGCCGGCCACGCCCATCTCGTCCTGCCCGACCGCAAGCTTCTGCGGCCCCGTGAACGCTACGGCCGGCGGCGCGCCGACGACGATGGCGCACGGCATCGGCTCACCGCGTTCGCGGTATTTTTGCCAATGCAGATAACCGCCGGCACCGCCGACGCGCGTGGCCATGCGTACGCCGAGACGATCCGGCGCCTTGAGCGCAGCGCGATAGGTGCCCATGTTGCGAACGCCGGTCTCGGGATCTTGCGTCGTGACGACGGTCGCGGCCAGATACGGCGAAGCATCGTAGCCCGGTGTCGAGATCGGCACGGGGAAACGGTCGATGCCCTTGCCGCGCTCGCGCAACTCATCGCCCGTGACGACGACTTCCTGGCACGGCGCCGTATCGACGTGCTCGGGCTCGATCGAGCGCGCCATGCACTCGATCCATTTCGCACCGATGCCGTCGACAGTCGTACCCATGCCGAGCGCATAGATCTCTGCGCTCGCGGCCAACGCGCCGACGGCGACGGGAATGTCGTAGCGCCGCCCGGAGCCGTCGACGACGTTCGTAAACAGAAATGCCCTGCGCTCCGACTCGGCGAGGCCGCCCTGGAATTGCCAGCGCACGAGCGGATGCAGCTCTGTGTCCTTGTCGATCGGCCGATCGATGCGCAACAGCAGGCCGCGGGACTCGAGATTCGCGAGGTGTTGCTGGAAATCGGGATAGGCGTTCGGCATGGCGGGATCCTTTCAACGTCCGTTTGCCAGGGCGCGTTCCGTAGCCCGGCGCGCCAGGACGCCAATGAGATGGGCACGGTACTCGGCAGACCCGTGCATGTCCGCGTTGAGGCCGTCGGCGCTCAGACTGATCTCTGCCAGCGCCTCGGGACGAAAATTCTCGGCAAGCGCAGCCTCCAGGCGCGACTCGCGATACGCGCCCGGCCCGGCGCCCGTGACCGCGACACGCACGCCGTCGAGCGTCTCGGCGACCATGACACCGACGAGCGCGTACCGCGAGCCCGGCGTGCGAAATTTCAGGTAAGCCGCGCGCCGCGGCACTGGAAAGCGCACGGCCATCACGAGCTCGTCGTGGTCGAGCGCCGTTTCGAAGAAATCCTTGAAGAAACCGTCGGCGGAAATCTCTCGTTTCGACGTGCGAATCGTCGCACCGAGCCCGAGCAATGCGGCCGGATAATCCGCAGCCGGATCGTTGTTGGCAATCGAGCCCCCGAGCGTGCCGCGATGGCGGACCTGCGGATCGCCGATTCCTCGCGCGACCGTGGCAAGCGCAGGAATGCGGTCGCTGACAGCACTGCTCTCTGCGACGCGCCGGTGCGACGTCAAGCTACCGAGCACGATGTGGTCGTCGTCGATCTGCCACTCTCTGAGCGCCTCGACGTCGGCGAGATCGATGAGTCGACTCGGTGCAGCGAGTCGCAGCTTCATCGAAGGCAGCAGCGTCATGCCGCCGGCCAGCCACTGGGCCGCCTCGTCCTCGCGCTTGAGATCGACCGCCGCGTCGATCGAGGCGGGGCGCTGGTATTCGAACGGGTACAACTAGCCCTCGCGCATCTCAGCGGCCGCCGCACGCACGGCCCTGACGATGTTGTGATAGCCCGTGCAGCGGCAGAGATTGCCCTCGAGGCCCTCGCGAATCTCGGTCTCGCTCGGATCCGGATTGCGCTCGAGCAAGGCGATCGCGCTCATGATCATGCCGGGCGTGCAGTAGCCGCACTGCAGCGCATGGCATTCGTGAAACGCCTTTTGCATCGGATGCAGTTCGTTATCGCTTGCGAGCCCTTCGATCGTCACGACATCGGAACCCTGCGCCGACACCGCGAGCAGCGTGCAGCTCTTGAGCGCGGCACCGTCTACGTGCACGACACAGCAGCCGCACTGGCTCGTGTCGCAACCGACGTGCGTGCCCGTCAGCCGCAGATGATCGCGCAGGAGCTCCACGAGCAGCGTGCCGGGCTCGATCTTGGCGACGACGCGCTCGCCGTTGACGGTTAGCTGCAGCGAAATCACTCGGCCGTACCCGGCCCGTACAGCCACCAGATCAACCCGAGCAAGACGATGAGTGCAATAGACATCAGCACGAGCCGCCGATGACTCCGTGTCAGCATCGGCCTGGTTGGCGCACCGCCGGGCCCGGCGACACGCTCTGCGCGCCCATCGAGCTCACTGACGAATTTTTCGAAGAACTCGTCCGCGAGCTTGCGTGTCGTGCCGAGCACGAGTCGGGAGCCGAGTTGCGCAAGACGCCCGCCGACCTGAAAACCTGCCGTATAGCTCAGCAGCGTCGCGTTGCCCTCCGCGTCGGCCAACTCAACGGCCGCGTAGCCTTCGCCGAAACCGACGGCGCCGCCCTGCCCGGAGCCCGTGAGCCTGTACGACGAGGGCGCATCGAGATCCGTGAGCTTCAGCGCCGTGTCGAAGCTCGCTTTGACGGGGCCGATGACGAGCGCGACCGTCCCGGCATACTCGTTCGGCGCAGTCGCTTCGAGCGACTGACAGCCCGGTACGCAGCGGCGCAGCACATCGGCATCCATGAGCGCAGCCCAGACGGCCTCACGCGGCATCGCAATGCGGTACTGTCCGGAGATATCCAAGCCGACTCGTTTCTCTGTATTGTTTGACTGAGGGTTGGGGTCGATTATCCTTCCAGGCCACGAGGCGAACAAGCCGAAGCCGCAGCGGTGATCTGCATGCCCAATCTCATCGAGCGCGTTCTCCTCGTTCTCGTGTTTGCTCAGAGCGCCGCATCTGCGCAGCCGGCGGCGGAATTCTTTGCCGGGCGTACCGTGACGATTCTCGTCGGCTCGGGGGCGGGCGGCACGACCGACATCTCCGCGCGCTCGATCGGCCAACATCTCGGCCGCCACATTCCGGGGAATCCGACCGTCGTGATCGTCAACATGCCCGGCGGTGGCAGCGTCACGATGAGCAATCATCTCGTGCGGTCTGCGCCGAAGGATGGAACGACGCTGGGCTATTCGTTGCCGGGCATTGTCACGGCGCAGCTGCTCGAGCCGCGGCGCGCGCGCTACGATGGGCGCGAGATCAACTGGATCGGCTCTGCGTTGAAGTACACGGGCGTCGTCTCCGTCCTCAGCACAGCCCCCGCGACTACGCTCGAGGCAACGAAAACAACCGAGATTTTCATCGGCACGACCGGCCGGGGATCTCCGGCCCATCAGTTCCCTGCGATCGTCCAGGCCCTGCTCGACCTGCGGTTCAGGCTGATCACGGGCTACCAGAGCAGCAACGACGTCGTGCTCGCGATGGAGCGCGGTGAAGTGCACGGTCAGTCGAGCAGCCTCCAATATTGGGCGATCGCGCGCCCGAATTGGCTGACCGACGGACGCATCTCTCATCTTATTTATGTCGGGCCACGCGACCCGCTCGGCGTACCGGGTGTTCCCTATCTCGGCGACCTCGTGACGCAAGCCGAGGATCGAGCGCTCGTGGATTTCATCGAGATCAGCTCCCGCCTGGGCTGGCCGCTGTTCGCGCCGCCCGGTGTTCCACGAGCGCGCGTCGAGGTGCTACGCGGCGCGTTTGCCCGGCTCGTCGAGGATCCCGCCTTCGTGGCCGAATTCGAATCCACAGTCAAAGCCAGGCTCAATCCGACGACGGGCGCTGCGCTCGCTCAATTCGTGGACCGCGCGCTCGATACGTCAGCGGCAACGTTAGCGGCCGCCAAAACGATTCTCGAAATCGATTGAAGCGCACCGCTTTTCGTGAGTGGTATCGCCCGCGGTCCACCCGTCGCGGTGGCAACTCGTCGCGAAACGTGTTGAGATTTTCGCTTCGTTCGGGGGGTAGCAGCACAGGTCATGGACGTTTCGATGCTCGAGATGGCGCTCAGCGCCGGCGCGATCGTCCTCGACCCCGAACGCCTGACGTTCGTCGCGCTCGGGGTGCTCATCGGCCTCGCGCT
>JBFJXA010000145.1:0-5323 GCA_041623375.1 Gammaproteobacteria bacterium | reverse complement strand
GACACCGGATGCGGCGGTTCGCGATCGCAAGCGCCGGGCTCGGCCCTTCCGTGGGTCGGTAATGCACTTGAATTGGGCGCAAAGTGGCCTTATCTCTAAGGTCTATCCGGGCTTTTTGGCCAGCGGCGAGCCTGGGATAGACTCCGGCAATCGGGCAATCAGTTCTGGGAACTTGGAGCACGTATGAAGAGAATCCTGCTGTTCTTGGGCACGAACATCGCCGTGCTCGTGGTGCTGTCTGTCGTCATGCAGCTGTTGGGCATCGAATCGATACTCAACGAGCAAGGGACGCAGCTCGACCTGCAGGCCCTGTTGATCTTCTCGGCTGTGATCGGCTTTTCCGGCTCCTTTATTTCGCTCGCGATCTCGAAGTGGTCGGCAAAGCGTCTTACCGGTGCGCGGGTGATCGAAACGCCGCGCAATGCCGCTGAGAGCTGGCTGCTCAATACCGTGCAACGGCAGGCGCAGATCGCCGGTATCTCGATGCCGGAAGTGGCCATCTACGACTCGCCGGACGTCAATGCGTTCGCAACGGGCGCGCGCCGCAACGCCGCGCTCGTCGCCGTGAGCACGGGATTGCTGAGCCGCATGACGGAAGATGAGGTCGAAGCCGTGCTCGCTCACGAGGTCAGCCATGTCGCCAACGGCGACATGGTCACGCTGGCCCTGATTCAAGGCGTCGTCAACACGTTCGTCGTGTTCCTTTCCCGGATCGTCGGGTTCCTCGTCGACCGGCTCGTGTTTCGCAACGAGCGGGGCTACGGACCCGGCTTTTTCATCGCCAGCATCGTCGCTCAGATCGTGCTCGGCATTCTCGCTTCCATGATCGTCATGTGGTTTTCGAGGCAGCGGGAGTTTCGCGCGGATGCTGGCGGCGCCAAGCTCGCCGGCCGGGACAAGATGATCGGGGCGCTGGAGCGTCTGCGTCAGACACACGAGCCGTCACAGTTACCGGAGTCGATGCAGGCATTCGGAATCTCTGCAGGTCGGCCGAGCGGTCTGAGGCAGCTGTTCATGTCGCATCCGCCACTCGAGCAGCGGATCGCTGCGCTGCAGCAGCGGCGATAGCAAGGCGCCGCGACGGGTCGAGTCGCGGCCGCCCAGATTGCGGCCCACGCCGTTGATCTCAATCGCGATCCTGTTTTAGAGTCTCTGGGTCATGCGTATCCACGGGGCAATCGGATCGATCGCGCTGCTCGCGCTTCTCGCAAGCGGCAGCCCGCGCGCCGATATGCTCAGCCCGCATTACGAGAAGGCCGATTCGCTATTGATCGTCAAGTCGGAGCGCAAGCTCTACGTGCTCAGGGCAGGCGAGGTTCTGCGCGACTTCGACATCGCGCTCGGGCTCATGCCCGAGGGCGCGAAGGAGCGTGAGGGCGACTTTCGCACCCCGGAGGGGCTTTACTATCTCGACGCCCGAAACCCGAACAGCGACTACTTTCTCTCGTTGCATATCTCTTATCCGAATCCCCGGGACATCGCGCGCGCACGCGCTCAGGGTGTCGACCCGGGCGGCCAGATCATGATTCACGGGCAACCCAACGAGCCCAGGTACAGTGAATCCCGGTACGAGAACTGGGACTGGACCGACGGCTGCATCGCCGTGTCGAACTCCGACATGGTCGATCTCTGGCTCATGACCGAGGCAGGCACGCCGATCGAGATCAGGCCCTGAGAGCGGCTCGCGCTCTCGACACGTCCCCGCGGCGCCCGCCTGCGCCACCGCCGGTATTCTTTCTGCGATGCCGGCGTCGCAGCGTGACGCGTATCGCGATACATTGCGATAGCCCGCGCGGATTAAGTTAAAGGGCCCCTAACATTCTGTTTTTGAATCGATTTTATGTAAGTTGTTTGTGATCCAGTTCCTGGCCGATGACGCTGCGCGGTGGCTAGTATGGCACTCGAATCTTGAACGCAGTGCTGGACCTTATGAGCAACGGAAAAGATCATCGATTTCGCGCGCCGCTGTACCACGGTGAGCAGGGCGGCAAGGCGTCACAGGACGCGAGCCGTGCCGACCAGCCGGAGCCGCCGAGCGAGCAACAGGGCTGGGAAGCCTACCGCAAGTGGTTGTCCCGCGTGAGCATGCAGCCGGCACGGCGCACTGCCAGAGACGCGTCGATCTATAGCTGGCGCGGCTACAATAGCTGGGCCGACAAGATAAGACAGAACTGGGAATCCGAGGACTCCTGAGAATCGGCGCCTGGCCAGGCTTCCTCGACCGATTCTTCCAGCCGACCGTCGTCCCGACACCCCGGGGCTCGAGTAACTGATCAGACCGATCGATGGCCCGCCGCAGGCGTGACCGTCGGTCTCGGTGTCTTCGTGTTTTTGCTCAGAGAGAACTGTGCGTCGCCAGGTCCCTGCGCTCGCTGTTTTTCGGTACATGCCGGCTGTCGAGCCACTGCATGAGCGCCGCCCAGGCCTCGAGATCCTGACGGGCCTGATAGCGCGGCAGCTCGTAGATGCCTACGCCGGATTCGGCGCAACGTACATAGTTCTGCGTGTCGCGCAGCGTCGCGATGAGCGGGATATCCAGACTGCGCAGAAAGCGCATCAGGGATTGTGAGACGAGCGTATTGCTGCGCACGCGGTTGGCGACGATGCCGATACGCTCGTCGGAGCGCTTGATCTTCGCAACGAGCAGCAGATCCGCAATACATCGGGCCGCCGCATGGATGTCGATGTCCGACGGCATCACAGGCACGAGAACGGCGTCGGCGCCGCGCGTCATCTCCGGTAGCGTCTGGGAGTCCAACGCTGCTGGCGTATCGATGATCAATGGTGAGCAGTCGCTGGGCACGCGCAGCTGCCAGCTGCGCGTCACGGTTGCGGAACGCTCGAACCCGGCAATGCCGTGCACGGCCGCGCGGTCTCGCCCGCGTTTCTTGAGCCAGCGCATACTCGAGGCTTGGGGGTCGAGATCCATGAGCGCGGGATGGTGGCCTGCGACGGCGAAGTTCGCGGCCAGATTGGTCGCAATCGTGGTCTTGCCGGACCCGCCTTTCGGATTCAATACGATGATTCGTTTCACGAGCAGTGGCAGTGATCGGTCGCCGTCGGCCAGCTTACGTAAACAACCTACTATACCGAAACACGTCTGTCGCCAACGAGATGCGTCTTTTGAGCGGTCGATCACGGCGCCGCTCGGCCGTTGCGGCGTACAGTCCAACGCTCGACGCTCAGGCAATCGCAACCGATCGCCCGTCGATGCAAAAACGATATGGAAATTATCCTGCTGTGGCTAGACGATCTCGATGACCTCGTGTTCGCGATCCTTTATGCGGTCGAGCGCCTGCGCTGGCCGTGCCTTGAGGTCGGGCTCGCCTCCGCCAGCGGGCTCGTCGTCGTCAACTTCGCTGATATTCTCGTGAGCTGGGCCCCTGCGCTATTCTGGACTGCATTCGCGAGCGTCACGCTCTGGGTCGTGGCGCTGATCGCGAGAGAGCTTTCGCGGTCCGTCGTTGACCGACAGCGATCGCCGGCCGGCAAGCGGACTTGAATTCTTCGTAGCCACGCCCCATCTACGACGTCTACGCAACGTCGGGGGATGGAATGACCGAGAACGCCGGGCCTGCGACCTTCAGCTTCCAGGCCGAGATCAATCAACTTCTGCACCTCATGGTGCACTCTCTGTACAGCAATAGAGAGATATTCCTGCGCGAGCTGATTTCCAACGCCTCGGATGCCAACGACAAGCTTCGGTTCGAGTCGCTCGCCAGCCCCGAGCTCGTGGCCGACCAGGCGGAGTTCGAGATTCGGGTTACGCTCGATGCCGATGCCGGAGCGCTCATCGTCAGCGACACGGGGATAGGCATGAGCGCAGAGGAGATCGCCACACACCTCGGCACGATCGCACACTCGGGCACGGCGGAGTTTCTCGGCAAGCTCAGCGGAGAAGCGCGCCACGATGCGCAGCTCATCGGTCAGTTCGGCGTTGGCTTTTATTCTGCGTTCATTGTCGCCGACGAGGTCGAGGTCCTGAGCCGGCGCGCGGGTCTCGCTTCCGATCAGGCCGTGCGCTGGCTATCGGACGGCCAGGGAGAATACACGGTCGAGCCTGCCGAGAAACCCGAGCGCGGGACGCAGGTCACGTTGAAGCTCAAGGACGATGCCAAAGAGTTTCTCGACCCGGCGACCGTCGAGCGCCTCATTCACCGGTATTCCGATCACATCGCGTTTCCGGTCCGCCTCGTGCGGTCCGGGGATGACGGCGAGGAGATCGAGACCGTCAACGAAGCCAAGGCGCTGTGGACGCGCCCACGGGCCGAGGTCGAAGACGCCGACTATATCGAGTTCTACAAGCACATCGCCCACGACTTCTCCGAGCCATTGGCGTGGAGCCACAATCGGGTCGAAGGCAAGCGAGAGTACACGAGTCTGCTCTACGTCCCTGCTGTCGCGCCGTTTGATCTGTGGAATCGAGAATCACCACGGGGCATCAAGCTCTACGTGCAGCGCGTGTTCATCAGCGATGACGCGACGCAGTTCCTGCCGCTGTATTTGCGATTCGTGCGCGGCGTCGTCGATTCCAGCGACCTGCCGCTGAACGTCTCGCGCGAGCTGCTGCAGAAGGATCCCAACGTTGCAGCCATCAAGAGCGCGCTGACGAAGCGCGTCCTCGACATGCTCGAGCGGCTCGCGCGGGAGGAACCCGACAAATACGCGACCTACTGGAAAGAGTTCGGCCCGGCCTTCAAGGAAGGCCTGGCCGAGGATCCCGCGAACTTCGAAAAAATCGCCGGCCTGCTGCGATTCAACAGCACGCAATCGGAGGATCTCGCGCAGGACAGGAGCCTCGAAGCCTACCTCGAGGCGGCGCCGGACGAGCAGGAGCAGATCTACTATCTCATCGCCGAGTCGCCTGCCGCGGCGCGCAGCAGCCCGCATCTGGAAGCCCTGCGTGAGCGAGGCGCCGAGGTGCTGCTACTCTCAGACCGGATCGACGAATGGGTCATGCAGTATCTGCGGGAGTACAAAGGCAAGCCCCTCAAGGACGTCTCGCGTGGGGCGCTGGAGTCCTCGGATTCACAAGCGCCGCGCGTGGATTCCGCGCAGAGCAAATCGCAAAAGCACCTGTTGAAGCGCGTCAAGCGCGTCCTTCGCGAGAAGGTCGATGAGGTACGCATGAGTGGCAGGCTTACCGAGTCGGCATCGTGTCTGGTCTTTGCCGACAACGAGATCGGCTTTCAAATGCGCGAGCTGCTAAAGGCGTCGGGTCATGAGGCACCGACGAGCGTGCCTTCACTCGAGCTCAACGACGCGCATCCGCTCGTCCGGCGTCTCGAGACAGAGCAAGATCAGGCGCAATTCGATGCATTGG
>JBFJXA010000144.1:0-5480 GCA_041623375.1 Gammaproteobacteria bacterium | reverse complement strand
GCGGATTCCGGCTAAGTCGCTTTCCGTGCTGCCCGGAACGGATCAGTCGTCGGCTGCGACGAATGAGCCGATGGTGGCCGAACCGCCGCCCAGCGGTGACGTCGCGCCGGCCGATGGCTTCTGGAAGGGGGTGAGCGCCGGGCTTCTGGTCCTCTGGCTCGCGACCGTCGTCGTCGCGTTCAGGACTCGAGCGCCGGCGCAGGCGGAGGTGCCGACAGCCGATGAGCCGCCAGTGCCCACCCGCGGGGCCAGCCGCCGGGTGCTGCGCCGGATCCGCGAAGCGTGTGACGCCGACGAAGGGGCAAACGCGAGACGACTGCTGCTCGAGTGGGCAGAGCTGAGATTTCCCGACGATCCGCCGTCGAGTCTCGGCGCGCTCGCGGCGCGGCTTCCCGAGTCTCTCGCGCGCCCCGTAGCGGATCTCGAGAGGGCGCTGTACGGCCCCGGCGCCGGTCACTGGAAGGGCCAGGATCTGCGGGCCGCGCTCGTGAGCCTCGAGTCCGTCAACCTGTCATCTGACATAACGTCACGCGACGCGCTGTTGCCGCTCTATCGCTAACGCCACCCGGCATTAAACCGGGATCTTGTGATCTGCGTTGGGGAAATTCCCTGTCGATGCGATCACACTTTTCCGTCGGCTTTCGACGAGCGATCCGATCTGCATGGATCCACTCGCAATCAATACTCGCGGCAGAAATTCCCCGTTCGCGGCGCAGCTCAAGGCCGGCTTCGCGAACCTCAGATTCAAGGGATTTCTCGAGCGCGATTTTCTGGACGGCTTCGTCGAACAGAGCTGTCCGCGGGCGCGCGTGGCGGCTTTCGTTCTGCTCGGCGTCTTTATGACGTTGACGCTCCTGGAATGGCTCGCTCGTGGCCAAGTCGCCGTCGACGCGGAGTTTGCAGCCCGCTTCGCTATCGTCGTTCCTGCTCTGGGATTTATCGTTCTCGCGACCCGTTCGACACGACTGCGACCCCACTATCAGCAGGTAGCGATCGCGAGCTTGACCGTGCTCGGGGCTTGCGTCGCTTACGAGGCGCAGATCGCGGCGACCCGGGGTGACTACTCTTTTACGGCGGGGCTGATCCTTGTCGTCGTGTATGCGTGTCTGTTTCCCGGGCTCGCGTTCCGGGCGAGCGCGTCGATCGCGGGAGTGCTGCTCGTGAGCTATGCCGTCCTCGGTATCGCCGTCGGCGCGCCGTCCGAGCCGCTGGTCTATGCCCTGGTTCTGCTGACGGCCACATCCGCCGTCAGCCTGCTCGCGAGCTACAACCTCGAGTACGTGCTGCGGTCGAGCTATCTCGAGACCCGGCTGCTCAACGAACTCGCGGAGCGTGACGGGCTGACCGGGCTCTACAACCGCAGAATGTTCGACGACTTCATGAGTCGCCTCTGGCGTCAGTCACAGCGGGAGGAGATGCCGCTCGAGATCATTCTCGTCGACATTGATCATTTCAAGATTTTCAACGACCTCTACGGCCATCAGGCCGGTGACGATTGCCTGAAGAAGGTCGCGCGCTGTATCGCTGCGGCTGCGAAACGGCCATTCGATTTCGCGGCGCGCTATGGAGGTGAGGAGTTCGTCCTCGTTCTGTACGGGCCTCCACGCGAGCATTCGAAAACCGTCCCTGAGCAAATACGTCGAGACGTCATGGATCTCGCCATCTTGAATGAGGGATCGAGCATCGGCGACGTCGTTACCGTGAGTCTCGGCGTCGCCATGTCAGCGCCGACATCGGGTCGTAGTCTCGCGGGCACGATACAGATTGCCGACGAGGCCCTCTACGAGGCAAAGAGAGCCGGCCGCAACCGCGTCGTATGCAAGGACGCGCGCGTATACGAGGTCGAAACCGGTAACTTCCGAGTGGCGTTGCGCAGCGGGCGCTGAGATCGCGCCTACCATTTGCCGGTATTTTCCATCGAAGCCCATGGCTCCTTCACGGGCAGCCGCTCGCCCTTCTGCAGCAGCTCGATGCTGATGTTGTCGGGAGACCGAATGAACGCCATCCAGCCGTCGCGCGGCGGGCGGTTGATCGTCACGCCTCCGGCCATGAGTTTCTCGCAGGTCGCGTAGATGTCGTCCACTTCGTAGGCGACGTGACCGAAGTTCCGCCCCTCTCCGTATTCTTCGGGATCCCAGTTATAGGTCAGCTCCAGAGGGCATTCTTCCTGACCGACCGGAGCGACGAACACGAGCGTGTATCTGCCGGCTTCCCGGTCGACTCTGCGAATCTCCTTCATCCCGAGCTTGTTGCAGTAGAAATCCAGAGACTTGTCGAGATCGCTGACCCGGACCATTGTATGCAGATATCTCACGCCCTATCCTCCGCCAGTAATTTTCGCCACTTCGTCGAACTATAACGACTTGATAAGCGGTCTCCTAGCGTCTCCGGCGCAACGTCCCGCCCGCCAGGTCGAGTTGCCTATGAATCGATTTCGAATCGTCTATGTGCCGGGAATGAAGCCAAAGCCGCCGCCGGAGGTCCATCGACCCGCGCTGATGCGCGCATTGCTGGCAGGCCTCGCGCGAGCAAATCCTGCGATGGCACGCGTGCTCGAAGCGGCGCCGGACGCTTTTCGACTCGTTCCCTGGACGTTCGAGTTCTATCGGCGCCACGCGGACATAGCGCTCGATCAGCCGGGGATAGAGGCGTTGCTGCGGCAACCGGATGCGTCTGCGGAAGACATTGCGGAGATCGATTCGATCGCGCGGAAGCTCGCTCGCGGAATCCGCGTGCTCGGCGACGCGGCGCCCTGGTTCGGACGGATAATCGCACGTTCGGAGACGCGGCTGACGCTGCGCGAGGCGCGCGCCTATTTTTCGAATCACGCGCAGCACGGCGACGAGATCCGGAGGAGGGTGAAGGCCGAGCTCCGGGATGCCTGGAGCGATGGATGCCGGGTGCTGCTGATTGGCCACAGTCTCGGCTCGGTTATCGCCTACGATACGTTATGGGAGCTGACCCACGTCGACGAGTCCGAAGGCCGCGTGGACCTGTTCATTACGTTGGGATGCCCGCTCGGCAGTCGCTTCGTGGCGCACCGCGTCCGTGGCGCGGCGCGAAGTGGTGTGCCGAGGTATCCTGGGAACATCAGGCGATGGGCCAATTTTTCCGCTCGCGCGGAGATGACCGCGCTGCATCCGGAGCTATTTCCGTACTTCGGAGAGATGGTCGATCTCGGGCTGCTCGAGTCGCTCGAGGACCACGCCGACATCTACAACCACTTTCGCGGCCCGCTCGGAATCAATCCGCACAAGTCGTACGGGTATCTCGTCAACGCCGCAGTGGCAGGGTGTATCGCTGACTGGCTTGCGGAGACTATTCGATCTGAGGCTCGATAAGAATGTCTATGCGACGGTTGCGCGCTCGTCCCTGTGGCGTCTCGTTGTTCGCGATCGGGCGCGTCTCGCCGTAGCCGACGGCGCTGATCCGAAACGACGCGATATTGAAAACGCTCCTCAGATACTCGCCGACGGCCTCGGCGCGAGCGCGCGAAAGCGACATGTTGGTGCCGTCGCTACCGTAGGAATCGGTATGCCCCTCCACGATGATCTGCGAACGAGGGAACACCTCGACGGCGTTGTGGACCTTGGCGAGCAGGGACTCGTGCTCGGGTGCGAGCGTCGATTGCCCGCTCTCGAACGTCAGCCCGGCCAGGCGCAGTATGATGTTGTTACCTTCCCGATAGACGATCGCTTCGTCGCGGGTAAACAGTGATTCGATCTGCGTGAACTGCTCCCGGATTCGTGCCTCGGCCTCGAGCCGCTGGACGAGCGCGACGCGTTCCTGTGAGACGCCGCCGAGCTGTTCGTCGAGTCTTCGAATCTCCTCTTCGAGACCGACGATTCTCATGTGACTCTCCGTCAGATCGAGATCGAGCTGACGCTCTCGCTGGCGCAGGTTCTCGATGTAAGCGACGAGCTCGTCCGCGACCGGCTCGATCCCGCCGTTGTGCCGCGCCACGAGATCGGCAGCCGCAGCGATCTGTGTCAGCGGTTCCTCGTACGCGAGGATGAGCTGTTCCTCCGTCCAGTCGTCGCTCTGGATACGCCGGATTACCTGTGCGAGGTAGATCGCGTGCTGCGCTTCGTAGTTCGCCTGCTGCGCCAGGCTGCGCGGCAGGTCCGTGTCGTAACGATTGTTGTTCAGCTCCTCCTCGGCCTGAGCGAGGAGTAACGAAGCTCTCTCGAACGTGATTGGCGCGTAGCGGGGTACCCGAGCCTGCTCGGCCTGCGCCAGCAACGCTCTTGTCTGACTGAGGTACTGTGCTTTGATTGCCGTGAGCTCGGCATCTCTGAACAGCGCCTCGGCTTCCTCGGCACGTGTGCGCGCGCCGCGAATGTTACCTGATTCGAGCCGCCGGGCGGCGCTTTCGAACAGCTCCTCCGCTTCGTTCCACAATGCCTGCGCAAACCGGTCGGCTTGCGCATCCGAAGCGTCGTCGCGCGTTTTTATCAATGAGGCGAGCGTGATGCTCGCGATCTCGGAGGCTTCCGCGGCGTTGTTGAAGGCCTCAATCGCATCCGCGAGCTGCAGTCTTATACGATCGAGATTGCGGCCGCGCTGGAAGTCGGCTTCGGCATCGCCGAACGCTTCGAGGCCATCCTCCCAAAGACCCGGCGACAGCAGGGGCGCGTTGGATTCCTCGGCGGCCGCCCTGGACGCTTCAGCTCCCGCGAACAGAGTGGCGCGAAGATCCTGTTGCGCAAGTGTCGTCTGAGTCAACGCGAGCGTCAGTGTCAGCGATAGCCATCGTGTCATAGGTCGTTCTCTCAGCGGTTTCCAATAGCCTCTATAAAGCCTCAATAGAATATGTCAAGGGCAGCCTCGTTGCAGGCTTGCTCCAACGGCATTGTAGCCGCCGCTTTGCTGCCGAGTTCACGTTCCTGCCTGCCTGTCGGTAGTCGCCCGGGAAAATGTGCAACGAGTCACAGCCTTGTTTCGACGCCGTCCCTAGACTCGCCCGCATGGGAGTCAAGTATTACACGCACTTCGTGCTGACCGGCGAGGCCGAGATCGGGTCCCGCCAGGAATTCAGCGGCGTCGTCGAGGTTAACCAGTCTACCGAGTCGCGCTTCGAGCCCAAAGAAATCGAAGCGCTACTCGCAAAAAATTTCGACCTGGATTCCAACGACGTCTGCCTGATCAACTGGTCGCGATTGCAGTAACGCGCGACGAATCGGAGTTTTACGATCGCAGCGACCCGGCGCTCAGCGTCGGGTCTTTTTTTTGTCTGAGTTATCGTCGAGCGCTTCGTAAAAGACGGTCACGAGACGATATCGCATCACACCTTCAGGGGTTGCGACTTCGATCTCGTCGTCGATGGCCTTTCCCATGACGGCCCGTCCGAGGGGTGAGTCCATGCTCGTGTAGCCCGGTTCATGATCGAACTCGTCGGGGCCGACGAGCCGGAAGCGTCGCCGCTCGCCCGAATCGTCTTCGAGCTCGAACCAGGCGCCGAAGTAGACGCGCGATCGGTC
>JBFJXA010000143.1:0-5500 GCA_041623375.1 Gammaproteobacteria bacterium | reverse complement strand
GGGGCCTTCCTCGCCGCAGGCCTGCGAGCCTGTCGCCGGACCGAGAAACCGGGCGCCGCGTTGCTCGAGCAATTCCTTGTTGGCCTGCACGGCCGGATGGCTCCACATGACATGATTCATCGCCGGGGCGATCATGACCGGTGCCGTCGTTGCAAGACAGATCGTGCTCAACAGATCGGCCGCGTGCCCGTTGGCGAGGCTGGCGAGACAATGTGCCGTCGCCGGCGCAATCAGGACGAGATCGGCCCACCGGGCGAGCTCGATATGGCCCATGGCCGCCTCGGCCTGCGCATCCCAGATGTCGTCGCGCACGCGCCGCGACGACACGGCCTGAAACGTCAGCGGCGAAACGAACGTACGGGCGCCGCGGGTCATGACGACCTGAACCTGCGCACCACGCTCGATGAGCCGGCGCGCGAGCTCCGGGCTCTTGTAAGCCGCGACTCCGCCCGTAACCCCGAGCAGAATTTTCGGCCCCTCGTGTGCGTTCACGTCATGCGACCTCCATCCGATCGATCAGCTTAGCCCCACCCGGCACCGTTTTCCACCGACGCCAGAGCAACGTCGCTGTGTCAACGAAACTGGCAGCGTTGCGTTCTATGGAACGTGGGTCGCAGTTGCCGGCCGGGGCATTGACTATGATTCGAGCATGATTCTCAAACGACGTCACGGCACGGGGCCCGGAGCGCTCGTGGCCGGCTGGCTTCTGGCGCTCGGCACGATGCCGGCGGCGGCTCAGGGCTGGTATGGCTACGTCGGCGCCGAGGTCGATGATGCCGACGGCTACGTCGTCTCCGGCGCGCTAGGCGGCAACTTTTCCGAGCGAACCTCCTGGGACGTGTCGGCCTCGCGCTCGGACACGTCGACGAACCTGACCGATCTGCGCAGAACGGCCTTTCGCGGCAACGTCGGCCACGATTTCGGCAACGTCAGTGTGCGGCTCGGTCTCGGCGGCTGGGGCGACGAGGATTTCGTGCAGACGCAATCGGCAACCGCCGCTCTCGACCTGCACAACGAGACTTGGTCGTTCGCAGTGCGCACGGAGTTTCGCAACAGCGATTTCGACCCGGTCCAGATCAACCGGACGATCACGCGACGTGACGGCTCGCTGTTTACGATAACGGGAAGTGTCGACTGCGACGTCGACGACTTAGGTCTGGGCGCGAGCCTGAGCTACTCGAGTGACGCCTGGTACGCCGAGGTTCACGGCATGTCATACGATTACGATGACTACGGCTGTGACTTCAACGTCCCGGTGCTCGACGTGCTACGCAGCGCTTCGCGCGACGAGTTCGTGCAGCTCGCAGACCGGGCAACCGACTTCTTGTCGCTCGGCGTCGGCAGGCAGTTGCTCTCCGAGATGTCGTTACTCGACTCGAGTATCGGCACGCGCCTGAGCTATACGCGGGGGCTGCGCACCTACAACTTCACGTTCGACCGCGTAAAAGATATTTTCTTCGGCCGCACGGCCGATACGCTGACAGGCGGCGTCGGCTTTCTGCTCGACTCCGGTAACGAGCTCGAGGTCTACGTCGGCGTAACCGACAGCGATGCCTACACGGAGGTCGTGTTTCTCGGTATCTCCTTGTTTGTCGTGCGCTGATCCGGCGCCACGCACCCTTTCCCGTTCGATTTACACCGAATCGAGCCTGGCGGCTCGCCGCCCGCGCGGTTACGTTCGTTGCACCATGATCGAAGATGCACCGTGACACCCCGGCATGATCAGCCCGTGCGCGAGCGCTTGCTGCGTGCGGGGCCGGCGGGCTTGTCGGACCGTGAGCTGCTGGCCGTCGTTCTCGGCGGCGCGCGGCAGGCCGGCCCAGCGCTCGGCCTCGCCGACGCCGTGCTCGATCACTGCGGCGGCCTCGCACCGGCGCTCGCCGCAAGCCCCACCGAGCTTGCGGGCATCGGCGGCCTCGGGCCGGCTCGAATTGCGCGAATGTACGCGGCCGTTGAGCTCGGCCGCCGCTACTTGACCGAGCCGCTCGAGCGCGGAACCACGCTGAGCGCGCCGGGCGACGCCGCGCGATTCTTTCAGGCGCACCTGAGCGACCGGCCGCACGAGGTCTTCGGCTGCCTGTTTCTGGATACGCGCCACCGCATCATCCGCTACGAGGAGCTGTTTCGCGGCACGATCGACGGGGCCACCGTGCATCCGCGCGAGGTCGTGAAACAGGCGCTGCGCCTCGACGCCGCGGCGGTCATCGCCGGCCACAATCATCCGTCGGGGGTTGCCGAGCCCAGCGAGTCCGACCGCAGCATTACGTTGAAGCTGGGCCAGGCGCTGGCTCTCGTGGAGATTCGGCTGCTCGACCACCTCGTCGTCTCCCGTGGCGGCCACGTTTCTCTGGCGGAACGAGGCTGGATATAGGCTCCTCCAGCGGGTAATATGCCCGGCTCCGAGTTCCGGCCCCATAGGGCAACGCCATGTCGAGAGTCTGTCAAGTCACGGGTAAGCGTCCGATGTCGGGAAACAACGTTTCCCACGCGAACAACAAGACCCGCCGCCGCTTCCTGCCGAACCTGCACACGCAGCGGTTCTGGCTCGAGTCCGAGCGGCGCTTCGTGCGGCTGCGCGTATCCCATAAGGGGCTGCGCATCATCGACAAGCGCGGAATCGAAGAGGTCGTCAAGGAGCTGCGCGCCCGCGGCGAGAAGATCTGAGCGGGGTGAGATAGATGAGAGAGAAGATTCGTCTGATGTCGTCGGCTGGCACCGGTCATTACTACACGACGACGAAGAACAAGCGCCTGCACCCGGAGAAGATGGAGGTCAAAAAATACGACCCGACCATCCGCAAGCACGTCGTTTATAAAGAGACCAAGATCAAATAACGACCATAAAAAAACCCCGCTCTCAGGCGGGGTTTTTCGTTGCCAGGAATGGACAGTGCCTCAGGCCGGCACCGCCTGCGCCTGTGCGAAGGATCTCAGATAGCTTGCGAAGTCCTGGAGCTTCTGTATCCGGCTCGCCTCGGCTTTCGCGCACCACGCCTTCACGTCCGCGAGCAGATGTTCGTTGCTGCGATGTGCACCGCTCCACAGTGCCCTGAGCTCGGCATGAAACTCGAGCACCGTCTTGAAGCTCGGATGCACTCTGACGAGCTCCTCGAGACGCTGGCGCGACCGCGAATCGAGCATGCTCGGGTGGCGGCTCAGGAACCGGCGTGCCCGCCTCAGAGCAGCGCCCGCATTCTCGCCGACCCGCTCGAGCTCGGCTCTGAGCACGGGCACCGTGACGCTCTGCGAATAGTGCCGTAACACGTGCATCCGATTGACGATGATGGCCCGAAGCGCGGCGAGATCGAGCGTGCCTGGAGCGCTCGCAAGTTTCGGTGTCGGCGCTACACGGCGAACCTCGACGAGACCGATCGCCGCAAGCAGCTTGATATGCAACCAGCCCAGGTCAATCTCACCCCGGCGTAACGAGAACTTCGCCGAGCTCGGGAAAGCGTGGTGATTGTTGTGTAGCTCCTCGCCCGCAACGAGAAAGGCGATGGGCCAGAGATTCGTCGACGCGTCGTCGGTCTCGAAATTCCGATATCCCTTCGCGTGACCCAGTCCGTTGATGACACCGGCAGCAAACAGCGGCATCGTGATGAGCTGAATCGCCAGCAGGATAATGCCCGGCACGCCGAACAAGACGATGTCCGTGACGGCGAGCAGCGCGATACCGCCATTGTGGAATCGCCCGTAGACGTTACGCTCCATCCAGTCATCGGGCGTACCCTTGGAATATTTCTCCACCGTCGCCGGGTCGGCTGCCTCGGCGCGGTAAAGCTCGGCGCCGCGCAGCAGGACGGTCCGAAGCCCGAAAAGCTTCGGGCTGTGGGGGTCGCCCGCCGTTTCACAGAAGGCATGATGCTTGCGATGCACGGCGACCCACTCCTTCGTGGTCGCGCCCGTATTCATCCAGAGCCAGAACCGAAAGAAATGCCGCAACGCCGGGTGGAGATTGATCGAACGGTGCGCTTGATCACGATGATAGTAGAGCGTGATCCCGAGCAAGGTAACATGCATGACGAGCACGGCTACGCCCACATAGCCCCAAAAGCTCAGGTTGACCAATCCTTCGTAATGATCGAAAACGAATTGCACCATTCAATCCTTTGTCGTGGCTCGAGAGTTGAGTGACTATAGCCCACGCCAACATGTACTCCAATACGGAACTTTACGCTGTGCGGGATGTCGCAATTTGGCCCGTTGCCACCGTCTGCACTGTTCCCGCGGGGGCTGCGTGAGCGCCACGATCGGCAGTCCCCGCAGTTAGATACACGCATGCCCGAGTTACCTGAGGTAGAGACGACGCGCCGCGGCCTCGAGCCGTTGCTCGTCGGTCAATCGATCTCGGATCTCGCGGTGCGCGAACCACGATTGCGGTGGCCCGTCGATCCATCGCTGGCGGGACGCATTCGCAACGAGCGCATTGCCTCGGTCGAGCGTCGCGGAAAGTATCTGCTGATCGCGACGGGCAACGGCAGTCTGATCTGGCATCTCGGCATGTCGGGGAGCCTACGCTACCTGAACGAGCCCGGTGTGCCGCAGAGTCACGATCATCTGGACCTCGTGCTGAGCACGGGCGCGTGCGTGCGATTCAACGATCCGCGACGATTCGGTAGCCTGCACTTCAGCGAGGCGCCGGAGCACCATTGGTTGCTGTCGTCGCTCGGCCCCGAGCCGCTCGGCGAAGACTTCACGGGCCGCTATCTATGGCAAACGTCCCGCGGACGTCGCGTCGCAATAAAGCAGCACATCATGAACAGCCGTATCGTTACGGGCGTCGGCAACATCTACGCGAATGAGGCCCTGTTCACAGCGCGCATCCATCCACGTCGCGCGGCCGGTCGGATCTCACGTCAACGGCTCGACAGGCTTGCGGCGAGCGTCAAACGCGTCCTCGAAGATGCAATTCGAGCCGGCGGCACGACCCTGCGGGATTTCGTCGGCGGCGACGGCAAGCCGGGTTATTTTCAGCAGACGCTCACCGTCTACGGCCGCGGCGGGGAACCGTGTCGCGAGTGCGCGGCGCCGATCAAGCAGGTCGTGATCGGCCAGCGCGCAACGTATTACTGCCCGCGTTGTCAGCGCTAGGCGAGTCTCGATGACTCGCCCTACGGCTCCTGGTAGCGCGGCTCGCCGATGCCCCTCGGATCGCTCGCCGCTTCGACGGCGCCGCTCGCATAGTCCCACGTTACGACGTGCATATCGCCGTAGCCGCGCCCGACGGCGCGCAATGAGTGGCCGAGCGCCCGCAGTGCCGTGATCGTGCCTTCATCGAGCGCAGCGTCCTCGTAACCGACGACGTCCGGGTAGTACTGATGGTGCAGGCGCGGCTCGGCGACCATTGCGGCTGCATCGGCGCCCTCTATCCATGCGAGACTCGCGAGCAGGACCATCGTGATGATGCGGCTCCCGCCGGGCGTGCCCAGCAGGGCGAGACCGTCGTCGCTTTCGAGTAACGTCGGTGTCATGCTCGACAGCATGCGCTTGCCGGGCGCGAT
>JBFJXA010000142.1:0-5506 GCA_041623375.1 Gammaproteobacteria bacterium | reverse complement strand
GCAGACGTTAACGTTGCAACCGCCGCCGAACGTGCTCATTTGCTCGTAGACGAGCTCGGGAACGATCTCGCCGTGAGTGCGCACGACGAGACGATCGGTCTATTCTTTGCAGCGGGTGCGACGTCGACGAAATTTCGCGTACAGTAACTACAAACGTTTCCGGGACACCTGACATGCCCGCTCCCTGACCGAACGTGTATCTGCTCTTTATCGCCAACAAGAACTACTCCTCCTGGTCGCTGCGTCCCTGGCTGCTCATGCGTGCGCTGGAGATTCCGTTCGAGGAGCGCCTCGTCCCGTTCGCCGCGGGCTCGAGCCGGACGAAATTTCGCGAGTTCTCACCGACCGGGCTCGTACCGTGCCTCCACGACGGCGGCACCGTCATTTGGGAATCCCTCGCGATCGTCGAGTATCTCGCCGAGCGGCATGCGGGCGTCTGGCCCGACGACGCGGCGGCCCGAGCCTGGGCTCGCAGCGCCTCGGCCGAGATGCACTCGGGATTCTCTGCGTTGCGCAACCGCTGTCCGATGAGCTGCGGCGTGCGCGTCAATCTCAATGAGATCGACGCTAATCTCGAGAGCGACGTCGCGCGCATCGACGAGCTCTGGTGCGAGGGGCTCGACCGATTCGGCGGCGCCCATCTCGCAGGCACGCAATTCACGGCGGTCGATGCGTTCTTCGCGCCCGTCGCTTTTCGCGCGCAGACGTACGGCCTCGCGCTCGGTGCGAAAGCGCAAGGGTATGCCGATCGATTGCTCGAGCACCCGGCGATGCAAAACTGGTACACGGCCGGGCTCGCCGAGCCGTGGCGCGAAACGGCGCACGAGCGTGAGATTGCCGCCGTCGGCACGGTCACCGCCGATCATCGAGCTTCCGAAAACGCGGGCGGGTAAGGCCAGCGGGCCTAATGCATCGGCATTCCGCGGCTGCGCGGCACGGTTCGCCGCGCGGTCAGCGCGATTGGCCCGACCAGGAAGCCGATCGCCGCAACGATAAATACCGGCCCGATGTGGTACCCGAGAATATGTGCGGGAACGTACATGCAGCCCAACTGCATCAACGCGCCCGGTATCGCGGCGGCAGCCGCGCCGGCTAGCAGACCGGTCGAGCGCGGTCGCAGCGGCAACAGACGCCGCGACAGCCAGAGCATGAGAACGAGACTCGGAATGCTGAACAGCACCGTCTGCCACAGACAATGCGGGCGAGCGCCGAGGGTCGAGACCGGGTGAGCGGGATACCACAGACCGATCACGTAGAAAGCGATCCACGCGGCGGTCAACGCCAGCGGCAATGCGAGCGCCGCTATACGCGACGACGTGCCCGGAATCGCGGTGCGCAGCGCCGCGTGAGCCAGCGCGATGATCGCGAGCGCCGCAATCAGCGTCTCCACGCCGAACGCCGGCTCGCGCACGACGTTGTGCAACGCGCCCTCGCGCAGCGGTCCCGTCGCGAGAACGATGAATACGCTGTACCCGACAGCGAGCGCGAGCCAGATGAGCAAGGCTCCGCCGATACGCCCTGCACTGCGCACAGGACGCAGATCGGCAACGAGATCGAGAATCAAGTCTTCGCGATTTTCAGTCATTCGAGATTGCGCTCTTGTGCCAATAGTAGCTCCGCCGCGCGCACGGCACGGCTCACGCGCGACTTCATGGCCGATTCCGAGATACCGCTGCGCTCTGCGGCTTCAGCGAGCGTGTACCCGCAGATTTTCGTCAACGTCAGAGCACTGCGAAAATTCGGCTGCAGCTGCGCCAGGACATCGCCGGCGGAGAGCTGCTCATCGGGCGCCTCAACCGCATCGACGACGCTCTCGCCGAGGGCCGCACTCGCGACGCGCTCACCTGCATAGGATCGGCGCAACAGATCGACCGTCTTATTGCGCACGATCGTGAAAAACCAGGGCCTGAAAGCCCGCTGCGGATCGTAGGTGTGCCTCCCGGTATGGATCGCGAGCAGGCACTCCTGGACGCAGTCCTCCGTGAACGACAGCGCGCCGAAGCGACTGCGAATGTAACGCTCGATCACGTCGGCGAGCTCGCGAAGAAGCTGCTCATAGAGACGAGTATCGCCTCTATGAGCAGCGGCCATGAGCTGTGACCAGCGTTGCTCGTCGTCGGCAAACGCGTCCGTCACGAACACTCCATCGTCGTCACCTGGGCGGTCCCATCGATCGTGGCTGCCTCCGTCGTTCGACCATCAGTCGTCCGAACATCAGTCGTCCGAATAAACGCGTCTGATCGTAACGATCGCTACTGGATTGTTCCACGAGTAATGGGCCGGCGTGAGAATTTCGGGATCGCCGGGCGCGGCCACGCCGAGATCATGAAAGCCGTTGCTCACGTGGATAAAGCCTTCGTCGTCCGGGCTCGCCGGCGAGTCGGGCTGCCCGCCGCAGCGCGGTCCGGGAATGTCGGCGCAGCTTTGCGTGTTTGGCTCTGAACCTGCGTCGTAGGCGATCGCGTGAACCGTTCGCTCTCCGTGCACGGGTAAGAACACGCTGCCGACCGCAAAGAACGTGTCGTTCGTCGGAATCAACATCGCTGCGAGCGTCAAACGCTGACCCGGACGGCCGCGCACGACGGTCTCGGCCGTCTGACCGGGACCGAGCAGACCGTCGATCGTCGCGATGCTCGTGCCACGCGGCGTTGCCGCCAATATTTCTTCGCCGAGCGGGCCCGTGGCGCCGCCTTCGGCGAGTGTCGCAAGCGCCGCGCTCGGGGCCGCACCGACTTGCGGCACACCGCTGTCGCCGTAGTGAACGGCAGTCAGTATCGGCGTGAAGGTCTGACCGGGCGTTACATTCGTAATTAGCACCTGCCACTTCGCGGCCGCGGCAATTCCGGAGACCGACAGCAACACGGCGACTACAAGCAACTTCTTCAACATGATTCTTCCTCGACTCGATTGGTTGACGCGCAGGCTTCGACGGACAGCCCGTTCAACCACCAATACGCAGGCGCGTCGCGAAAAGTTGCAGTCGAAGGAATTTTTTTTGCCGCGTTCCCGATCGTCGCCGGCGACCCGAACGAGCCTCTGTAATAAACGCCGACCCGCTCGGGTCTTAATCGCCGAGAGCCCCTGTCTGACCGGCTTCATCCGGTGAATGGCTCATCAGCGAATTCTAATTTGTACCGCCAGGAGGAGAACCTGAATGTCCAAGAAAGCACAATTGACGACTGTCGCTAGCGGTGTTGCCGCGGCCCTCGGCCTTGCCGCCGCGGCGACGATGCATACTGCGAGCGCGCAAGAAGGCATGGAAAAATGCTACGGCATCGCGCTTGCCGGTCAGAACGACTGCGCCGCCGGTCCGGGCACGACGTGCGCCGGCACCTCGACGATCGACTATCAGTCCAATGCCTGGAAGCTCGTACCGCAGGGCACGTGCGCAGACATCGAGACGCCACACGGCAACGGCTCGCTCGAGAGCTCCAACGCCCGCGTGCCGAGCTGAGCGATGCAACCTTCGGGAGCGGCTAGCCCCCCCAGCATGGCTCCCACCGGTCTGAGGCCGGTGCCGGCTGCTGCCGGCATCGGTCTCAAGCCGACCCACTACGCCGAGCTGCTCGAGCGGCGCCCGAGCCTCGCGTTTCTCGAGATCCATACCGAGAACTACATGGGCGCGGGCGGCCCCCCGCATCGTTGGCTCGAGGCACTTGCAAACGTCTACCCGCTGTCGTTTCACGGCGTGGGCGCCTCGTTGGGCGGCGTCGATCCGCTCGATCAACGGCATCTCGCGCGCTGGCGCGAGCTCGTCGATCGCTACGAGCCCGCGCTGATCTCCGAGCACGTCGCCTGGACCGGCCATGCCGGGACCGCACTGCACGATCTTCTGCCCGTGCCGTATACGACCGAGGCGCTGAACCTGCTCTGCGAGCACATCGACGCGATGCAGTCTGCACTCGAGCGTCAGATTCTCATCGAGAACCCGTCGCGGTATCTCGATTTCCAGCAGTCGGAAATGACCGAAACCGAATTTCTCGTCGCAGCGGCCCGGCGCACGGGCTGTCGCCTGCTGCTCGACATCAACAACGTCTACGTCAGTGCCTGCAATCAGGACGAGGACGCGCGTAGTTATCTCGCCGAGATACCTGGAGAGCTCGTCGCCGAGATTCATCTGGCGGGTCACGCGATCCGCACGACCGATTCCGGGCACGAGCTGCGCATCGACGATCACGGCAGCCGCGTCTGCGCCGACGTCTGGCGCCTTTATGACGAGACGATCGAGCGAATCGGCGCGCGCCCGACGCTCATCGAATGGGACACGAACGTGCCCGCGCTCGATGAGCTTCTCGACGAAGCCGCCCGCGCCGATGCCGTCGCAGCCAGCGCGCTCGCAGACAGCGAGGAGATTGCCGATGTTGCCATTGGCTGATCTGCAGTCCGACTTCGCCGAATATCTGCTCGCGGCCCCGCAGCGCACGGCCAACGCAAGTCTCGCGGAAAGTGTCGCGACCGGCGGTGCGCCGGCCGAGCAGCGCCTGGCCGTCTACAAGAACAACGTCCATGCCCAGCTCGCAGCGGCGCTCGCAGAGACGTTCCCGGCCGTGGAGCGGCTCGTCGGTCAGGAATTTTTCCGCTATGCCGCTCGCGAGTACGTCGGCATTCATCCCCCAACCCGGCCGACGTTACTCGGATACGGCGATCGGTTTCCCGAGTTTCTGGGCCGGTTCCCGCCTGCGACGACGGTACCGTATCTGCCCGACGTCGCTCGATTGGAGCTGCTCTACCTCGAGGCCTATCACGCAGCCGAGGCCGATGTGCTGGACGTCGACGAGTTCACGGCACTGCTGGACGACGACGACGCGCGCTGCGCGCTGCATCCATCGGCGCGTCTCATGCAGTCGCGCTTTCCGGTCTCACGTATCTGGGAGCTCAATCGCCAGGCCGACACGTTGGACGGTAAAACGACGATACCCGGCGAGGCGGAGCATCTGTTGATCATTCGGCCGGTCGCGACCGTCGAGGTCAGACGGCTGAGCCCCGGCACCTACGTTGCGCTGAACGGCCTCGTCCGCGGGCGAGCGCTCCGAGACGCGCTGGCCGCCGGCGAGCGTGCCGAGCCCGGTATCGACCAGACCGAGCACCTGACGGCGCTAGCCGCCGGCGGCACTTTTCTGCGCAAGGAGAAATAAAAATGAGCACGACTGCCGACGCTGTGGCGCCTGGAGAAAGCCGCCCTACGAAAATCGACATCGCACGGCGCCTGATCGCACGCCTGGAGCAAGTGTCGTATGACACGCTGGTCAGTACGCCTGCGCGCGTTTTCATCGCCGTGACGTTTTGGCTGTCCGGCCGCACGAAGGTCGATGGCCTGCTCAGCGTCAACCAGTCGGCCTTCTTTTTATTCGAGTACGAGTACGCGCTGCCCGTGATCCCGCCACGGCTGGCCGCGTATCTCGCGACCTATGCCGAACACCTGTTTCCGCTGCTGCTCATCGTCGGCCTCGGCTCTCGATTGAGCGCGAGCGCACTGTTGATCATGACGGCCGTCATCCAATTTTTC
>JBFJXA010000141.1:0-5531 GCA_041623375.1 Gammaproteobacteria bacterium | reverse complement strand
GCCCGCGCCTGGATCGATCCTGACTACAAGCAACGACTGCTCGAGGACGGTACGGCCGCAATGGCAGAGTTCGGCTTTTCGGGCTGGCAGGGCGAGAAGCTCACGGTCGTCGAAAATTCATCGACCGTGCACAACGTCATCGTCTGCACGCTGTGCTCCTGCTATCCGTGGCCGTTGCTCGGCCTCGCGCCGACCTGGTACAAATCCGATGCCTATCGCGCGCGAACGGTCATCGACCCGCGCGGTGTGCTGCGCGAGCTCGGGCTCGAGATTGCCGACGATATCGAAGTGCGCGTTTGGGACAGCAACGCAGCGTCCCGCTACCTCGTTCTCCCGGAGAGACCTGAGGGAACGAGCTCGCTGAGCGAAGCGCAGCTCGCCGCGTTGGTCACGCGCGACGCGATGATCGGGGTCGCGAAGGTCCCGCCGCCTTCGCAGGAGGACGCGCAATGAACGGCGTCCACGACATGGGCGGGATGCAGGGCATGGGCGAAATCGGCTACGAGAGAGACGCGCCAATGTTTCATGCGGACTGGGAGGTCCGCGTTCAGGCACTGCACGCGGCGTCGGGCTCGTTCCGTGGCGGCCCGCTGCGCCCGACAATCGAGCAGATTCCCGCAGCCGACTATCTGCGCATGAGCTACTACGAGCGATGGCTCACGGCGCTCATCGAGCGGCTCGTGCAGGCCGGCGTCGTCACGCGCGAGGAGCTCGAGCGGGGGCGTGCCGCAAGCAGCCCCGAGCAGCGTATCGCGCCGATTACGCCGCAGAACGCCGCCGACTGGTTGTTGCGAACCCCGACGACCGAGCAGCAGTCCTCGATCGAGGCGCGATTCGAGGTCGGCGACCGCGTGCGCGGGCGCAACATGCACCCGGCCGGCCACACGCGCATGCCGCGCTACACGCGGCTAAAAACCGGAACCGTCGAGCGCGATCGCGGCGTCTTTGCACTGCCAGACAGTGAGGGGTCTGACCCCGTACTCCAACACGTGTACCTGGTTCGCTTCACCGCGCGCGCGCTCTGGGGCGAAGCCGCACACGCCCGGGACAGCGTGCGAATCGACATGTGGGAGGATTATCTTGAGCCCGCGTGACGACGCACGAATTGCCCAGGATCTCGACGCCTTGCCGCGTCTGCCGCGCGACGAGCGCGGGCCCGTTTTCGCCGAGCCCTGGCAAGCCCAGGCGTTCGCGCTGGCCGTGCGCTTATCCGAGCAGGGACACTTCACTTGGACCGAGTGGACGCAAGCGCTGGGCGCGCAGTTTCGCGATGCCGCCGAGCGCGGCGAGGCCGATGATGGCTCGCGCTACTACGAGCACTGGCTTGCAGCACTCGAGCGGCTCGTCACCGAGAAGAAACTCACGGATGCAGCCAAGCTCGATGAGCGCAAAGCTGCGTGGATGCAGGCCTACCGCGCGACACCGCATGGTCAGCCCGTAAAGCTCGAGAAGGCCGGTAGCTAGTGCTGCCCGTCAGAACGATCGATTGCCCCTACTGCGGTGAAGTAATCGAGCTACTCATCGACGATTCCGTCGATCATCAAACGTACGTCGAGGATTGCTCGGTCTGCTGCCGACCGATCAACGTGGACGTCGTCGTCGACGCGGATGCCGTGCCCAGCGTGCGATGCTGGACCAGCGACGAAGCCTGAGCGCTGACGGCTGAAGCCACGATGCCGACCTTGTATTACGTCCACGACCCGATGTGTAGCTGGTGCTACGCGTTCGCGCCGACCTGGCGCGAAATCGAAGCGGCGATAGGCGGCTCGGTCGCCGTTCAGTACGTTCTCGGCGGACTCGCACCGGATTCCGACCAACCGATGCCGGAGGATCTCAGGGCCTATCTTCAAAATACCTGGCGGCGCATCGAGGCTGTGGTTCCTGGCACCGAGTTCAATTTCGATTTCTGGACGCGCTGTCAGCCCAGAAGATCGACGTATCCGGCTTGCCGAGCCGTGCTGGCCGCCAAGCATTTCGATGCCGGTCACGAGAAGCGAATGATCGAGCGGATTCAGCACGCTTATTATCGCGAGGCCCGCAATCCCGCCGACACCGAGACACTTTGCGAGCTGGCCGGCGAGATCGGCATCGACGTGCCTGCGTTTCGCGAGCGAATCGGTAGCGCCGCCTGCGAGAGCGAGCTTCGAGCCGAGCTCGAGAAAACCCGTGCGCTCGGTGTCAGAGGCTTTCCGAGTCTCGTGCTCGCGACCGATGCCGGTCTCATGCAGATTCCGCATGACTACGCCGATCCGCACGTCACGCTCAGCGCTCTCGGTGAGCACGATCGGCAAAGCCTTGGACTCTGAGCCCATTTGCGTTATGAAGGCATAGTCGGCCGCGCAATCAGCCCCACCCCGTAAACGGATACGCGTTTACGCAGGAGAATGAGCTCATGAACGACACGGTCCCACGCAGCCGCTGTGCACAAGGACGTTCTCTCCGGCTTCGCATGCTCGCCACGGCGAGCGCTCTCGTCTGGCAGGCGCCGATTGTCGCCCCCGCTCAGGATGCGCCGGTTGGCGAATGGCGCTACATCAGCGGCGATGCTGCAGCCACGCGTTACCTACCCGCAGACCAGATCGACGCGGACAATTTCGAAGAGCTCGAGGTCGCTTGGGTATGGCGAGGTGATAACTTCGGCCCGGGCGTCGATTACCTGCTCAGATCGACACCGATCTACGTCGATGGATTGCTCTATACCGTGGCCGGACAACGGCGGACCGTCGTTGCCATCGACCCGGCCACGGGCGAGACGATCTGGACTTACCGTGAGCCCCAAACGACGCGCTACGAGCGCGGCATGCGCAATAACTACGGCAAGGGCGTTGCCTATGCGGAGATCGACGGCCGTGGCGTGATCTTCATGACGAGCCCGGGGTTTTTCCTGCACGCGCTGGATGCGAAGACCGGACGCCCGCTCGAAAACTGGGGCGCGCCCGTGCCTGTCGAGGGCTTTCCCCGAACCGGGATCGTGGACATGCTGCCGGATCTGGTCGGCGACTGGGAACCGTGGCTGAGCTCCGGGTATGCCTACGATCCCGAGAAAGGGATCCCCAGAGATCTCGGTAACGTCAGCACGTCGTCGCCGCCGATCGTCGTCAACGGCGTCATCATCGTCGGCAACGTTCACGAGCAGGGTTATTACCAGACACGCATCGAGAACATTCCCGGCGACATCCTGGCCTATGACGCCGCGACGGGCGAGTTTCTGTGGAAGTTCCACGTGATCCCACAGCCCGGCGAATTCGGCCACGAGACCTGGGAGAACGACGCCTGGCGAAGGACAGGCGACGTGTCCTCCTGGGCGCCCATGTCGGCGGATCCTCAACGCGGCATCGTCTACATTCCGACGAACCCGCCGACGCTCGATTATTACGGCGGTTTCCGCCCGGGCGACAACCTCTTCGGCACGAGCATTCTCGCGCTCGACGTCGAGACCGGCGAGCGCCTGTGGCATTTCCAGACCGTTCATCACGACGTCTGGAATTGGGACAACCCGGCGCCGCCGATCTTGCTGGATGTGACGATCGACGGACGGCCGACGCCGATCGCCGTCGAGACCGTTAAACAGGGTTTCGCCTTCACGTTCAATCGCGTGACCGGCGAGCCCATATGGCCGATCGAGGAGCGCCCTGCGCCGCAGTCGGACCTCCCGGGCGAGAAGCTCTCGCCGACGCAACCTTTCCCGACCTGGCCCGCACCGTTCGAGATGCAGGGGCTCGGCGAGGACGATCTCATCGACTTCACGCCCGCGCTGCGCCGCGAGGCGATCGAGATCGTCAAGGATTACCGGATCGAGGGCTTGTATACGCCGCCCATGCAGCGCGATCACCCGTCGGGCCTGCGCGCATTCGTGAACTGTCCGAGCGGCGCCGGCGGCAGCAACATTTTCGGGCCGACGTCCTCGGATCCAGAGACGGGCGTGATCTTCGTCTCCACGTTGCGCAGCTGTGGAGCGGCCTACATGGTGCCCGGCCGCGAGCTCGACGAGCCGGACGACATCATGACGACGGGCGAGACCATATCCCCGTGGCTCGTTTCGGGCCGACAACGCCTGCAAGGGCCGGCAGGGCTGCCGATATTCAAACCGCCGTACAGCAGCATCGTTGCGATCGACATGAACACGGGCGAGCACCTCTGGTCTGCGCCCAACGGCGACACGCCGGAGCAGATCAGGAATCATCCGGCGCTAGCGGATGTCGACGTGCCCAACACGGGGCGCATGTCGCACGCGATTCTGCTGACCACGAGCACGCTGCTCATCACGGCGGAGGGCGGTGCGGGCGCGCCGTTGCTGCACGCGATCGACAAGGTGACGGGCGAGCGCGTCGGCACGGTCGAGATGCCCGCGCCGGGCCGCTACGGCATGATGGGTTATCTGCACGACGGGCAGCAGTACATCGTCGTGCAGATCTCGAGCCCGGATCACCCGGGCTCGCTCGCGGCGCTGCGGCTACCCTAAGCCGGGGACTCGCCCGGCCAGGCGATAACCCGGCTCGGCGGACTTACTTGAGCTCGTACTCGACGAACTCGATGACCGTCGAGCCGGTATTCTCGACTGCCCTCGTCTGCCCGGCGTCCTGCCACATGAAATCGCCGTCGGCGACGGCCATGCCGCGCGGCGCCGAGCCGGGCACGAGCTCGTCGATGACGCCGCCGCGGACGTAGACCCGCCATCCCGGTGCCGTCTGCGTGATCCGGCCGGTTTTCTCGCCGGGCGCGAGAATGACACGCCAGGCGCGAACCCGAGAATTGTCGAGGACCTGCGTGAAGCCCGCCGCGGTTGAACGGTCCGAGACCGGATGACCGCTCTCGCGATCCTCGAGCAGCGCCGAGATGCCACGAAACGGCGTCGGCCCGACGTTAGAAGCCTTGTGCGTGTACTGGCCGTTCTCGGTGACGTTATTGAACGACACGCGGCCCGGCACGGGTTGGCCGACCGACGGCGCGCTGATCGCAGTCTCGCCGTAGACCTGATTCGTCCGAATCGCCGGTGAGAAATTCACGGTCGTCGAATCCGCGAAGTGCGTGTGAAAGCCCGTGTCGCGCCCCGGCGGAATGTTGATGCTCAGCATCGTGACGTACTCATTCGAAAAGATAGGCACGTGGAACGGTGCCTTGTTCATGACCACGGGCTTGTCCTCGAGCTGCGCGAACGCAGGGTGTACGAAGGCCAAGGCCAGCGTGCACAACGATGCTGAAAGGATACGACTCATCGGATTTCTCCCAAATTTGTGTCTCGTTACCGGTTCTCAACCGCCGGCAATGGCGGCCTGAAGAATTTGTTCGACCTCGTCCGAAGGTCTGTTGTCTCTGCTACCACCGCCCGAAGCAGCATCGAGCGGCGAGACACCGAGATCGTCGACGATGTCGACCTCCGCGCCATGCTCGATCAGGAACTCGACGACGCGCGGCCAGGCCCATTGCACGGCGCCGTAGAGCGCCGTCTGCCCGCCGCGCTCCGGCAGTGTCGTCGAACGCCCGATACGCGCCGTGCGGCCTTTGACGTCGGTGATCCTCGCGTTCACGTC
>JBFJXA010000140.1:0-5538 GCA_041623375.1 Gammaproteobacteria bacterium | reverse complement strand
TCTCCGAGCAGGCAATCGTCGGTGCGGCCATGGGTGCCGCCATGACTGGCTTGAAACCGATCGCCGAGATCATGTTCTCGGATTTCTTCGCCGTCTGCTGGGACCTCGTCGCGAACCAGATTGCCAAGACGCGTTACATGACGGACGGTCAGTGCTCGTTTCCGCTCGTGATTCGCAGCGCCAATGGCGGCGGCAGCCGCTTCGGCGCGCAGCACTCGCAGAGCATCGAGAACTGGGCAATGGCCGTTCCGGGCCTGAAGGTCGTGGCGCCCGCAACGCCGGCCGATGTCAAAGGCTTGCTTGCCGCATCCGTCAGAGACCCCGATCCTGTCATGTTCTTCGAGCAAAAATCCCTGTATGCGACCAAGGGCGAAGTGCCCGACGGTGAGCACGTCGAGCCGCTAGGCGAGGCACGAATCGTGCGCCGAGGTGGCGATGTCACGATTGCGGCGTTGGCCGCCATGGTGCCGCGTGCCGAAAAGGCCGCCGCGACGCTCGAAAGCGAGCACGGCATAGCGGCGACCGTCATCGACGTGCGCTCGCTCGTGCCGCTCGATACGCAAACGATACTCGAGTCCGTCTCCCAGACCGGACGCCTCGTGACCGTCGAGGAGAACCCGCGGTTGTGCGGCTGGGGTGCAGAGATTGCCTCGATCGTGGCGGAGGAGCTGTTCTGGGATCTCGATGGCCCCGTGGTCCGCGTGACGACACCGCACATCCCGCTGCCGTCGGCGGATGCGCTCGAGGACGCCGTCCTGCCGAGCGCCGAGCGGATCGTTACCGCCGTGCGCGAGCTCGTCGACTGAGGGAACGTTGCGATGAACGTAGTCATGCCCCAGCTCGGAGAGACGGTCGCCGAAGGCACGGTGTCGGTATGGCACAAACAGGTCGGTGACACCGTAGACAAGAACGATATCCTGCTCGACGTCGAGACCGACAAGGCAGCCGTCGAGGTTCCGGCGCCCGAGGCCGGCGTCATCAGCGAGATTCGCGTCGAGGCAGGTGAAACCGTGGATGTCGGCGCCGTGCTCGCCGTCATCGCCGTGGCGGGCGAGGCCGAAGCGGACACGGGCGAAGCCACCGTCGTCCAGGCCGACATTCCACGACCGTCCGGTCCAACGCTCGTGCCGCCACCCGCCTCCAGGCCCGCGAGCGCGGCGCCCCCAGCGGCCGGGCGCAGCGAGCGTCTCAAGCTCTCCCCGGTCGTGCGACGGCTCATCGCCGAGCACGAGCTCGATCCGCACGCAATTCAGGGCACGGGCCGAGACGGGCGAATCACTCGCCGCGACGTGCTTGCGGTCGTCGAATCGTCGGAGGGCCCAACGGTCACCGTCGCGGCGCCGAGTTTCGAATCGGCGGCGAAGGCATTGTCCGAGCCCGCGCCTCGACCGGCTGTGGCGCCCGCGCCAAGCCTGGCCGAGGATGTCGCCGCAGAGCGCATCGAGTTCGACCGCATTCGGCGCCTGACGGCCGAGCACATGGTGCGCTCCAAGGCGACGAGCCCGCACGTGCTCCAGGCCATCGAGGTCGATTTCAGCGCCGTGGACGTTGCGCGCGGCGCAGCCAAAGCGCGGTGGCGGCGTGAGCGCGGCTTCTCATTGACGTATCTGCCGTTCATCAGTCGTGCGATCTGTCTCGCCATCAAGGAATTCCCGCGCATCAACGCCAGTGTCGACGGTAACAGTCTCGTCGTGCACAAAGACGTCAATCTCTCGATTGCCGTCGCGCTCGACCTCGAAGGCCTCGTCGCCCCCGTGATCTTCAACGCCGGCGATCTGACCGTATCGGGTCTCGCCCAGCGAATCTTCGACATCAGCCGCAAAGCGCGTGAGCACAAGCTCGGGCCCGATGACCTCTCGGGCGGCACCTATACGATCTCGAACAACGGCTCGTTCGGCACGCTCATGACCGCGCCGATCATCAATCAGCCGCAGGTCGCCATCTTGAGCGTCGACGGCATCAAGAAGCGTCCCGTCGTCATCGAATCGCCGGGCGGCGATGCGATCGGTATTCGTCCGATAGGCATTCTCGCGCAATCGTTCGATCATCGCGCGATCGACGGCGCCTATTCGGGCGCGTTCCTCGCCCGCGTGCGGGAGTTGCTCCAGACCAAGGACTGGGCCGCGGAAATCTAGACGGGCCCGCCGTGCGGGCGTTACTGCGCTCGGCGCACGCCGACCGCGTCCATGTTCGTCCGCGAGGGAGCCTCGGTAAGGCAGTGGCTAGACCGGAGCGGCCGCGGTGGGCACGTCTATAACGAATCTCAGGAGGAACGGCTCGCCGAGACAGCTCTGCGGTGAGTCATGCGGCGCAAGAATCGTGCGATACGCTCGACGCCGAGCCAGACGCCCGTCGCGGCGCCGACCGTGACGCCGAGCATGAGCACCCACATCATGACGTCCCAGACCGGGCGCAGCCGGACGATTGCGGCGAAGTCGCCGCGGTGTAGCGCGGCGAACAGCCATCGGTAGTTGCGCCGGCTCGTGTCCATGGCGTACGCGAGCTCGCCCGTCGTCCCGTCGAGATAGATGCGCTCGCCATCGGCATAGCGAATCCGGTAGGCCGGCAGCGGCATCTCGAGATGATGTGAATAGTAGTAAGTGTCCTCGTCGACTATCAGCCCTTGCTCGACGATCGGGACATCGGGGCGCAGCAGCGGCGAGACGCGCACGAGCTCGGCTTCGGTCAGCGGTGACGGCTCGAGCGTCTGACTGTCGAGGCGCACGGCATTGCCGGTAGCCGTCCAGGCCGTCAGGTACAGACGGTTGTTGAGCATCGAGCCGACGAGCCGAACGGTGTTAGACGGTAGGTCGGCCGAGCGGATGTCGGCCAGCGCCTGCTGCGCATCGGCGAGTCGCATGCCGTCCTCGCCCTGCAGGCGATATTCCTCGAGTGCGAAGCTGCGGCCTTCCAAAGTGCCCCAGGGGGTCAGCGACATGAGACCGCTGAAGAGCCAGGTCAGGGTCAGGATGCCGAAGACGAGCCCCGCCCAGTGGTGCCAGAGCTGCATACCGCGATACGGCGACAGGCGGCCGTTACGCCGGCATCTGAGCTGTTTGAGGCCGATATAGATTCCGACGACTGTCAGAAACAAGCCGAGAATGGTCGTCCAGATGATCGTGTTGAGCCAGACCGTGCCGTGTTGGCGCAGAATCATCGGATAGAACCAGTGGGTGACGGCGCCGAGCCAGTTCCAGAAGCGCTCGGGCGCGTTCGTCATCTGCACGACTTCGCCGCGCGACCCGGAGACGTACAGTTGCGTGCGCGCATCGTCGCCGGCTTCGAACAGGTACAGCGGACTGTATTGGCTGACGCCGAAGCCGATCGTCCATTGGTCGACGCCCATCGCGCCGAGATACCGAACCGAGCTGCCGAGCCCGAGCCGCTCGGCGGTAGCCGTTGCGATCCCGTGCGCCTGCTTTTCGTCGAAGCGATCGAGATAGCGGCCATCGGCGATGTCCAGCGCGAAGTGCCCCCACGTCGAATCGAGGCGCAGGACCGGCCTGCCGTCGAGCATTTCGAGCCGGAAGCGGTCGATGTCGACATCGCTGAAGTCGCTCGGCCACGTGCAGCATGCGTCGAGGTTCAGCTCGGCAAGACCCTGCAACTGCTCCGCGTCCGTAAAGCGGGGGTACTGGACATACATCATGACGAGACCGGACGTGCACCACAGGAGCACGACGACGCACAGCGCAATGCCGAGGTAACGATGGATCAGAAAGGCGATCCGGACCACGTCAGACGTTCCGCTGGGCGGCGGGATGCCGGCGAAGTCGATCGATGGGGCGGCGGTGATGGGTCATGAGGCGGCTTGCGTGCGTACGCGCAGCAGTGTACTGGCGGGGGCGGCCCCGAGTCCAGATCCGCTTTTGATACAGTGAGTTATAAACGGTTTATTAACGGTTAAAGATGGGCTACTGTCGTGGCCCTGAACAGTACCTGACGGGCTCATCGAGCAAGGATGACATTGGCGGACAACACGATCATTCACGAGGAGATGGAGCGCATCATGGCGAGCGGCGTCCTCGGGCGTTCGCCGACCTACACGAAGCTGCTCGAGTTTCTCGTCACCCGCTCGATCGAAGGCCGCAGCCCGAAGGAGCTAGAGATCGCCGTCGAGGTGTTCGGGCGCGGCGGCGACTTCGACCCGAGCCAGGACTCGCTCGTGCGCGTCTATATGCACAATCTTCGCCAGAAGCTCGACCAATACGCCAGTCAGCACGGCGGCGACTCCGGCTACCGCCTCGTCATCCCGCGCGGCGAGTACCGTCTCGTGGCCGAGCCCATCGAGACGAGCCCCGTGCCCGTGGAGCCGCCCGCCAACGTTGCGAGCCGCCGTCCCTCAGCGTGGATCGTCGCGTTGATCGGGTTGCTGGTGCTCAATCTTGTCGCGCTCTTCGCACTCGACGATGGCGCGCCTGAAAGCCCCGAGCAGCGGATCGCCGAGTCCGCGGTCTGGAGCGGTATCCTCGATGACGACATTCCACTCGTCGTCGTCGTTGGCGATTACTACATCTTCGCCGAGCTCGACGAATCCGGGCGCGTGCGCCGCCTGATCCGGGACTTTGGCGTCAACTCGGCCGAGGATCTCGACGATTTGTTCATGTATTCGCCGGAGCTGCTCGAGACCTATTACGATCTCGATCTCACGTATTTGCCGCAAGGAAGCGGTCAAGCCCTGGCCGATCTGCTGCGCGTGGTCTATGCGGCGGGTAAATCCGCAAGGGTCATCCCGATGTCGGAGCTCTCCGTCAACGAGCTCAAGTCGAGCCATATCGTCTATGTCGGCTATATCAGCGCGCTCGACACGCTCATGGAGTTCGTCTTCGCCGCCTCGAGCCTCAGCGTCGGTGACACGTTCGACGAGCTCGAGAACGAAACGACAGGCGAGATTTATACGAGCGGCGCCGGCATGCTGCGCTACGATCAGCGCAACTACCGGGACTACGGATTTCTGTCGACGTTCCCCGGGCCGGACGGCAACCAGTTTCTCATCGTTGCAGGCACGCGCGACGAGGGCGTCATGCAGGTTGCGCAAGCATTGACGAGCCTGGACGATATCGCGCTGCTCGAGCAGCGTTTGGCGGAGCACGGCACGGACGGACCAGCGGCGTTCGAGGCGCTCTACGAGGTTGCGGGTTTCGACCGGCTCAATCTGGACGCGATGCTCGTGCATTGGGCGAGCCTCGACTATGAGCACATCTGGGGCGGCGCGCTGCCTTAGATTTCGGATGCCTGTTCGAGCTGACTCACGAGCCAGTCGAGATCGTGCTTCTCGATGATGCGCTTCTCGGTCTCAGTCACGACGTCGTTTTTTCCGCTGGACAGTTGCTCACACCGCGCTGTCGGTGCAACCGCCGTAATCCCTAGCGGCCGCACGCGTCTCGCCCGGCCCGAACGGCTTGCGTTATCATGCCCGCATCGCGAAACCCGCTGCGGCCATGGGCGCCGTGCGGATGCGCCAATCTCCAAGAATTCCGGAGCCGACATGAGAACACAGACTCGCCGCCTCGCTCACGCGCTGCTTCGCTCAACGCT
>JBFJXA010000139.1:0-5590 GCA_041623375.1 Gammaproteobacteria bacterium | reverse complement strand
TCGCGAGGCGGATCTCGCGATGACGCGCCTGTTCGGGGGGTTCGGCCACGCGTTTTACGACGCGTACGAGGAGGCGTGGCCGCTGGCACCGGGATGGGAGCGGCGCGTCGAGCTCTACAACCTCTATCATCTGTTGAATCACTTCAACCTTTTTGGCGCGGGGTACGAGTCTTCGGTTCGCGGCGCGCTCGACAAGCTTCGCCGCGACCTCAGGCGCAGCGATTGAAGGGGGCACGGGTCGCGCGCTTCAGTCCGCGCTCGCCCGGTCCTCGAGCAGGTAAATCGGCAAGTCGAACGCTAGTCGCAGCGTCGCGGACGGGCGCTCACTCGGACCGATCGGCGCGCCTGGGTCGACGTGATGGCCCTTCGCGCGAAGGTAGTCGATGCGTGCATCGATCTGGTCGGCCGTGAAGGTCAGACCGGGTCGAAAGCGCACGGACTCGTGCAGCCCGATCGAGATACCGGCGCCACGAATACGTCGCCACGGATGCGGCTCGGTGCCTTCAGCGACGGTCTCGAAGCCGAGCCCCTGCCAGAATCGCGCAGTGTCCTCGATCGAGCCTGTACCCAGACTGTACTCCAGCACGGTACCGCAGACCGAGGCAGCGACGTCCTCGGCTGTAGCGGGAGAGAATGTCCTGGCTTCGACGAGCGTGACGAGCTGCTCGTTCGGATCGCGAAAACCGACCTCGTGAAATTCCTGCTCACCAAGGTGGGCGAGCTCCAGGTCTATGCCCTTGCGCCGCAACGCCCTGACGTAGGTCGCCAGCTCCGGGCGCACGAAACTGAGCCACGACCCGTCCGGTCCGGATTCGTGCAGCGCAATGCAGACGTCACCGTCCGAAACGACGGCGTAGCCGTGCTCGCGTATGTCGCCGGAGTTGACGAACGAGAAGCCGACCGAGCGAAGCTCCTCGAACGCCCCGGCGATATCGTTCGTTTCGATTCCGATTTCGAGAAAGGTCTCGAGCATCTCGTGCGCCAGCTCACTATCCGATCAATCTGCGTTGGCGGCGCTATTCTGTCAGAATTTCGCGTTTCGCTCCTTGTGAGGGACCGTAAACGTGTCTATACGAACGCTGTCGCATCGCAGGCGCGCCATGCTGCTCGGGCGCTTGCGCAAGCGATGACTAGAAAGCGCGAATGACTAACGGTAACGAATCATGATAGCGGTTCTCGCCGGCATACTGCTGCCGGTATTCGTGATCGCCGGAATCGGATTCGGTTGGGCCAAAGCCGGGCTGCCGCTCGACCGGGGGTTCGTCACGCGTCTGGTCATCAACATCGGGACCCCATGCCTGATTCTCGACAGCGTCTCAAAGCTCGGTTTACCGCTGACCGAGTTCACGACGATCTTGACGAGCGCCGTTGTGATGTTCGCCGCCACGGCGTCGGGTGCGGCGCTGATATTGCGGCTTGCGGGCTTGCCCCTGCGCTCTTTCCTGCCGTCCATGACGTTCGGCAACGCCGGGAACATCGGACTGCCGCTGAGCTATTTTGCATTCGGTGATGCGGGCCTCGGATTGTCGGCCGGTGTCTTTCTCGTGGCAGTCGTTCTGCAGTTCACGCTCGCACCCGCGTTACAGGATGGAAGACCGGCGCTCAAGGCGCTGGCGACGACACCGGTCGTCTACGCGTCGGCGCTCGGCGTCACGTTGCTCGCGACCGGCGCTGCGTTGCCGGCCTGGCTCGACAGGACCGTCGGGCTGCTCGGTGGCACCGCTATCCCGCTGGCGTTGCTGACGCTCGGCTTTGCACTCGCGGAGTTTCGTATCCGCCGCGCATCGATAGCGATCGGGCTCGGCTTCGGACGACTCGCGCTCGGCTTCGGCGTCGCGCTCGGCGTCAGCGAGCTGCTCGGGCTCACGGGCATCGCTCGTAGCGTGCTGATCTTAACCGGCGGCATGCCGACGGCCGTCGTCTGTTACTTGCTCGCCGAGAGATACGGTCGCGATCCGGACGACGTGGCCGGCGTCGTGCTCGTGTCGACGTTGGCCGCGGCGCTTCTTTTGCCGCTGCTCGTCGCCTACGCGCTGTGGCTCGAAGGCTCGCTGCCGCTCTGACGAACGCGCTCCGGTTACCGGACGTCGCGTCCGCTGATGAGATCCTCGAGGGACGGCGGTGGATGATCGGGGCCCATGCGGCCTTCGTCGAGCCGGGCAATGTAATCGTGATAGGCGCGCATCGCCTGTGAGCCGAACAGCCACATGATCGGAATATTGGCGAACAACATGACGCCGGTGCCGAGACTCGTGAGGTTATCGAGCTCGGTCGAAGTCTCGATAAAACCCCACGTCGCAACGAGAATCAGCGCGCAGAAAGCGAACTTGTACGGTAGCACGCCGCGGTCGCCGAAAAGATAGACGACCCCCTGCTCGCCGTAGTAACTCCAGGAAATCATCGTCGAAACGGCGAACAGCCAGACAGCCAGCGTGATGAGCCACTTGCCGAGACCGGGTGTGACGGCGTCGAATGCCTTGGCCGTCAGTGTGGCCCCGACGTAGGTCGCGTAGAGGCCAGGACCGTCGAGCGCCGGCTGCGCGTTGCTCGTAAAGCTCGGCCACTCGATCAGCAGCACACCGTTCTCGGCGACCACGCGGCCCTCGAGTCGATGCAGCCGGTTCGCCGTCTGCGGATTGGGATCCCCGCGGTATAGGACGAAGACGATGTCGCCGGGACGCCACGTATCGCTGTCTCGCTGCGGCGCCGGCAACGTCTCGAGGCTCCACTCGGCAGCGCCGACGGGAACGAACGCAGGGGCCTGATCGAACGCGGCCTCCGGCGCGCGATTCCAGATGCCTGTCGAGAGTATGACGAGAGCCGTGAACGTGCACACGACGAGCGTATCGATGAAGGGCTCCAGGCCCGCGACCACGGCCTCGCGCACAGGCTCGTCGGTCTTCGCTGCCGAATGCGCAATGGGCGATGAGCCCTGGCCCGCCTCGTTCGAGAACAGCGCCCGCTTCATGCCGAACAGAAATGCATATCCCGCAGTCCCGCCGACGAATGCCCCGGTCGCCTCCAGAGGCGAGAATGCCGAGCGCAGAATCAGTACGATCATCTGCGGAATCTGATCGGCGGTCATGATGAGCACGTACGAGCCCGCGAGGAGGTAGAGCGTTACCATGATCGGCACGAGTCGTCCGGCGACGGCACCGATACGTTTGATGCCGCCGATGATGACCATGCCGACGAGCATCGCGAGCACGATGCCGCACACGATGCTCGGAATGCCGAAGTACTCCTCGGTAATCTCGCCGACGTTCCAGGCCTGGAACATGTTGCCCCCGGTCGCCGTCGAGACCAGCAACGTGAGGCAGAAGACGGCACCGATGATGCGTCCCGCGGACGCGAGCCGCGGATTGAGCCTTGCGAGCCCCTTGCTCGCGACCCACATCGGGCCGCCGTGCGGGTTGTCCGGATCGTCCGTGTTCCGGTAAAGCATCGACAGACCGACTTCCGTCAGTTTCAGCGACATGCCGAACACGCCGACGATCCACATCCAGAAAATGGCGCCGGGCCCGCCGAGCGTGATCGCAAGCGCTACGCCACCGATATTGCCGAGCCCGACCGTCGCTGAGAGCGCTGCCGACAACGCCTGGAAATGGTTGATGGCGCCGGGATCGCTCGGGTCGTCGTAGCTGCCGCGGATGACGCGTAGGCCGTGGGTCAGCGCGCGGTACTGGCAGAAACGGCTCCAGATCGTAAACAGGACGCCGGTTCCGAGCACGACGAGCAAAACGCCGTCGTGCCAGAGGATCGCATTGACGGTGGCCAGAGCTGCGTTGAAGTCGGCCACTGAGAATCCGAGCGCGTCTCAGGCCGCTTCGAGTATGGCCGTGACGCCCATGCCGCCTGCCGTGCAGACCGAAATCAATCCCCTGCCCGATCCCTTCTCGTGCAGGAGCTTCGTCATCGTGGCGAGCAGCCGCCCCCCTGTCGCCGCAAACGGATGACCGATCGCGACGCTGCCGCCCTTGACATTGAGCTTCTCGCGATCGATGCGCCCCAACGCTTCGGATCGGCCGAGCTGCTCGCGGCAGAACTCGTCCGACTCCCAGGCCTTGAGCGTGGCGAGCGCCTGCGCGGCGAACGCCTCGTGAATCTCGTAGTAATCGAAATCCTGGAGCGTGAGCCCTGCATCGTCGAGCATCGCCGAGACCGCATACGCCGGCGCCATGAGCAAACCTTCTTTCGCGACGAAGTCCACGGCTGCGACTTTCGCGTACGTCATGTAAGCCAATATCGGTAGACCGCGCTCGCGCGCCCAATCCTCCGAGGCGAGTAGAACCGCGGCCGCACCGTCGGTCAGCGGCGTGCTGTTCCCGGCCGTCATCGTGCCGGCGGCACCACGGTCGAAGACGGGCTTGAGCTTGCCGAGTTGCTCCATCGTCGTATCCGGGCGCAGGTTGTTGTCGCGGCTCAAGCCGTGGAAGCTGATGACGAGATCGTCGTAGAAACCCTCGTCGTAGGCGCGTATGGCGTTCTGATGGCTCACGAGCGCGAGCTCGTCCTGCTCCTCGCGGCTCAGTTCCCAATGCTGAGCGGTGAGCTCCATGCTCTGGCCCATCGACAACTTCGTGCGTGGCTCGACGACGCCTGGGAACTCGGGTTTGAAATGCCGTGGCCGCAGACTCAGCCAGGGTTTGAGCTTCGCGCCGAGCGTGCGCCCGCGAGCGCTCTCCATGAGCAGTGTCCGATAGGCGTCCGGATAGACGATCGGCATGTCGCTGATGCTGTCCGTTCCGCCAGCGATACCGGAGTCCATGAGCCCCGTCGAGATCTTGCTCGCGAGCAGGACGGCCGTCGACAGGCTCGTTCCGCAAGCCCGTTGCACGTCGAAGGCCGGCGTTTCCGGCGCGAGCCCGCACGACAGGACGCTTTCGCGCGTCAGGTTATAGTCGCGAGAATGTTTGATGACGGCGCCGGCGGATACGTCATCGATTTTGACGCCGTGAAGGTCGTACTTGACGACGAGTCCGGCGAGCACGGCACTGAGCATATCCTGGTTGCTGCACTCGGCGTAGGCGCTGTGCGCGCGGCAGAACGGCGTTCTTAAGCCTCCAACGATCGCCACGCGGCGTGCGGGCTGGTTACGCATTTAGGTCATCTCCTGCATTGCCTGTGCTACTCGGCCGTTCCGGTTGGCCTTGTTGCCCGAACGTTGCGCCGCCCTGCTCGAGATAACGCTTCTCGGCTTCGGTGCTGTCGCGCCCGAGGAGCGCGTTTCGATGCGGAAATCGTCCGTAGGCCGCAATGATATCGCGATGTTGCCGCGCATGTTCAGCCGAGCTCCTCAAGGCGCCGGTCAGGAACATTGGCGCATCGCTCTCGGCGAGCGCCTCGAACAGCGATACGGACCGATCCTGCACGGCGATGGCCTCCGAATGCTGCATCGGCATGTAGAAAAACAGGCGCTGCAACGGCCCGAGGTGCCGATCCATGCCGATGGCGATCCCGCTCGTCGTCAAATCGAGCGCCTTGGCGTCTTGGGCGAAGGCTGCGGCGGTGCTGCGGAATACGTTGCGCGGAAATTGGTCGAGCAGGAGGATCAACGCCAGACGTCCGCTCGGGGTGTCTCGCCAGGCGT
>JBFJXA010000138.1:0-5630 GCA_041623375.1 Gammaproteobacteria bacterium | reverse complement strand
TGCACAATGCAATCGAGTTTCCTCGCATTCAGACGCTGCACTACTACGAATCTTTCTGGCCGCATGAAACCGGCTTTAACCGCATCAATGCCGAGTCTGTCATCCCGCTGCCGGTTCTGCGCGAGCTGGTCGCGCGCGGTCACGAGGTGTTCCGCACGCCACCGCTGGGCATACCCGCGTGTGCGACTATCGTCATGCTCGATCCGCGCACCGGGAACCGGATTGCAGGCGCGGACCCGCGCAACGAATGCGAGGCGCTGGCCTACTGATCGTCGCGCACTATGCATTCGCATTCGTCACGCACATTCGTCGCTAATTGCGCGCTTATCGCTGCCCTTGCGGCTGCGGCCGCGCAGCCTGCGTTCGCGCAATCGCAATCACAACAGCAGTCACAGGCACCGCAGGCCGCCGACCCGCAGGAACTGCCGTCGCTCTGGGAGCTACGACTCGCCGCTTTCGGCCAGCACGCCCCGGCCTATCCCGCCTCCACGGAACCCAATGTCACGCTGCTGCCGATACCGATTCCGGTCTATCGCGGGTCATTTTTGAATTTTGGCGAGAATCTCGATCAAGTCGCACGCGGCGACATCGCCGAGACGCAGCGCCTGCGCTTAGGCATCGATCTCAACTTCACGTTCGGCGAGGACAGCAGCGAGATTGCGGTCCGACAGGGCATGTCGGATCTCGACTTCATGCTCGAGATCGGCCCGGAGCTCGAGATCAAGCTCGACAACCGCACGCCCGAGCAGGGGGAATTGCTGCTCGCGTTACAGCTACGCGCCGGCGTGAGCTTCGACGGCATCGATCCGTCCTCGCAAGGATTTCTGCTCAACCCGGAGCTCGAGTACCGCCGTGAGGGTGTGTTCGGCGGCGACAATCTGCTCAGCCTTCGCTGGAAACCGACGTGGGCCAGCGAGGACTTCATGGACTACTACTATGAGGTCGAGCCGCGCTTTGCGACGGCCGAGCGCCCGGCCTACGACGCGACCGGTGGTTATCTCGGCTCGAAGCTCACAGCGGCTCTGACGCGCCAGATCAACCCGCGCCTGGTCTTCGGCATCTCGGCTTCGTACTTTCTCAACAACGGTGCCGAGAACGAGCTCAGCCCGCTGTATCTCGACGACACGGGCGTGAGCATCCAAGCCGCCTGGATCTGGACGCTCTGGGAAAGCGAGCGCCGCTCCCGGCGCAGGCCGTCACGGCGCTAACGGATCGCCCACGCCGAGCACGTGCACGGCGATGAGTCCGATCGCGCCGGTCGCAGCCAGATAGTAAATCGTCGGGAAGATCGTACGCCTGAGCGTCGCCCCCTCCTGGCCGAGCAGGCCGACCGTCGCCGAGGCCGCTACGACGTTGTGAATCGCAATCATGTTGCCGGCTGCCGCGCCGACGGCCTGCAGCGCGACGATGAAAGCCGCGGACATGCCGAGCGCCGTCGCGACCCCGTGCTGAAAGAGCGCAAACATGAGATTGCTCACGGTATTGCTCCCGGCAATGAACGCACCCAATGCGCCGATGATGGGCGCGAAGAAGGGCCAGACGGCACCGACGTTCGCCGACACCCAGTCGGCCATCGCAATCGGCATGCTTGCGATTCCGAGCGCGTTGACGTCCGAGTTGATATAAATGCGCACCATCGGCACCGTGAAGACGAGCACGAAGCCCGCGCCGATGAGCGTGCGCGTCGACTCGCCGAGCGCTGCGCGGAATCTGCCTTTGGCCATGCCGTGCAACCAGATCGTCAACACAGCGACCACACAAAGCATCGCGGCCGGCAGGTACAACGGCGTGGTCACCGCCGAGACCTGCGTGCCGAATATTTCCGGCCAGCGAATCGCCGGCGTACGTAACCACGCGCCGAAGGGCAGTTGCGGCAAACGCGTGAGCACGAGCAGCACGGCGACGAGCACATAGGGCATCCACGCACGCCACGTCGACATCTGCTTCTCGACGGCATCGACGTGCGCCTCGAAGCTTCCGATCCAGCCCTTGGGCCACTCGCTGCGCGGCGCGAAATCCCAGTGATCTTTGGGAACGAGAAATCCGTGGCGAGCCGCGGTCGTCACTACGCCTAAACCGACGAGCCCGCCGAGCATCGACGGGAACTCGGGGCCGAGATAGATACCGGTCAGCGTGTACGGCACCGTGAACGCAACACCGCCGAGCAATGCGAACGGCAGAATCGATAGCCCTTCGGTCCACGAGCGGTTCGCGCCGAAGAAACGCGTCATCATCATGATCATGAACAGCGGCATGATCGTGCCGACGATCGCGTGGACGACGACGACGTTCGCGGTAATGATGCGCAGATACTCGGTCATCTCGAGCCCCGAGGCGGCGAGCTGAGCGGCGACCTCGGGACTGTCGAGCCCGCCGCGCGCCCCGACGATGATGGGCGTGCCCACCGCGCCGAAAGTCACGGGTGTGCTCTGCACCATCATGCCGAGCATGACGGCCGCCATCGCCGGAAACCCGAGCGCAACGAGCAGCGGCGCGACGATTGCGGCCGGCGTACCGAAACCCGACGCGCCTTCGATGAAGCTACCGAACAACCACGTGATGATCACTGCCTGCACGCGCCGGTCCGGGCTGATCGTCGTGAAACCCGACCGAATCGCGGCAACGGCGCCGGAATGCTTGAGCGTATTGAGCAGCAGTATCGCCGCGAAGATGATGAACAGTATGTCGAACGTGATGAAGAGTCCCTGGACGGTCGCCGCCGCGAGCTGTGCCGGCGGCATCCTCCAGATCAGGCCGCCGATGACGGCTGCGATGACGTAGACGATCGGCATCGCCGTTCGTGCCGGTACGCGAAAACCGATGAGCAGCAGCGCAGCGACGAGAATTGGCGCGACGGCCAGCGCTGCTTGAATACCCGCAGGCATGGGCGACTCAGACCGACCGGGCCAGCGGCGAGCGGCGTCGCCGGATCACGAAACTCGGCATTTCTCCTATCCCCCTAGAAGAGTCTGCAAACGCGACTATACTCGACTGCGGATACGAGGGGGACTCCGGATGACGGCAGAGACGCAACACGAATCACATCACGAGACCGAGCGATCGGAGACGACCACGAGCCGGCGGCGGCTTTACGCCCTGGCCGCAATCGGCGCCGTGCTCGCGATCGGTATCGTTGCGCTCATCGGCTTTATCGGGCGCGACACGGGCCCCGTGATCGCTTCCGCCGGAATCGTTCAGGGCGACGTGCGTATCCAGCCCGCGGGCGGCGGCAACTGGCGCCAGCTTGGCAGCATCGCGGCACCACTCGTTGCCGGCACGAGCCTGCGCGCCACGTCGACCGGACGCATCGCACTCGATTTGCCGGCTCAGGGCTCGCTGCGACTCGATGCGAGCACCCAGGTCACGCTCACGTCCGAGCGCGAACTCGAGCTCACGTTCGGAACGGTCTACGTGGACACGGGCACTGACACCGCAGCTGCGCCGATTACGATCTCGACCGAGTTCGGGTCGGTACAGGCGATCGGCGCTCAGGTGGCCGTTGCCGTCGATGAGGATGCGCTCTACGTCAGCGTGCGCTCCGGAGACGTCGAGCTCGTGTCCGATGCGCAAGCGATTCCCATCGCCGCCTCGGCCGGCGAAGGTATACAGGTGTTGGCAGGCGACTCACCACGGCGAACGAGGATCCGGACCTACGCATCCGACTGGGCCTGGGTCGAGACGCTCTCGAGCGCGCCCGACGTGCAGGGACGGACCCTCGCGTCATTTCTGGCGTGGTTCACACGCGAGACCGCCCGCCCGTTACGCTTCGACGATGCGACGACCGAGGCCAGAGCGGCCACGATCACGCTCGACGTCGACGTCGAAGGGCTCGACGCGATGCGGGCGCTCGAGATCGTGCTCTCGACGACGGAGCTCGAGCACAACAGCCGCTACGACGGTTCGATTGTCATTGCGCCGCGCGGCTAACGGCGCGCTACGACCCTGGCGCGTTCAGACCTTATGGCGCAATCGGCTCCAGGCCATGTCTGCCGAGCGCCTCGACAAAGGCTGGGTTCGCTAGGTAACCGATGAGCGCGCGAGCGCCATCGGGATCGGCAGCGTCAGCACTCACGCCGGCGGCGAAGTCGACGTATCCCTGAACCTCAGCGGGCAACGGACCCAGGAACTGTATGCCGGGTTCGCGTAAGAGCTCGCTGACCAGAGAAAGCACCAACTCGATCTCGCCGTCGGCAACGAGCACGGGCCCCTCGCCCGGACCGGTCAAACGGGTTTTGCGCTGCATCTGCGCAGCGATACCGAGCGTCTCAAAGCTCGCTTCGTTCGTTCGGCGACTCTGACCGCTCGCACCGAATGCGACCGACTCGGCTTCCAGGAACGTCTGTCGCAACTCGTCGAGGGTTCCAACGGGCTTGATGGGCGTTCCCCGCCTCGACGCGACGCCAATTCCGACTCGCGCGAACTCGCTGCGTGACGCCGGCACGATCTTGCGCTGCTCGACTAAGCCATCGATGAGGCTCGGCGTCAGAATGGCGACATCGAACGCTTCATCGGCCGCGATTCGATCCGTCAGATTTCTGGACGTGCTGAACTGGAACGTGAGACGTCTACCGATCGCCTGCTCGATCTGTGGCTGCATCTCCTGCAGGACGATGCGAACGCCGTTAGAGCTATACACGTTGAGCACGCCTTCGTCTTGAGCGAGCGCGCCACTGCCGACCAGCGATAGGGCAGCGAGAAAAACAGCTTTCGAGTAAGCCGTCATCGCGCCCACGCCTGCTGAATCCAGGATACGGCTGCCAACAGAGCCGGGCGAAACCGCGGAATTTCATAGTGAGAGATTCCATCGAGGACGACGAGCTCGATCGGGACGCCCTGGTCGCGCAATCGTTCCACGGCAACTTCCGTAGCCGCGAACGGTACGACCTGGTCGGCCGTGCTGTGAATGACGTACATCGGCGTCTCCCAGTCTAAGGACGTCGTATCGGCTTGAGGCCGACCGGCCATGACGATCGCTGCTTTGAATCGCTCGGGATGACGCGGCGCGAGGTACCACGTACCGCCACCACCCATGCTGTAGCCGGTGATCAGTGTTTTTTCGGAATCGATGTTGTAGTTGGCTTCGATGTAATCGAGCAACTCCATGACGTGCTGCTCGGATGCAGGATTGGCCCAGTTCCCCGCGGCACTGTCGGGCGCCACGATGATCGCGCCGAGGCCGCCGAGCGCGGGCGCGACCAATGCCTCGACGAGACCGCGCCCGTAAAAAGGCGTCACCGTGCCGCCGTAGTGGAGCGAGACGATCAGCGGCACCGGCTCCTGTCCGGTATACCCGTCAGGGATCGCCAGCGTATAACGACGACCGGCGCCGGGCAGCACCATTTCGTGGATTCCGGGCGTTGCGGCGCGCGTGCTCACCTGGGCTTGAGCATCGGACTCGACCGGCGCCACCAGCGACACGAGAAAAATCGCCACACATCGTCTGAGCATCATTGTTTCGCTCGTCGGCTCTGCAAGGATCGATGATATTGAGTGACCGGCACACGCGTCGTCAACGGCAGGAAATACTGGCGGCCGATCTTTGCGCGGATTCCGAGCGATCGAGGGAACCGAAATCATGGAACGAATCCGCTTGCGCGCGGTGTTATCTATCCCGTGTCTTGAGCTTTCCG
>JBFJXA010000137.1:0-5635 GCA_041623375.1 Gammaproteobacteria bacterium | reverse complement strand
TTCACCGGCACGCCGGCCGGTGTCGGGCCGGTTCATGCGGGCGATCGCATTATGGGCGGCGTCGATGGCGTCGACACGCTCATCATCGATATCAACTGACGGTGGCCACATCGAAACCGCGACAGGATCCGGGCCAGCTCGACTACGCGCGAAAGCGTCCGGCTTCGCCGCTGTTCAGCTATCCTTCCTTTTATCGGAGCACGGACGGAGCGGTTTTTGCCGTAGCGGAGGGCAGGGGTAGCCTGACGATCGGCGCGGGGGATGCGGCGAAGCAGTTTCGCTACGCCGAGCGCGATATTTTCGCAGTGCCGTGCTGGGCGCCCGCTCGTCAACATTTGCGCCCGTCGTCGGCGTAGCGGGCCTGGATGATCTGCGCGAGAATCGCGACGGCTATCTCGGCCGGTGCGCGCCCGCCCAGAGCGAGCCCGACCGGACCGGCGATTCGCCCGAGCGCTGCGGTGTCGAAGCCGAGCGCTGCGAGCCGTTCGAGCCGGCTCGCATGATTCTTCTGACTGCCCAACGCGCCGATGTAGAACGCCTCCGAGCGCAGCGCGGCCGCGAGCGCCGGCTCGTCGATCTTTGGATCGTGACTCAGCGTGACGACGGCCGTACGGCTCGTCAGTGACTGCTCGTCCATGACATCCTGCGGCCACGCGTTCAGTATTTCGATGCCCGGAAAGCGTTCCGGTGTCGCGAACGCCGGACGCGGATCGACGAGCGTCGCTGCATAGCCCGTCGCGCGCGCCATCGGTACGAGCGCCTGCGCAATATGCACGGCACCGATGACGACCAGGCGGTACGGTGGCGAGATCGTTTGCAGCAGATACCGCCGGCCAGCGGACGCGACGACCGACGCGCCATCGCGCTTGAGTGCCTCGTCACTAGCCGCCCGCAGCGATTCGGGCAGACCCTCGAGACCCTCAGTCGTTGCGCTCGGGTCGAGCAGCCAACGTTCGTCGGAGTCCAGGCAACGCACGAGGACGATGGGCCGCTTCTCGGCCTGGGCTCGAACTGCGGCGCTCAGGAGCTCGGCTCTCACTCGATGCGTTCCACGAGTATTTCGATCTGTCCGCCACAAGCGAGACCAACGGCCCATGCCTCGTCATTCGTCACACCGTATTCGAGCAGCTGCTGCCGACCCGTGGCGATGACCTCCTGGGCCGCCTCGATGACGGCACCTTCGACGCAGCCTGTCGAGACCGAGCCCTCGAAACGGCCGTCGTCGGCAACGACCAGATTGCTCCCGGCGGGCCGCGGCGAAGAGCCCCAGGTCCTGATGACGGTCGCGAGCGCTACGCGCTTTCCGGCTGCATGCCACTCGAGCGCCAGGCTCAAGATCTCTGCGGGCGCTTTTTCAGTCACGGCCTGCTCGGTCATCGTGGTTGTCTCCGTCGGCGAGATCCGGGCGATCGTCGGCAGTCTAACGCCAGCGCCCCCGGACCTGCCAGGTCGGCTAGAATCACATCTGCGTAACCAGGAAAGAGCCATGCTGGAAATGAAGTACACGGCACTCGTCACGGTAGCCACGCTCGCACTGACGTTCGGTCTCAGTGGCCGGGTCGGCGCCATGCGGCCGAAACTCGGGATCGACGCGCCGGCGACGACGGGGCACCCCGATTTCGAGCGCGCGAACCGCGTGCACTACAACACGATCGAGCAGCTCGTGCTGTTTCTGCCGTTGCTCTGGTTAGCGACGGGCGTGGTTGGCGACGGCTGGGCCGCGGGTATCGGCGTTTTCTGGATCGTCGGCCGGCTCGTGTATGCGCAAGCCTACCAGCGCGACCCCGTCAAGCGTGCACCCGGAATGATCATTACGCTGCTCCCGACGGCTGTGCTGGGCGCCATTGTCGCCTGGGGAATCCTGACAGCTTTCATGGCCGCGCCGGGCACATGACCGGCGTCCGCTGGAGTCTGGCCGTCCGGCTGCTCGGGCGAGACTGGAGAGCGGGCGAGACGCTCGTGTTGCTCGTTGCACTGCTCGTTGCCGTCGCCGCGATGAGCGCCGTCGGGTTTTTCACGGATCGCGTGCGCCAGGTCTTCACGCAACAAGCGGGGGAGGCGCTGGCTGCGGATCTGAAGATCGAATCCGACACGCCGATCGATCCGGCGCTCGAGACGCAGGCGCTGGAGCGCGGCCTCGCCACGGCCAAGATCATCAATTTCCGCAGCGTCATTCTGTTCGGCGATGCCAGTGCGTTGGCGGACGTGCGCGGCGTCACGGACAGCTACCCTTTGCGCGGCGAAATGCGCATCGCCGACGAGCTCGCAGGCGCGCCACGCCGCGCCGAGGGCGGTCCGGCACGCGGCGAGATCTGGGCAGAACCGAGCCTGCTCGCGCGGCTCGGTGCCGACATCGGTGACGAGCTCGAGATCGGCAATCTTCGACTCCGCGTTACGCACACGCTGGAGTTTCGGCCCGACGAAGGTTGGCGGTTCATGGAGATCGCGCCGACGCTGCTGCTCAATTACGCCGATATACAGGCCACGGGGCTCATCCAGCCGGGCAGCATCGTCGAGTACGAGCTTCTGTTCGCCGGGCCCGAGCGCACGGTCGGCGCATTCCGCGAGGATATCGCGCCGCGCCTGAGCATCGATCAGGAGCTCGAGGACATTCGTGACGGGCGACCGGTCGTGCGCCGCTCCGTCGAGCGCGCCGAGCGGTTCCTGATTCTGTCGGCGCTCGTGAGCGTGTTGCTCGGCGGCGTCGCCGTCGCCATGGCCGCGCGGCGTTTCCTGACGCGCCACCTCGATGGCGTCGCGCTCATGAAATGTCTCGGTGCACAGCATCGTGACGTGCAGCGATTGACGTTGACGCAGCTCATGCTGCTGGCCGTGATCGCCGGTACCGTCGGCACGTTGCTCGGCTATGTGACGCAGCATGGGCTGACGTTACTGCTCGATGATCTCGTCGAGGCGCAGTTGCCGGCACCGTCTCTGCGCGGGGCAGTGATCGGCCCGATCACCGCGCTGACGGTTGCGTTCGGTTTCGCGCTTCCGCCGCTATTGCGCTTGCGCAGCGTGCCGCCGGCTCGGGTGCTGCGCCACGATCTCGAGCCCCCGCCGCTGGGTTACACGGTCGTCTACGGGATAGCGGCCGGCGCCGTGACCGCCATGCTGTATTGGCTGTTCGGCGACCTGGCGCTGATCCTGTACTTGCTCGTCGGCTCCGCATTGACGTTCGTGACGCTGTACGGAGCCGGGCGTTTGCTCGTGAGACTGCTGCAACGGTTTAGGGGGCGTGTCGGAATTGCCTGGCGTTACGGCGTCGCCAACGTCGCCCGGCGGGGCGCCGAGAGCAGCGTGCAGGTCGTCGCATTCGGCATCGGTCTCATGGTGCTGCTACTCCTGACAGTCGTACGGACTCAGCTCATGGAGACGTGGCAGGCGACCGTCCCCGAGTTCGCGCCAAACCATTTCATGATCAATATCCAGCCGGACGAACGCGCTCGAGTCGTCGATATTCTCGCCCGGCACGGTATTGCCGCGCCCACGTTCACGCCGCTGGTCAGGGCCCGTATCAGTCACATCAACGGCACACCCGTGAACGAATATCCGTTTGCCAGTGACCGCGAAGAGCGCGAGATTCGCGATGACCTCAATCTCACGTGGCGCCTGGAGCCCGACGTCGACAACGAGATCACGAGTGGAGCGTGGTGGGCGCCCGCAGACACGCGCCCGCAAGTGTCGATCGAGGAGGAGGAGCTCGTCGATATGGGACTGGCGCTCGGCGACGAGCTGACCTATCTCGTTGCGGGCCAGTCGGTGTCGGTCGAGGTTACGAGCGCGAGACGCATCCACTGGGATTCGTTTCGGCCGAATTTTTTCATGGTCCTGAACCCGGGCGTGCTCGACGGGTTCCCGCAAACCTTCGTTACGAGCTTTTTCGTTGAGCCCGATCAGCGTGCCGCGACCCTCGATCTCGCACGCGAGCTGCCGAGCGTCTCGGTCATCGATCTCGGCGCCGTCATCGACCAGGTAAGCCGCGCGATGACGCGCGCAGCCCTGGCCGTGCAATACGTTTTTCTGTTTACGTTTGCCGCCGGCATCATGGTACTGCTAGCGGCGATCCAGTCCACGCGCGACGAGCGGCTTTACGAAAGCGCGGTGCTCCGAACACTCGGCGCTGGACGCAGCGTCGTCCTGCAGGGCGTCGCAGCGGAATTCACGGCGCTGGGCTTGCTCGCGGGGACGCTGGGAGCGGTCGGTGCGGGCGTCATCGGTTTCTTCGTCGCGCGCGAGCTGTTCGAGCTCGATTACATGCCGGGCCCGTTACTGTGGCTTGCCGGATTGATCGCCGGCGGCCTCGTCGTCGGCATCAGCGGCACGCTGGCCGCGCGCTCGGTCGTCAACGAACCGCCCGTTTCGACGCTGCGCCGGATCTGACGCTGCCTTAATGCCAGTGGCCGTGCTCGGCCGACCAGACCCTGCCCGGCGCCGCGCCGGGCTCGATGTCGTCGATCGACGTCAAGATGAGGATCAGACCGCCGAGCAGGCTGATCGCGACGAGCCCGATGACCAGACGCAGCTGCAGGGACGTCTGATTCTTCTTCAACGCACAACAGCGCTTGTACTTCTTACCGCTGCCGCACGGGCAAGGCGCATTTCTTCCTATCGCAGCCATGGGTTCTGGTATCGCATATCTGCTGTGCGCGCACAAGAGTGTATGGACTCTCGCGCACACGTATGATCTGCCGCGGACGCGGGTCGCGCCCGGTGTTGCGCCGATGCACGGTCGGACGGCTATCGGATACCGAAGGACGATTAAAATATTATATAAAATAATAGATTACAGTGTTTTTATGAGGTTATTTCTTCATTTGGAAACGCCCCGTGGGCCCTGACGTCGACGCCGCCGCACGCAATCGCGTCCTGGCCGTGCTGTTCGCGGGTGTATTGATCGGCGCGCTCGACATCGCAATCGTCGGGCCGGCGTTGCCGGCGATTCAGTCGGACTTCGATCTGGATAGCCGCGCGCTGTCGTGGATCTTCAATATCTACATCCTGTTCCACCTGCTCGGCGCACCGCTCATGGCGAAGCTGTCGGATCGATTCGGGCGACGCCGCGTATATATGGCGAATATCTTCTTGTTTGCAGCAGGATCTGTCGTCGTTGCGAGTGCACCGGGCTTCGGTATCCTGTTGCTCGGTCGCGCGATTCAGGCGTTTGGCGCAGGCGGAATCTTTCCGGTCGCTGCTGCGGTGATCGGCGATACGTTCCCACCCGAGCGTCGTGGTCGTGCGCTCGGACTCGTCGGGGCCGTTTTCGGTGTGGCGTTCCTGCTCGGACCGCTGCTCGGTGGCATCCTGCTGCGTTACGGGTGGCATTGGTTATTCCTGATCAACGTACCGATCGCTGCCGTCGTCCTGTGGCAGGCAGGACGCGTCTTACCCGGGGCCGTGCAGAGACGGACGCGGCCTTTCGATCTCCTCGGGGCAGTTTCCCTGAGTGTCATGCTCGCCGCGCTTGCTTTCGGGCTCAGCTCCCTCGACGGCGGGGATTTTGGCGCGAGCCTGTCGGCGCTCACGGTCTGGCCTTTTCTCCTGATCGCGATCCTCGTTGCGCCCGTGTTCTGGCTGCTCGAGCAGCGTGCGCAGGATCCGGTGCTGCATCCGCAGCTCCTGGATTCCACGGAGC
>JBFJXA010000136.1:0-5674 GCA_041623375.1 Gammaproteobacteria bacterium | reverse complement strand
CTTCGACCCGATTGCCTTTGCGATTTACGGCATCTTGATCATCGAGGCCGGTCTGCTGACGCCGCCGATGGGTCTGCTGATCTTCACGGTCAAGGCCGCGGTGCCGGATCCGGACGTCACGCTACAGGAGATTTTCAGGGGCGCGATCCCGTATTGGATCGTTATGTTAGGGGTCGCTATTTCGATTTTGGTTTTCCCCGGGCTCGCCGCGTGGTTGCCCGAGACCGTGTTACAGTAGATCTAAGCGTTTTCTCGAGGTGTAGGACATGAAACAGATCAATATTGGCTTGATTGGCACGGGCTGGTGCGGCGGTATTCGCGCGAACACGTGCGCTGGCAGCGCGCTCGTGGATGAGCTGCATCTGGCGGAAATCGACGAGGCGCGCCTGGCCGAGGTCAAGGCCGAGACGAACCCGACGTCGGCCACGACGGACTACCGGGAGGTCATCGCGCGAGACAATATCGATGCGATCATCATCTCGGCGACGCCCGAGACAACCCATTATCCGATGGCCAAGGAAGCGCTGCAGGCCGGTAAACATGTGTTTCTCGAGAAACCGCTTGCGCTGACGCTCGACGAAGCGGACGAGCTCATCGAGATCGCCAATAAGAACGAGTGCAAGTTCGCTATCGGCTACTCGCAACGCTTCAATCCGAAATTCGCGTATGCGAAGAAGAGCCTCCTCGATAGGACGATCGGCGACCCCGTATGCGCCCTCGTGAGCCGCCACATTACGCGGGGGCTCGGCAACAAGATCGGCGGTCGCATCAAGCTGTCGCCCGCTGCGATGGAGGCGACGCACGACCTCGACTTTCTGCTCTGGTGCATGGAGCCGGCCAAACCCGTGCGCATCTACTCGCAGTCGGCCTATGGCGTGATGAAGGACGTCACGGGGCTCGAGGATGCCCAGTGGATGATCGTCACGCTCGACAACGGCGTCGTGCTGACGATCGGATCGGGCTGGACGATGCCGCCCGGTCACCCGAATTATTCCGGAACGTGGATCGAGGTTACCGGCACTGAGGGTATGCTCGTCATCGACGATACGCATCGCGACGTCATCTTCAATACGCTCGAGAATGGAATTCGCTTACCGATGTCCTCGATGCCTGGAGAGCCGGTAGGCCACGTCTTCGCGGGGCCGATGCACAACGAGACCGTGCACTTCATCGAGGCCATCGCGCTCGACCGGCCGGTCATGGCGACGGCCGAGCAGGCACGGGCCGTCATGGAGCTTTATATCGCGGCAGACATGTCCGCCGACAGCAACGAGTCGATCGCGTTGCCGCTCGAGCGTAAGACGGCCTCCGCTGCGGCCGTCGCGTAGCGGCGGCGGCGGATCAGATCGACGTTTGAGCCGCCGTGTTCCGCAAAGCTGACTTTCGGCTCGTCGCAGCGGTACTACTGCTCGCTACGGTTGCGCTCGTATTCGGCCAATGGCTCATTGCCGAGCCGCCGATTGCGCTGAGCAGCGATATCTCGCCACTGAACCCGAGGCTCTTTCCGGGCCTCGTGCTGTTCGGCATCGTCGTGGTCGCCGGGTTCTTTATCGCCAATCGTATCCGCGGTGCGGACGACCTCGAAGTAGAGCTCGAGCCGGCACTCGCAGACGACGACGGCGGCACTAAGCGCCTGCTCGGATTTCTCGCGCTCGTCGTCGTTTGTGCGCTTGCGCTCAACACGCTCGGGTTCCTGACGACGATGTTCGTGCTGATGCTCGGAACGTCGCTGCTGGTCGGCAACGACAGCATCGCGCAGATCATCGGATTCAGTATCGGATTGCCGTTCGTGATCTACGTGCTCGTCACGCACGTTCTGCGCACGTCGCTCCCCGAGCTCGACGCCATCGAGTCCGTGCTCGTGCCTTTGCTTGGCCTATTACCGAGCTTCTAATGCTTGAAGCACTACTTGCCGGCTTCGAGGCTGCGCTGCGCGTCGATACGTTCGTGTGGGTGAGCGCCGGCCTGCTGCTCGGCATGCTCATGGGCGCAATGCCGGGGTTCACGACGACGATGGGCATGTCCGTGCTCATGCCGGTCGCGTTTCTCGTCGGCGATCCGCTGATCGGCATTCCGTTCCTGATCGGTGTCTACAAGGGCGGCATTTACGGCGGCAGCGTTCCGGCCATTCTGATCTCGATGCCGGGCACGGCGGCGTCGGTCGTGACAGTCATGGACGGCCACGAGCTCACGAAGAAAGGCCAAGCGCGCAAAGCGCTCGACATGGGCCTTGCGGCATCGGTCATATCGGATTTCATCAGCGACCTCCTGACGATCGTCCTGATCATACCGGTAGCCGCCATCGTGCTCGGATTCGGTCCGCCCGAGATCGCGGCGATCATGTTTATGAGTCTCGTCATCGTCGCAGTCACGGCAACAGGCCCCGTGCTCAAGGGACTGCTGATGCTCGGCGTCGGATTCTGGCTCAGCTTCGTCGGCGCAGACCCGTTCTCGGCCATGGAGCGCTACACGTTCGGCACGACCGAGCTCTATGACGGATTTCATCTGATTCCGATGCTGATCGGCTTATTTGCGTTGCCGGAGATCTTCAACGCGGTCCGCACGGGTGACAGGCAGCGCGGGCGCATTGCGAGCCTCGTCGGCGAACGGCTGTCATGGCCGGAGCTCAAGGCCTCCTTACGTACGATATTTCGCTCGACGGGCATCGGGACAGCCGTCGGCCTCGTGCCGGGCCTCGGTCAGACCGTTGCGGCGATGATGGGTTACATCGCAGCGAAGAACGCGTCGAAGCATCCGGAGACCTTCGGCAAAGGTGACATCGACGGGGTGGCCGCGGCCGAATCGGCGAATAATGCCGTCAACGGCCCGACGATGGTGCCGCTGCTGACACTCGGCATTCCGGGTGACAACGTGACGGCTTTGTTGCTCGGTGCTTTCATGATGCAGGGTTTGCGGCCGGGGCCTACGCTCTTCGAGACGAGCGGATCGATCGTGTTCGCAATTCTGATCGTCATGCTGTTTGCGAACCTGATTTTCTGGGTAATCGGCTACTACACGATTCCGTTGTTCAGCCGTGTCGTCACGATCAAAAAATCGTTGCTGATACCGATAACGATCATGCTCGCATTCACGGGCACGTATCTGGCGCGCAGCAATCCGTTCGACCTGATTACTTTGATTGGCTTCGGCGTGCTCGGGCTCGCCGCGAGGAGAGCGTCGTTCGACGTCATGCCGATGGTCATGGGATTCATTCTCGGCCGCGAGCTCGAGTATAGTTTCGGCCAGACCGTCTCGTTGGCCGGCGACAATTTTCTACAGTTTGCGTTGACCGAGCGGCTGGGCATGACGGCAATCGTCGTTGCCACACCCATTCTCGGTACGCTGATCGGTTTGCGCATGAATCGTCTGCGCAGACAGGAGCTCATACGGGGAGGATAGATGATTAGATTATTCGTAGTTCTCCTGAAGAATCTGCCGGGAATAATTGCCGGCAGCCTGATCGGGCTATTGATCTCGACCGGCCCAGCCCTCGCGCAGTTTCCCGAACGGCCCATCACCCTGATCACGCCCTATGCGGCCGGCGGGTCGCATGATCTCAACGCGCGTGTGTTCACGACCTATATTCAGCGCTATCTGGGCCAGCCTATCGTCATCAAGCTCGTGCCCGGGCAAGCCGGCCAGAAAGGTACGCTCGAGGCCGTGCAGGCTCAGCCCGACGGCTACACGCTGATCTTCACGGACAACTACCGCGATCAGCTCTACCAGCACACGTTCGGGACCCGGCATTACGATACGACCGAAGATCTCGTCGCCGTTGCGCGCGTAAACTACGGACAGGTGGGCATCATCGTGCGCGGCGACAGCCCGTATCGCACGTGGGCAGATTTCGAGGCCGACGCCCGGGCGCACCCGGGCGAGCTCAAGATGTCGCACAGCGGCCTCTGGGCGGCGTTCTTCGTCGCCGGTGCGCAGATAATGAAAGACCGAGGTCTGCGGTTGCGCATGGTGCCGTACCGCGGTGGCGGCCCGGCGAAGGCTGCGCTTCTAGCCGGCGACGTGGACGTGTCGGCGGCGTTCCCGGCGACGATCCTCTCCGACGTCGAGGCGGGGCTCATCCGGATACTCGCGACGGCAGGCTCGGAACGCACGATTCCGGACGTGCCCTCGCTCGCTGAGGTCGGCGTTTCGCCTTCGACGGGCTATATGCATCGCGCCGTCATGGCGCCGCGCGCGACGCCCGCGGATCGAATCGCGCGCCTGCGCGCCGCGTTCGCGCAGCTGCAGTCGGACCCGGACTATCAGGCCGCCATGGCGCAGCTCGGCGAGAACACGGAATATCTCGACGGCGAGCCGTACGAGGCCGAGCGTCGCGCACTCGGGCGGGAATACGCCGAGCTTGCGGCGGCAATCGCCGCGCTCTAGCTGAAAACCGAGCGCAAAGGAGTATCGATGGTTGGTGTCATCGGCTTAGGCATCATGGGCGGTGCGATCGCCCGCAATTTGGTCGCTGCCGGCCAGAAAGTCTGCGGTTACGATCCTGATCCCGATCGACAGCGTGAAGCCGAGGGCAACGGCGTAGACGTGCTGGAGTCTGCGGGCGCGGTCGCGGCACGCTCGAGCATCGTGCTAACGAGCCTGCCGAGCGTAGCTGCGCTCGAGGCAGTGACGGATGATCTCGCAGGTCTGCCGGAGACGGATACCGACGGTCTCATCGTTGCGGAGCTCAGCACATTGCCGATCGACGCCAAGGTCGCGAGCCGCGACCGGCTGGCCGAGCGTGGCATCCTGCTGCTCGACTGCCCGTTGAGCGGGACGGGCGCACAAGCAGCCGTCGGCGATCTGGTCATTTATGCGAGCGGCGACGAGGCGAGCTGCAAAGCCTGCGAGAAAGTGTTTCTCGGCTTCGGTCGCGCATGCCCCTATCTCGGCGAGTTCGGCAACGGCACGAAGATGAAGTTCGTGGCGAATTTGCTCGTCGCAGTCCACAACGTCGCCACGGCCGAGGCGATGCTGCTCGGCGTACGCAGCGGGCTCGATCCGCAAGTTCTGTACGAGGTTGCTGGATCCGGCGCAGGCAACTCTCGCGTTTTCGAGCTCAGGGGACCGCTCATGGTCAGCGAGGACTACGAGCCCGCAACGATGAAGCTCGAGGTCTGGCAAAAGGACATGCAGCTCATTCGCGAATTTGCAGAGAAGCACGGCGTCGTGACGCCGCTGTTCTCGGCATCCGCGCCCGTCTATACGGCCGCTGTCGAAGCCGGCCGCGGTCACGAGGATACGGCCGCCGTTTACGAGGTGCTCAAGACTCTGAGCGAGCGCAACGTCTGATTCCGCGTCGATGCGTGCCTCGTGCCTCTGCCGAGGCGACTCGGCCTCATCTGATCGGCCGTGTCTATCGCCGTTGGCGCAAACCTGGCGCCGCGCAACAGCGCGCCTGCCCAGTCGCTATGGCACTGGCTGGTCGCGGCCGATTAGCGATACACTGGGTCGAGCTGGCGGCTAGACAACCAATAAGAAGGGGGAAGTCATGAGGCGGATATTGCAACTAGGGGTGGCGATGCTCGCCGCCGTTGCGCTCGAGGCGATCGGTCAGTCGGATGCGTTTCGGTCCGTCGATGACGAGATGCTGCTGAATCCGGATTCGTCGGATTGGCTCATGATCAATCGGACCTACGATCAGCAGCGTTTCAGCCCACTGGATCAAGTCAATACG
>JBFJXA010000135.1:0-5697 GCA_041623375.1 Gammaproteobacteria bacterium | reverse complement strand
TCGACGGGCGTGCGACGGCCGCTCTCTCTGCGCACAAGGGTTCTACGCTCGCTAGCCGCGATTCGCGTGTTGGGCACTTCACAACAGTAGGAGTTACCGCACACGTTCGTGCCAGGCAGCACCGAGCGAACGTCCGGCTGGAGCTCTGCTGCGGAGGCATGCATCGGGTTAATTGGCCGCGACGAGCTCCGTTGACCCGCTGCTGTCGCAGTATTCCGCGAAAATGAGCGCGCGCCGGTACGCGACATCGAGATCGTGCTTCGTCATTTCTGCCAGCCCCGAGACGAGTCCTCTCGAGTAGACGCTGGGTACGAGATTCGAGCGTGTCCGCACAACGTCCGTGCGCATCTGACTCATTCCGCTACGCGTATGGTCGAACGATGTCCAGAGCCCCGGCTTGATGAACGCGCTCGGGCCTTCGACATAGTCGCGAATCTGATCCTGACCGCCATCGGGCCGGTCGTAGAGATATTCGAGAATCTGCGTCTGCTCGAATTCGTAGACGCGAAAGCGGTGGCTTCCGCAGCTCTGCGGCAACTGGTACTCGTAAGCCGTGACCGCCCCGACAGGTCGTTTCGGCAGCCGCACGGCGCGACTGGCTAGGCGGGTCACGGCGCCTGCATCTCGAACCTTCGCCACAGTGGTATAGACGTCCGGTTGCAGTCCGAATGAGCTATACGCGCGTTTGTCGCCGGTTTGCAAAGGAGTAGGGCCGTTACGGGAGTCGAACAGCGTCTCCACGAAGGAGGCACACCCGCCGCAGACGAGGCTGCTGACCAGCAAACTGCAGGCAAAAGCCGCGCGCGAATAGCTCACTTGGATTCTCCCCCGTGCCCGGACCGGGGCACGGACACGATCACGACTCTAGACCACACATTATGCCAAATCGACTACGCGCGTGCGACCAGCGCAGCGCGAGCGCCACGGCGTTCCGAGGGCCCTCAGAAGCCGCGAATTTCTTTTGCAGACGGCGACACTTATCGGCGCTTCTTCAGGTGCGTCAGGCCCGCCCTCGTGGCCGCTGGTGCAGCCTGTAGGCCAATTGCTGCCGCCGCATCTCGTTAGCCGCTGCGCTCGTCTGCCCCGCGGCCGCGTGCTAGGCTCGGCGCCTCTCGCGGGTAGCCCGACGATCTGACGATGTTCCAGACTCTCACAGAGCGCCTCAGCGGCGTCGTCCAAAAGCTCAGCGGCCGCGGGCGCATCAGTGAGGACAACGTGCGTGACACCGTGCAGCGCATTCGCATGGCGCTGCTCGAGGCCGATGTCGCACTGCCCGTCGCGAAGGCCCTCGTCGAGCGTGTGCTGCGCAGGGCACTCGGCGAGGAGGTCGCCCGAAGCCTCGACCCGGGGCAGGCTTTCGTCAAGATCGTCAACGACGAGCTCATCACGGTGCTCGGCGGTGAAGCGGCTGAGATTCGCCGCGCGGGTCGTCCTTCCACGCTGTTACTCGCGGGACTGCAGGGCGCCGGTAAAACGACGACTGCCGCGAAGCTCGCGAGCCGGTTGTCGAGGAACGGCAAAGATCGCGTGCTGCTCGTAAGCACGGATGTCTATCGTCCGGCGGCGCGCGAGCAACTTGCGACACTGGCCCGCAGTCTCGATATCGCGTGCGCCGAGCCCGATAGCGATGAACCTGTGGCGATCGCCGAGACCGCCGTAGCCGAGGCAACGCGCGGCGGCTACGCCTGGCTCATCGTCGACACGGCCGGTCGGCTCCACGTCGATGAGGCCCTCATGCATGAGGTCGGCGCGATTCAGGCCGCCGTGAAGCCCGCCGAGACGTTGTTCGTCGTCGATGCCATGGCAGGTCAGGATGCCGTCAACGCTGCGCGCGCATTTCACGACACGCTCGACCTGACCGGGGCCATCCTGACCAAGGCCGACGGCGATGCGCGCGGCGGCGTTGCGCTCTCCGTGCGCGAAGTGACCGGTGTGCCGATCAAGCTCGTTGGCACGGGTGAGAGCCTCGACGCGCTCGAGGCGTTCGTGCCGGCGCGCATGGCCTCGAGAATTCTCGGCATGGGCGATGTCGTCGGGCTCGTGGAGACCGTGCAACGCAAGGTCGATCAGCGCGCGGCCGAGAAGGTCGCGAGAAAGGTCAAGCGCGGGCGCGAGCTCGATCTCGAGGACTTTCGCGGCCAGCTCGAGCAGCTCCAGCAGCTCGGCGGCATCGATAGCGTCATCGACAAGCTCCCGGGCGTGAATCCGGCTGCGGTCGCGCAAGCGGGCTTCGACGAACGCCAGATTCGACGGCAGATCGGTATCATCAACGCGATGACGCCGAAGGAGCGCCGCCAACCCAGACTCATCGACGGGTCCCGCAAACGGCGAATCGCGGCCGGTGCAGGCCTGGCCGTGCAGGATGTCAATCGGTTGCTCAAGCAGCACAAGACGCTTGCGAAAACCATGAAACGCATGTCCAAGTCCGGGGGCGTCGAGCGGCTCCTCGGCGGTGCGCTGGCCGGTCGGGGCCTGCCGCGCGGGCGACCCGGCCGCTGAGGTGCGGCGCCCGCGCGAGGTGGTCCCAAAAGGCTTTTTTTCTCGTGTCGATACAGTAGAATGCGCGCTTCTGGAGCGCGGTCGCCGCACGCGACCGCTGTGGATTTCGGCAACGAATTCAGCGAGTTTGAGCTATGGTGACTATTCGTCTTTCGCGCGGCGGGGCCAAGAAGCGCCCGTTCTACCACATCGTGGTCACGGACAGCCGGAGCAAACGAGACGGCCGCTATCTCGAGCGGCTCGGCTACTTCAATCCGATTGCAGTCGGTAGCGAGACGAAGCTCAAGATCGACCTCGAGCGTGCCGCCTATTGGGTCGGGCAGGGCGCGCAACCGTCGGTGCGCGTCGCAAGCCTCATGAAGCAGCAAGAGAAAGCCGAGGCGTCCTAAGCCGGCCAAGCGTCTGTGGCCATCCACGATGCGTGGCAGGGCTGACAATCGGGTGAGGCTGGGCCGTGTGCTCGGTCCCTGGGGCGTAAAGGGTTGGGTCAAGGTGTACTCCTACACCGATCCCCGAGAGAACATCGTTGATTTTCCGACCTGGTCGCTCGAGAAAGATGGCCAGCGGCGCTGCGTCCGGGTCGAGCAGGGCCGCCGCCATGGCAGTCAGGTCGTCGTCAAGCTGGCCTCCGTCGATGACCGGGATACGGCTGCGCTGCTGGCCGGCGCAGACGTCTCTGTCGCGCGGGGTGAGCTTGCGCCTTGCGAGGACGGGGAATACTACTGGACCGATCTCGAAGGCCTGCGGGTCGTGACGCGCGGGGGCGTGGATCTCGGCGCGATCGATCGTCTGTTCTCCACAGGGAGCAATGACGTCATGGTCGTCATCGGTGATAAAGAGCGCTTGATTCCGTTCGTGAAGGAGCAGGTCGTGCAGTCTGTCGATCTCGAGGCGGGTACCGTCGTCGTCGACTGGGATCCGGCGTTCTGAGCGGGCTGAAGCGGTCATGTACCCGATTCGAGTCGTCTCGCTGCTGCCCGAGCTCATCGAGCCTGTCGCCGCCAGTGGTGTCGTTGGCCGGGCCTGCGAGCGCGGACGCATCGACGTGCGCCACGTTTCACCGCGCGACTTCGCCTCGGACGCGCATCGAACGGTGGACGACCGTCCCTATGGCGGCGGGCCGGGTATGGTGCTCAAGTACGAGCCGCTGCGCGATGCCGTGCGCAGTGCGCGTGTCGATCTGCCCGCCGGAAGCCGCGCGTTTCTGCTCAGCGCGCAGGGCCGCGTGCTCGATCAGTCGCTCGTCGAGGACATTGCGGCCGCACCTGGCCTGTTGCTCGTCGCCGGCCGCTATGAAGGCGTCGACGAACGCATCGTCGAGCACGCAGGCCTCGAGGAGCTCTCCGTGGGTGAGTACGTCTTGAGCGGCGGCGAGCTCGCGGCGGCGGTCGTCATCGACGCAGTGGCCCGGCTCCTGCCCGGCGTGCTCGGTCACGAGGACTCGGCACGCCAGGATTCATTTGCGACGGGCTTGCTCGACTACCCACAGTACACGCGCCCGGAGTGCATCGATGATCTGCGCGTCCCCAGGGTGCTGCTCGAGGGGCACCACGAGGCCATTCGGCGGTGGCGGCTCAAGCAGGCCCTCGGGCGAACGTGGCAGCGCCGTCCGGGCCTGCTGCGCGCGCGCACGATGACGGCCGAGGAGCGCGCGTTGTTGGAGGAGTTCATCGCCGAGCACGGCCCCGGCGCTGGGCCGAGCGGCCTATGAGCGATTGGTAATAGCCATCGGGGCGGGGTCACGGTAACCTTTGCGCCTGCGATGGCGTCGGAGCGGCGCCGCGGCGCCAGGAGTACGAGGATTGAGCCATGTCTAAAGTGATTACGGAGCTCGAAAACGAGCAGCTCAAAAAGGACGTCCCGGAGTTTTCTCCGGGCGATACAGTCGTCGTGCAAGTGCGCGTCAAGGAAGGCGACCGCGAGCGTCTGCAGGCGTATGAGGGCGTCGTTATCGCCAAACGCAATCGTGGACTCAATTCATCGTTCACGGTACGCAAGGTCTCGCACGGCGAGGGCGTCGAGCGCGTCTTTCAGACGCACAGTCCGGCGATCGCCGACATCAAGCTCAAGCGGCGTGGCGACGTTCGTCGGGCCAAGCTCTACTACCTCAGGAAGCGAAGCGGCAAGTCGGCTCGTATCAAGGAAAAAATCTAACGGCGGCAATAACGGGCGTCGTGGGCCCAACCGTTCAATTTGGGTCGAGCCGAGACTGGTTGCGCCGCGCCCGTTTACCGTTGTGTGCCGTATTGGCGGTCAGTTGTGCGGGCTGCGCCGCGTTCGTCGGCAATCGCGCCGCTAATACGCTCTCGGCCGCGATTCTCAATCAAGACGACCCCGTCATCATCGAGCAGGGCCTGCCGGCATATCTACTGATCGCCGATGGCTTGATTGCGCAAGACCCGGATAGTGCGGGTCTGCTTGCCGGCGGGGCACAACTGTTCGCGCTTTACGGCTCGCGTTTCGAGCCCGATCCCGAGCGCGCCGTCGTGCTGACGGCAAAGGCACGCCGCTACGGGGCGCGTGCGCTGTGCCGGGAGTACGAGCCTGCCTGCAGCTGGGACGGATTGAGCTACGACGATTTCGTCGCCGCGCTCGCGGGTCTTCGACCCCGACATGCCGAAGCGCTGTATGCGTATGCGGTCAGCTGGCTCAGCCATCTCGAGGCGACGAGCAGCGACTGGACCGCCGTGGCGGAGCTGCCGTGGGTCCAGGCGGCCATGGAGCGGCTGCTGGCGCTCGATGAAGACCACGACAACGGTGGCGTTCATACCTATCTCGGCATTCTCAATGCGCTGCGCCCGCCGGCACTCGGCGGGCTGCCCGACGTCGCAAAAGCTCATTTTGAGAGGTCGATCGAACTTTCGGGAGGCCAGGACCTGTCGGCCAAGGTAGAATATGCACGTCGCTACGCACGCATGATGTTCGATCAGGACCTGCACGATCGCTTGCTCGAGGAAGTCCTCGCCGCGCCGGTAGCATCACCGGGTCGTACGTTGTTCAACGTGCTGGCCAAGCGCGAGGCGCAAGTCTTGCTAGACACGTCAACGGAGTATTTCTGATGCGCATGACAGCCGCCTCGACGTTTGCGGCCATGAAGGTCCTCGGCCTGGCGGTCATCGTCACCGGGGCGCTGAGCGCGAGCGCCGTCTACGCGATCGAGATCAAGCTCGCGACCGTCGCGCCCGATGGCTCCAGCTG
>JBFJXA010000134.1:0-5784 GCA_041623375.1 Gammaproteobacteria bacterium | reverse complement strand
CGGCGAGGAGCAGACGCGCCGTATGCACGTCATATCGACAGCCTGTCCGACGTGCGGATACGACCCCGCCTCGACGGATCGCGAGTAGCGCGCCTCCGAGTACGGCCAGCGCGCAAGAAGCGCATTGCATTATGTTCAGATGGCGCCGGATTTCTTGACATCCGCTCTCTCGAGTCTCGCGAGCTCGAACGGTAAGCGACTGAATAGAACGCAAGTTGCTCTACCCGGTATGTTACTTGCTTGGATATTCGGCGCGGGCTCGGCGAAACGCGCCGAGCGATCACGAACTCGCGGACAGGTCAGACGCATGCAGGACGGACGATCGCACAACCTTTCAGCGCGCGGCGGCTATTGCGTGCGGGTGCGCGCATGACGTCTCGCGTACGAGGCTTGCGACGCGCCGGCGGTCGGCAGCCGCTTTTCGCGTTGCTCGGCGATCGCGAGGACGCGGGCCGGCGATCGACGGATGGGGCTCACTGGTACCACGGGCGCTCAGCCCCGCCCCAGGAAGCCGGCGCCCGGCACCGCGCCGCCTGGCGCTCGAACGCCGAGGACAGAAGCGAAAAGCCCTTTCGCCGCGTCTGAACCGACCCGAAAGCCAACGCGCGAACCGCCCGGGCCGTCGCTGTGACAGCCGCCCTGCGCTGGTTTGCGAACTAATCCGGCACTTGATTGATAACAATGGCGAACGCTGGAGCCTATCGCCAGGCTCAGCGACACCGGTTACGAGATTTTCGGACTATCCCGTACGGGCCGCGCGCTCAGCTTCATTCGCAGGCAAGCGTTGACTGAGCCTGCACGCAGCGCTCGCACTTAGCTGGGCCAATCGAGACGCAGTAGATCGAGAACGGCTACGCGGCCCTGATCAGGGCGCGCGCGTTGCTGCCCACGTGGATGTGGTTATAAACAAAGTTGGAGAGTGGCTTGCGCGAGTAAGTCTCCCAGCGCAAGAGCTCGAAACCCGTCGCGTCGAGCAGTCTCTCGAACGACGCGCGGCAGAATTCGTTGGCATGGCCAATCGCCATATCCTCGGGATACACGGGTTTGCGTATTCCACGACGCGTCAAAAAGCGCTTGAGCTTTTTCGATATCGACTCGACGTTCGGTAGCTCGATGAGCACGTGGCCGCGGGCCGCGAGCAGCGCCCTGATCTTGCGCATGGCCAACAGGCAGTCGGGCAAATGCTCGAGCACGTGACGCAGACAGATTACGTCGAACTTTCCTGCGTCTATGGTCTCGGGCGCGGCTTCGAGAAAATCTGCGACGACGACCGCAGCGCCGAGCCGCTGCCTCACGAGCTTCGCCATGACGGGAGACAGCTCGAGGCCTTTGACGTCCCAGCCGGCGCGGCGCGCCAGGTACATGAGTCTGCCGTTGCCACAGCCGATATCGAGCAGGCGGCCCGGCGGCGAGAGATACCTGGCAACGAACCGGAACGACTGGTCCTTGTCGAGATTCCATCGTTCGGAATCGTCCATTGGATCCTTGTCCGGCTCGTCGTAGTGCTCCTGCTCGAGCCCCGTCGAGAGATCGTAGTTCACGAGTCGGCATTGCCCGCACTTGAAGTAACGAAACTGACTGTCGTTACCCATGACATGGTACAGAGACAAATCGTTGCCGCCACAGAGCCGGCAAGGGAAATCCGCTTTGACGTTGGCTGCGTTCATAGCCCGGCACGAGAGAGAAGCGTGAGTATAACCCCGACCCGAGCCGGGTTTATTCCGTAGACTAGCTGCGTGAGCGAAGCCCATCACCGCAAGATCCGCAGCTTCGTGCGCCGACCCGGTCGCACGACGCGCGCGCAACGCCGCGCACTCGACGAGATCTGGCCGCGCTATGGCGTCGACTCAGCGGATCGCCCGCTGGACCTGGCAACGGTGTTTGACCGATCCGCCCCCGTCGTGCTCGAGATCGGCTTCGGCGATGGCGAGGCGCTGTTGACGTCCGCGGCGAATCATCCCGAGATCAATCACATCGGCATCGAGGTGCACGATCCCGGGATCGGTCATCTGCTCATGCTGCTCGAACGCGCGGGCCTCGACAACGTACGTCTGATCGCTCGCGATGCCGTGGAGGTGCTGGACCGGCAACTCGCCGACGCGAGCATCGACGTTATCAGAATCTTTTTCCCGGACCCCTGGCCGAAGAAACGCCATCACAAGCGCCGTCTGCTGCAGCCACCGTTCATCGCGGCGCTCGCGCGCGTGCTCGCGCCGGGCGGATTGCTCCACATCGCCACGGATTGGGCCAGCTATGCCGAGCATACGACCGACGTCATGGCGGCAAGCGATCATTTCGAGGCGTTGACGGCCGCTGCCGCCGCGTCGGTACGTTTGAGCGCGAGGCCGCCGACGAAGTTCGAGCGGCGCGGCAGAACCCTCGGCCACGAGGTCTGGGATCTCTACTATCGGCGGGTCTGAGCGGCGACGACGAGGCGATCCAGCGTCTCAGGCTCAGCGCGAACGACCCCGTCGACGATGTCGATGTCGATCGATTCGAGCGACTCGCCGGGGCATGGACCCGCCATGCACAGCCCGTCGTCGATACGAAACTGCGCGCCGTGCGAGCGGCACATGATCAAATCGCCCTCTCGAGTCAGAAACTCGTTCGGCCTGAGGTTGAGCTCGTGTCCGGCGTGCGGACAACGGTTGACGTAGGCGCGAACCTCGCCGCCGCGGCGCACGACGAACAGGCTCAGCGGCCAATCGCCTTCTCCCCAATTCAACTCGAGCGCCCCCGGGTCGGCGATCTCGGACACGGAGCACAATCGTACTGTATGGTTCGTCATCGGAGCCGGTCGATGAATACTGTTCTCACGTGGAAGATACTCGAGTAATGGACGAGGCAGCTACCGTATCGCCCAAGCCCTGGCAGGAGATTCTTTTCACCCGGCGCATGGTGATCTGCATCTTTCAGGGCTTTGCCTCCGGGATGCCGCTATACGTTCTGACGCAACTGATTCCCGGTTGGCTGCGCACGGAAGGCGTGGATCTGGCGACGATCGGATTATTCACGATCGTAACGCTGCCCTACACGTGGAAGTTTCTCTGGGCCCCATTCCTCGATCGTTATCGATTGCCGTTTCTCGGCCGACGGCGCGGCTGGATGCTGGCGAGTCAAGTCCTCCTGCTGCTGACGATCGTTCAATTCGGTGCGCTCAACCCAGCGCAGGACCTGTCTGTGATCGTGTGGCTGGTATTCGCCACGTCGCTGTTCAGCGCCACGCAAGACATTCTACTGGATGCCTATCGGCGGGAGATGCTGTCCGATGACGAGCTCGGCACCGGCAACTCGATATTCGTCAATGCCTATCGGATCTCATCGCTGATTCCCGGGTCCCTGGCGTTCGTGTTGGCCGACGTCATGCCGTGGTCGGCCGTCTTTCCGATCGTCAGTCTCTTCATGACCGTAGGCATAGTGACGACGCTGCTGGTGGCAGAGACCGCCGACGAAGGCATTGCGCCTCGCACGGTTCGTGAAGCGGTCATCGAGCCGTTCGTCGAGTTCTTCAGTCGCGATAGTGTCCGATCGGCGATTCTCGTGTTGAGCTTCCTGTTTCTGTACAAGCTCGGCGACAACATGGCGACGGCGTTGCAAACGCCGTTTTTCATCGATATGGGCTTCACGCTGACACAGATCGGCACCGTTGCGAAGTTCGCGATACTGGGCTCGTCGATTCTTGGCACGGCGCTTGGCGGCCTGCTCATGCTCAAAATCTCCATCAACCGAGCTCTGTGGCTATTCGGCTTCGTGCAGATCGTCTCGATTCTCGGATATGCCGCGCTTACGCTAATCGGCAATAACCTGGTCGCGCTTTTTGCCGTTGCATCGTTCGAATATCTCGGCGTGGGTCTCGGAACCGTTGCGCTGTGGGCGTTCATGGCAAAGCAAACCAGCATGCGTTTTACGGCCACACAGCTTGCGCTGCTCACGAGCCTGACGGCCGTCCCGCGCACGGTCGCAAACGCGAGCACGGGTTTCATCGTCGAAGCGATTGGCTACTTCAATTTCTATCTGTTGTGCGTGCTTCTTGCGGTTCCGGGCCTGGTCCTGCTGAAGTTCATTGCACCGTGGTCGCAGACCGGCGAATCGATCAATGCGCCGAAACTCGCCACCGATGCCGCTCACCCGAGGTCGTAGTCGATCGTCAGCGGAGCGTGATCCGAGAACCATTTGCGTTTGTAGATCGCTGCGCCGCGTACGCTGTCCTTCAGCAAATTGCTGACGATGTGATAGTCGATTCTCCAGCCGACGTTCTTCTCTCTCGCGCGCCCCCGGTTGGACCACCACGTGTACTGATCGGGCTCCTGATTCACGACCCGAAACGCGTCGGTAAAACCGCCGTGCGTGAGCAGCTTCTCCATCCACGCGCGCTCCTCGGGAAGAAATCCTGAGTTCTTCTGGTTGCCGCGCCAGTTCTTGATGTCGATTTTCCGGTGGGCGATATTGAAGTCGCCGCACAGGATGTAGGGCTTGCGACGCCGGCTTAGCTTGGCTAGATGCGCCTCGAACAGATCCAGGAAACGAAACTTCGCCTCTTGTCGCGCCTCACTCGAGGAGCCAGAGGGCAGATAGACGCTCACGACGACGACGTTGTCGAACTCGGCTTCGACGTAACGGCCCTCTGCATCGAACTCGGCCGATCCGAGTCCTTTGACGACGCGCAGAGGCTGCTCGCGCGAATAGAGCGCAACGCCGCTGTAGCCGGGCCTTTGAGCAGCGACGATCTGACGATGAAAGCCGCGACGCTCGAATGGACGTCCGTCGAGCTGCGCGACTTGGGCTTTGAGCTCTTGAACGCAAAGCACGTCGGCGCGCTGTCGCGCAAACCAGTCGAAGAAACCCTTACGAGCTGCAGAGCGCAGACCGTTGGCGTTAAACGTGATTACACGCACGGCACGCACCCCTTGCGCGCGCATACGGCCCGCCCCTCGTCAGCCCTCATCGGCGGTTACTCCCAACGCTCGAGAAGCGCTGTATGATACCGGAGCCAATGCACCAAACATGGAAGCCTACAAGACACAATTTCTAGAGCTGGCCCTCGAGCTCGAGGTGCTCAAGTTCGGCGAGTTCGAGCTCAAGTCGGGACGCATGAGCCCGTATTTCTTCAATGCGGGCCTGTTCAACACCGGTTATGCCGCCGCGAAGCTCGGTCGTTGCTATGCCTCGGCAATAGAATCCATGGACTTCGAGTTCGACATGCTCTTCGGGCCGGCTTACAAGGGCATCGGGCTCGTCACGCTGACAGCGGCGGTGCTCGCGGAGCGCTACGACCGCGACTATCCGTTCGCCTACAACCGCAAGGAGACGAAGGACCATGGCGAAGGCGGTCAGAGCATCGGTGCACCGATCGCCGGACGCGTGCTCATTCTCGACGACGTCATAACGGCCGGCACGGCCGTCACCGAAGCGGTCAATCTCATCAAGTCGGCCGGCGCCAAGCCGGCGGGCGTGCTCGTAGCGCTCGATCGCGAGGAGATCGGCGGGCGCCATCGACTGTCAGCCGTACGCGAGCTCGAGCAGCAGCTAGAGATCCCGATTCGCAGCATCATTTCCTTGACCGACCTCGTCGATCACCTCGAGGAAGACGAGGACTATGCGCAATACCTCCCGAGCGTACGCTCCTATCGCAACCGTTACGGCATCGCCCCGTCGCGCGAGGCCGGCTGAAGCGCGCATTTCGCCGCTGTAGCGGCGCCTTGCCCGGATGCTCGGCAGGGCGCTGCGGGGCCCCGCTTTTGCCGAAACTGAGGCCCAGTTACCCTTCCGAGGTCAATGGATCTG